>JAKEHZ010000078.1 GCA_022614735.1 Acidobacteriota bacterium | reverse complement strand
GATGATAAAAAACGACCGGATGAGCATGGCTCATTCGCTCGAGGCGCGCGTTCCAATGACTGATACTGAGTTGGTCAGGTTTATGGCGACAGTGCCGCCGCGAATAAAATTTCCCGGGTTGCGCAAAAAAAATATTATGCGCCGCGCCATGAAAGGTATCCTGCCACCGGAAATACTCAACAAGAAGAAGGTCGGACTGGAAATGCCTTATTCAAGGTGGTTCAAAAATGAGCTGAAAGATTTGATCAGGCATTACCTGGGGCCGAAGAATATCTCAGATTGGGGATTGTTCAAGCCCGAAGTGGTGAATGTGTTGGTCGATGATCACATGACAGGCCGGCGCGATAATGGGCGCGCGCTGTGGGGCATGCTGAACTACATGGTCTGGCTCGAACTTTACATCCCGTAGGTATTGCAATGGTTAAACCACACGTTGTTATCTTAGGTGCGGGGCCGGGCGGTCTGGGCGCAGCTTTTCAGCTAGTACGCCGCAAGCAGGCTCAGGTTACTGTGCTGGAAAGAAGTAATGCCGTTGGCGGCAACGCCGGTAGTTTTGAGTTGGCGGGGATGCGCGTTGACTATGGCAGTCATCGTCTACATCCGGCTTGTGATGCTGAGGTCCTGCGCGATATTCGTGAGATGCTCAATGGCGACTTGTTGGATATGCCGAGGCACGGCCGAATCAGGCTACGAGGCCATTGGATCCATTTCCCCCTGAAGCCGCTCGACCTGGCCCTCAAGCTGCCGCCGAGTTTTGCCTTCGGCGTCGTTACTGATTTTATCGGCAAAGTGCTGCCATTAAACTCTAATGGCGCCGGCTCGGAGACCTTCTCTTCAATCTTAGAGAAGGGATTGGGCAGAACAATTTGCCGGGACTTTTACTTTCCTTATGCGCGTAAGCTATGGGGGGTGGAGCCGGAGGAACTATCGGCTACGCAGGCGCGCCGCCGGGTTTCGGCGGACTCGCTCACAAAGATGGTTCGGAAGGTGTTATCCGCGGTGCCGGGCTTTAAACCACCGGGGAGTGGCCGGTTCTTTTATCCGCGTCAGGGCTACGGGCAAATCTCCGAAGCATATTATCAGGCAGCCCGACAGATGGGAGCTACGTTTCACCTTAACGCAAACGTGGTGGCTGTGGAGGTCAAGGGTAATGGCCAGTCGGTCGTTAGCTATCAGCAGAATGGCCAAACTTACTCTGCGACTGCTGACTACATCTGGTCTACTATTCCGATCACAGTACTCGCAAACCTGATAACACCGCCACCGCCTTCAGACTATCTGCTATCAGCGAAGGCGATTGACTATCGAGGTATGATACTCATCTATCTGGTACTGGGGGAGGACCAGTTTACCGAATACGACGCACATTACTTTCCTGAAAAGCATATCAGGATCTCACGCCTCTCTGAGCCGAAGAATTACAGTGCCAGTAATGAGCCGCGGAATCGGACAGTCCTTTGTGCCGAGCTGCCATGCAGCCCGGATGATTTGGAATGGAAGATGAGCGACGAACAATTGGGTATTCTGATGAGTGACGCTCTGTCATCTGCTGGTCTGCCGGTAAAGGCCCAAATTCTGCAAGTAGCATCACGCCGCTTGCGCCAGGCTTATCCAATCTACCTGCAAGGTTACGAGCGACACTTTAACCAACTGGACAATTGGCTGAGCGGGATAGATGGGCTGCTGACCTTCGGTCGCCAGGGTCTCTTCGCACACGATAACACTCATCACGCGTTGTATATGGCTTATGCCGCGGTTAATTGCCTTAACGATGAGGGGCATTTCGATCATGAGCAGTGGCAGCGTTATCGCCAGATCTTCGAGACGCATGTCGTGGAGGACTGAACGGCTCAGGAGTGGTAGATCACCCCACCCGGTAGAACAATTGAGAATGAAGCCAATTAGAGCATTTACTAAGGATGACATTCCTCAGGTTGTGGACATGTTCCGTCGTCTTCTTCTAGACGAAGATCCATCTCGTCGCGCGCTCCCTATGACTGTCCTGCCTGAATACTTCGAGCAGATTTTTTTTCATAACCCCTGGTATGATGATACTCTTCCTTCTCTGGTTTATCAGGCTGAAAGTGGAAAGATTATCGGGTTCCTGGGAGTAGTCCAACGCCCGATGACGTTGGGGGATCGGCCTATTCGCGTCGCAATCAGCTTTCACTTTATGGTGGAGCCGGAGAGCCGTTCCTCCATGGCAGGCGTGAAATTGTTGAAGGCCTTTTTCTCCGGGCCACAAGACCTGTCACTGACCGATGGATCGGGGGATAAGGGCCGCAGGGTTTGGGAAGGGGTGGGAGGCACAACGGCTCTTTTATACAGCCAGCGCTGGATACGCATCCTACGTCCCACTCAAGAGGCTGTTAACTTACTCAGCAAACATAGTTGGCTGGGCAAGTATAAGGTATTATCTCCTATTACTCAGACGCTATCGGCCTTGTCAGGTATTGCAGACAGCGCCGTAATGGGGGTCTTGCCGAATTATTTCCCCACGCTGGATTCCGATAACCTGGAGGAGGAATTAGATATCGAGACGTTTCTAACTCACCTGCCTGATTTCTCCAAGACCGAAGCATTGAGGCCGGTCTATGACAAATATTCGTTGAGTTGGTTGCTCGAGCAGGCTGCCCAGATAAAGCTTTATGGTTCTTTCAAGAAGGTTCTGGTTCGTAACGCGAGATGTGAGGTTATAGGCTGGTACATTTACTACCTGAATCCCGGTGAATTGAGTTGGGTTCTCCAATTTGCAGCGAGGAAAGAATCGGTCAGCGTGATTCTCGATCATTTGTTCTGCCATGCGAGGCTGCACGGTGCGGTGGCGGTCACCGGGCGATTGTACCCACGCTATATGCAGGAGCTATCAGATAAACATTGCTTCTTCAGTCGTATCGGAGGTTGGGTGTTGATTCACTCTAATGATAACGAACTAATTCACGTTATTCAGCGAGGCGATGCTTTTCTGACGGGTCTGGAGGGTGAGTGGTGTCTACTATTCTGATCTTCTGAGTATTCAGTCAAGAGAGAGGAAGAGAGCATACGAAACAAACGAAAATAACGAAACAAACGAAGTCTTTTAGCCTTCTTTTGTCTGTTTCGTTATTTTCGTTTGTTTCGTATTTCCTCCTCCTCTGCTTCGATTTGGCAATGAGAGAAAGCTTGAGAATAAGACCGGTAAGGCCCTTTACTAAAGAAGACATCCCACAAGTGGCGGATATGTTCATGCGTCTTCTTCTAAATGACGGGCCCTCTCTGCGAGTGCTTTCCGTGGCAGCGCTGAATGATTATTTTGAGCATATCTTTTTCCATAACCCCTGGTTTGACGAGTCTCTACCTTCTCTGGTCTATCAAGAGAGTAATGGGAGGATCGTCGGTTTCCTGGGAGTCGTGCCACGCCGGATGTTGCTGCGAGACCGGCCAATACGCGTGGCGATTAGCTTTCACTTTATGGTTGAGCCGGAGAGCCGGTCTTCTCTTGCAGGAGTGCAATTGTTGAAGACCTTTTTCTCGGGGCCACAGGACCTCTCGTTGACTGACGGGGCGGGCCATGCCGGTCGCAAGGTATGGGAGGGATTGGGTGGCACAACTGCGTTTTTATACAGCCAGTATTGGACTCGCATTTTGCGGCCGTCTAAACACGTCATTAATCTTCTCGCCAGACGCAAGGCATTCTCACCTGTCGCGCGCGTCTTATCTCCGCTCTGCTACCTCGCAGATGCTGGGGCGGCGTGGATGCTTCCGAGACACATATTTAATCCAATCACACAGTGCTCAGAGGAGGATCTGGGTATTGAGACTCTTCTCAATTCTCTGCCCCAGTTTTCCAGAGCTGCGACGCTTCAGCCTCTCTATGATGATTATTCGTTGCGGTGGCTGTTAAACCAGGCCGGCCAGATGAATTTCTACGGTGCTTTTAAAAAGGTGTTGGTTCGCGACTCTCGCGGGGAGATGGTTGGGTGGTTTATGTACTATCTCAAGCCTGGCGGTACGAGCACAGTTTTTCAGTTTGTGGTGAGAAAGAACGCGATCGATGAAACCCTCGACTGCCTTTTCAATCACGCGCGGCGCCATGGATCTGCTGCGATCACCGGGAGGCTCTACCCGCATTATGTGCAAGAGTTCTCGGATAAGCGTTGTTTTATTCATCGTCGAGGCGGCTGGATGTTGGTTCACTCAAATAATGCCGATCTAATTCAGGTAATTCAATGCGGTGATGCATTTCTCACAGGGTTGGAGGGAGAATGGTGTTTGCTGTTTTGAGCGTTTCTAAATTTCGGCTCTTTAGGAATTCGCGTGGGTGCCCCCCATATATTGTGGTCTTTTAGCTTTAGCTGAATTATGTCACGCTTTCAATTCCAAAGACCCAAGCCGCACACTGTGGAACATAATATGAAACAAAAACTTAAAAGTATTCTAAGAGGTACCCACCTGTATAAGAAGTTCGGAAGATATGTGCACGATGCGCGTAACAGATTCTTCGATTTAAAACACGGCGTCAGCACCGCCAATACAGTCGGTTTACATGAGCTCGATATCGAGAACCGCAATGTTATATTTGCGATCCGCTATGAATGTAGCGACCCTAAGTTATTCCATGAGATTTTCGACTCCTTGAAAATCAAGCATGAGGATTTTGCCTTTGTTGATTTCGGCTCCGGAAAGGGAAGGGCGCTATTGTTCGCATCCGAATACCCATTTAAAAAAGTCGTCGGGGTTGAATTTTCGCCTCAGCTGCATCGGATAGCTCAGGATAACATCCGTAAGTACAAAAGCGCTTCGCAAAAATGCAAGAAAGTGGAGTCGATTTGTATGGATGTTATCAATTATGATATTCAAGATGAACCAGCCGTGCTCTTTTTATACAACCCGTTCAAGGAAGAAATACTGTCGCCATTGCTTGCGAAGATTGAGAATTCAATAGAAGTTCATCCGAGAGAGATACTCATTGTATATGTTAATCCTGAGCTAGAACATATTTTTGAAAAGAGTAAGATGCTTATCAAGATCGAATCTGGGACATGGCATAGTATCTATAAAAATGTTTAGTCCCGCAGTAATATGTATGAAGATTGAAATCATAACGGGTCGGGAAGCGGAAAGGATGATCGAAAATGCGGATTTTCGCAGGAGATGGGAGAATCTTTACGGCATATGCCCATGGGGTACAGTCTTTCAAAGCGAAGATTTTGTTGCCACGTGGTACTCCACGTATAGGAATCAATTTACCCCAGTCATTGTTGTTGGAACTAACAATGGTGGAGAATTAGCTGGCCTGTTTACTCTGGCCATTTCCACCGATTCAGCAAAACTGGAGGTCGCGGGAACAGTCCATGCTGAATATCCAGCCTGGTTAGCTAATCCTCAAGATGGGAATACCTTCATTGAATCCGCTCTACTAAAACTGAGTGAGCGATTTCCTAACCAGAGTCTCACGCTTTCATTCCTCGCACCATCTGCTCCTCTTGAGTGGACCGGGCCAGGCACCACTTGGGGCAGTCGGTGTTACATCAAGCCAATCCCCCGCGGGCTAATGGCCATTGGCGATGGCAGCGCTTTCAGAGAGAGACTGCGGAAGAAAACCGAGAAGTATAAGCTCAATCGTCTCAAGCGACTGGGTGACTTGCGCTTTGATCAAATTGAAGACCGGGAGGAACTAGAGGCTATCTTCGATGAAATTATGGCCTTCGCCACTCTCCGTCTGAAGGCCGTCCACAACGCCACCGATCTGCAGCATAACCCGCATAAAAAGTCGTTCTACAAGAACCTGATGCGTATGCCCAGACTACTCCACGCCACCGTTTTGCGGCTTGATGGGGAGATCGTTTCAGCGCAAATTAACTGGTACAATAGAGACCAAGTCCTAATAGGGCTCATTACGCACTCGCCGTTACATGCCAAGGCTTCGCCGGGTGTGTTGCATATGTTAATGCTCGGCACGGAACTGGCGAAACAAGAGATTCCGATCCTCGACTTGACACCGGGTGGTGATTATAAAGATCGGTACGCCACACATCACGACAAAGTCTACACCCTCAAGGTCTTCTTTAACCCAGTTCATTGCCTCCAATACAAACTCAAAAGGAAGTTGACCGAGAGCGCCAAACCCGCCATTCGCCGCTTCAATATTGCTCCCGAGCAGGTGAGAGATGCTTTCCATAGCTTCACGGATTGGAGACAGAAATGGTCCCGCTTGAAAATGACCGGCCTGGTATTGGAACTTTTTAGAAGGTTGAAAGAGAGTTTGTGGTGCACAAAAGAACTATGCGTCTATTCTTATGACCTTGATCGAGCGCGCATCTCGTCCGTAAATCAAGCTATGAACCGCGATCATATCCCGGACCTGTTGGCTTACCAGCCGATAGAGGCCTGGCAGCCGCCAGTGAACCGGTTCTTAAGGCGGGCGCTGGAATACCTGGAATCCGGTAATCACATTTACACGTGTGTGAAAGAAGGAGACCTTGTGCATTACGGCTGGCTGATTGAGCGTCAAGGCGAGTCGTCTCTGGGTGAAGTTGAGCAGGCATTGTCTTTGCCACCCGGTTCCGTATTACTAACCGATTTTTATACTCATCCCCAGGCGCTTGGCGACGATTTGTGTCGGTCTTCGCTGTCTCAGATGCTGCACGACGCGGCACTAATGCCCGGCGCCAAACAAGCCTATGTATATGCTGCGGGTGATAATCATCACTTGCGACAGGCTGTCGAGGAAATGGGATTCGCCTATTCTTATACTTTATCTATAAGGAATGTACTTGGTAGGACGACTCGCTGGTCTAATGCCTCAAAACCGTGGCTCATCCTGCCGATTGAACGATAAAGACACCTGTGGGTAGATTAGGACGCAAACTCCCAAATGAGCTTAGGATCAGGAGGGGGGGGAGACCTGCGAGGTAATGAGGCGGCTACGCCTGTCAGCCAGCCTTCAAATTCGATTGGCGATTGTAGCGATGTGTCTACAAAGCGTGGGAGGAGCAGGGAATCAGAGTTCTGTGAAGCCAAGCCCGGGTCACAGGTGGTGGCTGAGATAACACCCATCTCTTTAAGCCATGGCAAAAAAGCCGGAGTATGAATTCCGCTCGGATAACAGAAGTGGCTTCCAGAATAGCCAGTCATCTCCCGGATGCTACTACGGTTATCTTCTATCTCTTGATAAAACATCTGCCGATCCATTGGAGTTCGGTGACGATGTGTGTGTAACTGGATGTCAGCTCCGCTAGCTGCAAGCTCCCTGACTTCATCAGGTTTAAGTAGATGCAAAATTCGGTTAGCCAAAAGGTATTCGTAGTCTACCTTAAGCTGTTTGGCCAGTTTTGCAGCAAGTAAATCCTTCTCTATCCCAGAAAGTTTTTCCCGTCGAGCGAACCCAAGTATCTCGACGTTTGCTTTGTCGCGCGCATCAGCCTTCGATAAATCTAACTTCACACTCTGTCCGGTGAGTTCTTTGAGATCAAGGATCAGATCCCGTCTCTTCCAGATTAAGTATGGGCAGACCGCATCGAAAACCGGCCTGTTAAAATGAGAGTAATATGTTGTCAGGTAAAGAGTGACAGGGAATTTGAATTCATCAAGAATAGGGTATGCCTGTTTATAAAAGTCGTACAATCCGTCATCGAAAGTCAGGGCCAAGGATCGTGCGGGCAAATCGTTAGCATACAAACGCTGAATCGATTCATTTAACGGAAGGATTGTGTAACCTAACTCTTTGATCGTTCGCATCCTGGACCTCAGATAGTCGGGATGCATGAACAACTCCGGGTTCCAGAGGTGCTCGTCATCTAAAGAGGTCCCGTGATATGCAATTATCAAGAGGCGCTCTTGACGCCACTTGCTGTTTTGAACTAGGTTAAATACCCCCAAAGTTTTAAGGCCGCCGAGCAAGGCCTGTTTCATCTTTTTGAGCATTGGTAGTTCTCAGGTTGGTTTAGTAGAAGGATACTTTCCAACTCGTGATTGGGTTCATAATTCGAGGGTATAATCATCTTGTTGGGGCAAGGTCTGGAAAAGCGAATAATTATATTATCAAGATGATTCCTGATAATCAAGTAGGTATAGAAAACCCAGTTGTTAAAAGGTCGCCAGAAGTTCAGTTAAATGTATAAAGTTATGAAATATTGGTTGATGAAATCGGAGCCGGAAGCTTTTTCGATTGATGATCTGGAGAGATCTCCGAAGAAGACCACCTGTTGGGACGGAGTACGAAACTACCAGGCAAGAAATTTCATGCGCGAAATGGAGATAGCCGATCAGGTCTTCTTCTATCACAGCAGCACCGACCCTTCCTGCATTGTTGGAATTGCCGAGGTAGTCAGGAAGGCCTATCCTGATCACACCGCTCTTGACCCGGAAGATAAACACTATGATCCGAAGAGTACCAACGCGAATCCCATCTGGGAGATGATTGATATCAAGCTGGTGAGGAAGTTCGATCATCCGCTCACTATCGAAGAGCTGCGTGATGTGACGGGCCTGGAGAAGATGGAGTTGCTGCGGAAAGGCTCGCGCTTATCTGTGCAGCCTGTGAGGCCGGAAGAATGGAAGATCGTTGTCGGGCTGGCCGATCGAAAAGTGAAATCAAAGAAGAAATGAGAGAGACGAAAACAGATTTGCTGGAACGTGTGAAGCAGATTATCCGCGGCCTGAAGAAACAGCACCCAGAGGCGAAGTGCGCGTTAAATCATACCAACCCCCTCGAATTGCTGATCGCGACAATTCTCTCTGCGCAATGTACGGACGAGCGTGTGAATATCGTGACATCGACGCTTTTCAGAAAATATCGTCGCTGCGAAGACTACCTGGGAGTTCCTCAAACCGAATTGGAAAAAGATATCAACTCGGTCACTTTCTTTCGCAACAAGGCAAAAGCGATTCAGGGAGCCTGTCAAATCCTCGTTGAGAGACACGGTGGTCAGGTGCCGCAGACCTTAGATGACCTGGTAGAGCTTCCTGGTGTGGGTCGCAAAACCGCCAATGTCGTCATGGGGACGGCTTTTGGAATTCCGACTGGCATTGTGGTTGATACACACGTCATTCGTCTATCGCAAAGGCTCGGGCTAACACGCAATAAGCTACCGGAAAAGATCGAGCCCGATCTGATAAAGATCATTCCTAAGAAAGAGTGGATTGATTTCTCGCATCGCTTGATTTTGCACGGCAGGCGAGTATGCAAAGCGCGCAGACCAGCTTGCGAAATCTGTGCGCTGGAGAAATTCTGCCCCTCATCTACTCTGATTGAATGCAGCCAAGATTTGCCCGTGCAATAATCGATTGGTCGCAATCCCCTGACCGGTGCTGAAATCAAGATCGCCCTTAAAAGTTGAGAACACACCACCTGCTCCCTGCAGAATTGGCGGCATCGGTGCGACGTCATAGTACTTGAGCGCCCCTGGATCGATCATTACATCCGCCAGCCCTGAGGCGACAAGAAAATAGCCATAACAGTCGCCAAAACCCCGCACGAGCCTGACTTTCTGAGATAACTCTACCAATTGATCGTTGCCGGCGGCGGCAATCAAGACACGGGGATCGGTGATGATCATTGTAGCTTGGGAAAGTTCCGCAGTTTGAGATACCCAGCAGCGTTCACCATTAAGAAATGTTCCGGTCTCCGCTGAACCGATCAGCAGCTGATCCTGAATGGGGAAATATATCGAGCCGAGCACCGGGAGACCATCCCGTTCCAAAGCGATCATCGTTCCAAAAAGCGGCGTGCGCATGACAAATGATTTCGTCCCGTCTATTGGGTCAATGATCCAGCGATATGCGCTCGACTTCCTTGTCTCACCAAACTCCTCTCCGAGGATCGAATAAGTCGGAAAATGTTTTTCGAGCGAATCTCGCAGGAAGAGTTCGACTTCCTGGTCTGCCTGAGTCACCGGGCTGTCGTCTTCCTTATGTTCGACGTCAAAGTGTGAGTTGTAATATCGGCGAACGATCGCTCCTGCTCGCAGACTGAGCTCAGTCAGAATTGGGAAGAATGAATGCAGGTTGTCCATAAGAGAAAGTCATTGTAACGCAAGAAGCGTGTGTTAAACTGCATTTGTGATAGTTGGAAGGTAAATTTTTAGAGGTAAGTGCATGAATTCCGGGTTCCGCTCTTTATCTGTTGTCTTGCTGGTTGGCCTGCTTACAGGGTGTCATCTTGTTCGCAGCGCTTCAAAAAATGTTTATCTGGGCGAACGGGAACTCGCCGCCGCGCAAAAGGTCAAACCAAATGCAACACCACTTGAAAAAGCCCTCGCCAATTCGATTGAGCAAACGACGAAGACTCTCAGTTACGATCCCTCTTACGTAAAACTCGATTATCCGAACGGAGACGTCCCGATTGAGCGGGGTGTGTGCGCCGACGTAATCGTTCGCGCATTCCGCCAGGGCGGCGTGGATTTACAGAAAGAAGTGCACGAAGACATGTCGAAGAACTTCGCGAAGTATCCACAAAAGTGGGGTGCAAAGAAGCCGGATAAGAACATCGACCATCGCCGCGTCCCCAATTTAATGACGTGGTTCGAACGCCAGGGCAAGAGTTTGTCGTTGAGCAAAGATGGAAAGAGTTTTCTGCCGGGAGACGTCGTCTCATGGGAGCTTGAGGATGGTAGGTTTCACATAGGAATTGTGAGTCAGATAAAGGTCAAAGATACGGATCGATATGCAATAGTCCACAACATTGGCCTTGGTGCCAGGCTCGAAGACGTTCTGTTCGAGTGGAAGGTCATCGGCCATTACAGATTTTTCCGGCTGGAAGGGAATTGATGGATTCGACGCTTGCCCCAGGGATCACCATCAAACCGTCAAAAATTGATGGCAAAGGTTGTTTCGCTACCGTCCATTTTCGCAAAGGCCACAAGATCGCGGAGTATCTCGGAGAGAAGATTTCGCGGTGTGAAATTTCACGGCGGGTCAAAGGCAAACGCCGCCTTTACATCAGTGGATTGGATTCATATTGGGCGATAGATGCCAGCAGGCTGGGCAATGGTACCCAATACATCAATCACTCCTGCGAGCCTAACTGCTACGTTAAAGTCATTCACGGCCATATGCTTTTCTTCGCACTGCACGATATTGAGCCTGGTGAGGAAATTCTGCTCGATTATGAAGAGTCCTATCATACGAATGGAAAACGATGCGTTTGTCGCGCAGCTTCGTGTCGTGGGCGGATAAATAAGCAGGAGAGAAAACGGAACAAACGGAAATAACGGAACAAACGGAAAAATCCTAGAGGAATCCTAGTGAATTTCCGTTTGTTCCGTTTTCTCTCCTAGTTCTATCTGATAACGTGACGTAACAATTCAAGCCTGCGCGCGATCTCCGAGCTGGACATGAGGCGGAAACGCGATGGAATCATCGCTCGTGTTGTAGCTTCGCGTGCGGCGACCAGTTCTTGATATTCGATGGCCTGATCATCACGCGCCGGAGTGAACTCGGATGCGACAGAGGCGAGATCGTCATTCGTCACATCGTCGTGGCCGGCGATGCGGGCGACTCGGCGCGCGCGGATCAGAATCGATTCGATGTCCGCGCCCGATAGATGCAGTTGGCTGTTTGCGATCGGACTCCAATCGCTGATCTGGTGCTTAATCCTGTTCTTGCGAGCCATTGCCTCGGCGATCTCCTGCCGTTCTTCGGGGGTTTCAGGATAGAAGAGTGCGATGTGCTCTTCGCATCGCCCCTGACGTTTCAAATCAATCGGCAGGCGGTCGGGGCGTGAGGTCATCAAAATCCACAGGATGCGGCCGCGATTCTCGGTGTTGCTCATGGCGGAGGCGATCTTCGAAAAGACTCTTTGATTGACCCCAGAATCACCCTCGGTTTCGCGCGTGCCCAGAGCTGCGTCAGCTTCGTCGATGAGCACAACGATGGGGGCAAGTGATTGCAGGAGGTTTAAAATCTTTTCGAGATTGGCTTCGGTCGAGCCGACCCACTTGTCACGGAAGTTTTTGAACTCGACAACGTTCAACCCGCAATCTCTGGCAAAGCTCAGAGCGAGGAATGTCTTGCCTGTGCCGACCGGGCCACAGATCAAAATGCCCATCGGCGCCTCTTCGTGTTTGCCCATTTTGATTGTCTCGGCAATATCGCGGAGATAGCCTTTCGCTTCACGCAATCCGCCAACGCTGTCCATCCCGTGTTTCGGCGTGACAAACTCAATTAAGCCGGCACACTCGGCTTCAATTATCTCTTTCTTCTTTAACCGGACATCGTCATATGTCAGCCCATCATCGGATTCCCGAGCCGCGCAGAGAAGCGAGCGCAGGTGCACAAAGTTCAAACCTGATGTCAAAGCGGCGAGTTGAGCCTCGCTCATCTCGACTTTTTCAAGAGGGTAGGCTGACAGGAACTCCCTGATGAACTCGCTTCTTTGCTCTTCATTCGGGTAGTGAACTTTAATCGCCGCCAGACGAGAATTCTCACGCACTCGCGGGTGAACATCGGATAACGATTCGGTGATGAGGATGACGATGTTGTCTGTCTCTAACAAGCGCGGGCTCGTCAGCCATCGCTGTAAAGATACTAACGTGTTGCGGTCATCGCTCGACATATAGCCGATCTCTCCTGTCGGGAAGATCGTTTCAAGGAAGTTGATTACGACTGCGACCCGATCGGAGAAATACAGGAACCGTTCGATCATCGGGAGAGCGCGGCCGGGATCGCGCGGCAGCTGTGCTGCAGTTTTGAAATCGAGCAACGGATCGGCGACACGTTGCTGGGCGATGAATGCGCGCATGGTCTCTTCCGAATCGAATGAGATGCCTTCACTGCGGTTATATAGAATTATGCGTTTGTTACCCAGCATCTCCTTTTGCAGGTAAGAGAGCAGTGAAACGTATCCATGGCGTGAGCGGACGATGTCATAGACGTTATGATGCAGCAGAAAGTGGCTGTTCTCACCTGTGCGGTACTTCCGGGCGAGTTCTTCAGCCCAGACAGGCATACGGTCGGGTGCGGAGAGGGAGTGTGAAGTTGTCACTTTTAATCCGTGGTTAATTGCAATGTCATTATTTGGCTGCGAAATTGAAAACTATAAAACCGGTGATCGGTTTTTTATTGTCAACGAAGAGAGTCGAGGGAAATTCCCACTCACGCGCAGCCGCCAAAGCTTCATTGTTGATCTCGGGGAAAGATGAGTAATGGATCGTTGCGCTGGTCACTTTTCCTTCAGTTGAGATTTCGACGCGTACACGTACATAGCCACCCAGACCGGCATTGCGGATGCCAGCGGGGATTTCAGGATCTACTTTACGGGTCGCCTTTTCCTGCAATTGCAGGGATTGGCGTTCATCAATATAACGAGCGGGTTCGATCGTTTTATCGAGGTCGATAGAAAAGGCGAAGAGCAGAAAGGTGTCAATGCCGTCGAACACTTCAGCCGGAATGTTGGGACGAAGGAAATTGACGTAGTCATTTGGGCTCATCTTGAGCTTGGTAATAGCATAGAAATAGGTCATCCCACTCTCGACCTCAAGATGTTGAATAGAGAAGGTCGTCGGCTTAATGTTCACATTGCCAAAGTGCATGCCGATTTCTGGAATCAGGCTCGTTCCGGGCTTTTCGCCCTCCCCCGGGCTTTGCGCCCCCATCATCACCAACTCGAGAATGCGTCCGTCCGAGTGTTTGGCTAGAGTGATAACGGATGGTTTGGATGTTCTGAAGACGCGCCGTTTTTCAGATCGCAGTAAGGCGATATCGAAGCCCGGATAGGTTTTTTTGAATGCTTTCATCCACCTCTCATTATCGTCGAGATTCGCCGTCTGCATCTTGAAGACCTGATCTGTCAATTCCTGATAGCTGCCGCGCTTAGCTCGCAATTGAAAGACACGCGTGGTGACAGAGATCGGTCTCAGCCTCAGGTCTTGAGGGTTTTCTGTCTTTTGAGCATAGACATCAGCGGCCGAGAAACCGCTGATGGTGGCAAGTAAGAACAATCCAGCATTACGCATTACTGCGCGCGCGCTTGCTGATACAAGAGCTAACTTCAACAGAAACCTCCAAGAACTGCGAACTTTAAGATGATTATCGGCGTTCGCCCGCGAGCGAGGGTCGTAATTGATTGGCATCGCGGTTGAGGGACTCGAGCTGACCCATAATCGGAGCCGTCTGCTGTAAAATTTCCTTGGTCATCTCGATAGAGGAGAGCAGCGAATCAAAGTCTAGGGACAAGATGTGCTCCGGCGTCGGCATCGTCACGACCTGGTCATTAACCAGCCCGAAGAAGTTTTCTATCATCTGCAGCTGAGCTTCAACACGCTTGACACTGCGCTCTATGTCGTCGTATGTCTGCAAACGACGGCGTAAGATATCAGCGTTCTTTTCGTGCAGTGGACGAGTTGCTTCATCGGAGAACTGCACAGTCCTTTCAGCCTGCCTCAATTGATTCTCCAAAGCCTGGCGGTTGATCGAGCGAAGATGATTTTTGCGACGGCGGTATTCGTCGAGTAGATCAACGAAGGCTTCCCAGGTCGATTCCAGTTCGCGAATCTGCAGCGGCTCATCCGATAATCGCGCGAACTTTTTATAGTTATCGGCGATCTGCTTCTTCATCCAGCTCAGGTAGTCGACAGCTTCGCGCTCACGCGGATCGAAAGTTTTGATCAGCTCAGCCCTCTGCTTCTTACGATGCTCTTCGAGCAATTTGCGAGAGTTTCGATCGACAATCTTCCGATAGAAACTCGATGCGGGCACTGTCGCGAGGTAGATACCTTCAGCTATCAAAGCACCTGCGAGTACCATAGTTGGTTCGATGAATCCAGTCGTTGCCGCATAGACCGCCGCAGCCCCTGAAATCAAGAGCCCACCAATATTGATCGGCTCTTTAAGAGCCTCTTTAATGTAGGAGACTTTGAACTCCATAATTTTATCGCAGGCTAGTGCTGGGATTGCGGATTGCGGATTGATGTAGAGCAACCTTTCCAGGTTGCTGTTGTTTCGTCAATGGTCACATCAGCAAGTCAACAGCAACCTGGAAAGGTTGCTGTACATCAATCCGCAATCTGCAATCCGCAATCCGCAATCCGCAATCCGTAGCCCTTCATTACTCGGTCAATTTTCTATCCTGCTGCGCTGAATCTGCTGCGCCAATTGTTCTCTCAGCGTTAACCGCGGGGGCGCCTTCGCCAAGTGCCGGCATAGGTGATTCAGGCAGTAGCCCCATCTGTTTCTTGTAAGCCAAGAGCGTATCCTGCGCCTCGATATTGGCCAGTTCTTTTTCGATTCCCTGCATGCGCGAGTCAAGACTTGATGAAGCGAGCTCAGCCTTGGCCTCTGCTGCGGCGACGCGTCCGGCGATCTTCTCGCGCATATCATCGAAAGTTTGCGAATCGTCGCCGAGTTGGAAACTGGCCATTGTCTGCGCCAGCCTCTCTTGCATTTTCGCCTGTCTGTTGGCCGCAATCAGTTGCATTGCTTCGGCGCTCTTGCGGCGCACCTGCATCATATAATTGTCTAGAAACTCGCGCGCCTTGACTGAAGCGACCTTTGCCTGTTCGTAATTCTGTTTGCTGGTATCGAGTGCACGCTGCGCAGTCGACATTTCACCGATGAGCGCAGTAGCGATGTCGTCGTGGCCGGTGCGGATAGCAGCTTTGATCTTATTGTCATAATCAGTGAGCTTAGCCGAATTGGCCTCGATTTCACGCGCCAGGCGTTTTTCCGTCGCCATTACCTGTGCGACATTTTCGCGCATCCTCGGAACCTGGTCATTCATATCACGGATCAACTGCTGAAGAATCAAATCCGGGTCCTCAGCCTTGTCAATGATACCGCCGAAGATTGAGCGAAATAGTCTTCTGAGACGATTCCACATTTTTCTATTCTCTCCTAGGAGCGATGTTGATGATACGTTGCCGGATAACCCGTTGTTCGCAACTTGTCAAACTACCTGCTCCGAACACAGTGCAGTATAGCAGTAGCTTTTCCCATTGTCACCAAAGGCTTTGAAGATAATCGGGCAGAGAGAAAACGAAACAAGCGAAAATAGCGAAACAAACGAAAATTTCTCAGCTTTTTCGTTTGTTTCGCTATTTTCGCTTGTTTCGTTTTCTCTCTTCCGGTTTTGATTTTTGGATAAATCTAGTATTCTTAGCGGTCCTAGACCCACAGGCAGACCGTGATCTGTGTGGCATGTTGAATAGGCAAATTGAGATAGAAAAATAGATCAGAAATGGAGATACGCAAAGCCCTAACCCGCGACGCCATCCAAATTCACACACTCATCAATAATTACGCCAATCAGCAACAAATGCTGCCGCGCACGCTGCTCAGCATCTATGAAAACATTCGTGATTTTCACGTCGCCGTTGAAGATGGTCGTGTGCTCGGTTGCTCCGGATTACACTTCACCTGGGGCGATATGGCTGAAATTCGCTCACTTGCCGTGGATGAGAATACCGGGCGTCGAGGCATAGGGCGCGCTCTGGTCGAAGCAAACATAGCAGAGGCTCGCGAGCACGAGCTTGTTCAGGTTTATGCGTTCACCTATGTGACTGAGTTCTTCGCGAAATTCGGCTTTCGTGTGGTTCCTCACGAGTCAATGCCGCGCAAAGTCTGGATGGATTGCATCAACTGCCACAAATTCAACTGCTGCGATGAGGTCGCGATGGTGCTCGATCTGGTCGCGGACGCGAAGCCGGAACCGTTCGATGTCAGTCAGGTAAATATCCCTGTCGTGAAGCAGATTGAACGGACGGGCGAGCAACGCTGAATATTTTCCCGATTCTGAACATTTGTTTTCCGAAAACGGACAGATGGCGCTTCAAATCCTCCTGATTTGCGCGGCTAAGTCTAGTTTTTTGTTTAGTTTGGCGATTAATACCCCTGGTTGGCACACAATTTGGAAAGGAAGGGTATTGATTGCGGATTGCGGATTGCGGATTGCGGATTTGAAAAGGTTTCAGCAATTCAGGTACTGGTTCTCT
>JAKEHZ010000077.1 GCA_022614735.1 Acidobacteriota bacterium | reverse complement strand
AGCAGCGGAAGCCGGGCTTCCCACGCGCGGCATTTTCCCCCCTGGCGCGACCATCGGCGACACTCACTCGCTTCCGTGCATCGCGAGGTAGTTGAGTGGCTACGCGTCGAAGCGATTTGTGAGTTGCAACGCTCAGGCATAGACATTGAACAATTCAGACCTAGATTGCTTTAACAAAGTAGTACTAAAGAGGTTTTTATGAAATTTGAGCATTTGGCGGCGATTACTGGGCCGATGCCCATCGACGGATTGTCAGAGGAACAGTTGAGAGAGTTGCAGGTCGCGCTCAGCCTCCTTGGCTACCCAGTGGGTGACATCGACGGACTGATAGGACCCCGGACCCGTACGGCTTGGGCTGAATTCAAGACTGATGTCTTCGAAGGAAATCCTACGTTAATCGGCCCTCTTTCCATCCAAAAACTTCAAGAGAAGTTGGACAAGGTCGGCGAAGGGAAGGCGCATGACTTCTCTACTAAACAAGGGACTATTGAAGCAATCAAGTCTGAGTGCGAAGCCCAAGGATTAGTATTGAACACTCAGATAGCCTATGTGCTGGCAACGGTGGAGTGGGAAACGGCAAAAAGGTTAGAACCCGTCCGAGAGGCATTCTGGCGGAGTGAAGAATGGAGGCGGAGTAATTTGAGGTATTATCCGTTTTATGGTCGCGGGTACGTACAACTCACATGGAAAAATAACTACGAGAAGTACTCTCATATACTAGGCGTCGACTTAGTTAGCAACCCTGACGGGGCGCTGGAGCCTGAGATAGCCCTATTCATCCTCGTCCACGGATTCAAGACCGGTACATTCACAGGCCGCAAAATCAGCGATTACATAAACGCTAACATTACTGACTTCGTCAATGCCAGGAGGTGTATCAACGGCACAGATCATGATAACGACATAGCTCGTTTGGCTGAAAAATATTTAAGAAGTTAACAGATCACCAGCAACATTACGACACCATATCGACGCAAGTCCAGTCATCCTTGTCCATAGCAAATAGGAGAGTCTTCCAAAAAGGGGCAAGACTGATAGGATTGGGCTGCGAGATTATACAAAATCCTGGGAGTGGATGATCCGTCAGGAGTATATTGATTGGTTCTGGTGCTAAACCGAAAAATATAGATAATGATCGGTATGACACAGGACCCTTCTGAGGGGCCGGCACCCATTAAGGGTCGCCATATCAATCATCTTATAATCATTTAGGCTGTTCGATAGTACGTCACTATTAAGCTCAGCTACTGTGACGTGTGCTCTCTGTTAGCTGAGCATGGTGTGATACTTGCGCATACCACGATTATGTGATGGGTTCAGCGATTTGTTCCAGTTTTCGAGAAATGATAGAAGAAGTATGGCCGTCAGGCACATTCTGGCGAGTCGACGAGACCTATATCAAAGTTAAAAGGAAGTGGAGTTACCTCTACCGCGCGGTTGATAAACAGGGCAATACGGTCGATTTCTTTCTGAGTGAGCATCGAGATAAAGCAGCCGCTAAGCACTTCATCGAGAGGGCCATCACGAATAACGTAGCTCCTGAGAAGCTCATGCTTGATGGCTATTAGCAATGCATGAAGCTGACACTGAATTGAAGAGTGAAGGGATTGCCAGGCCAAACCGAAGTTCGGACCAGCAAATACTTGAACAACTTGATTGAGCAAGATCGCAGGCGTGTGAAACAAAGGTACTATCCTATGTTGGGTTTCAAGAAGTTCAGTAAAGCCGCAGTGACATTGAGCGAAATCGAGCTGGCAAAAAAAATCAGGAAAGTTCAGATTCGTTTGCCTTGGTTCGAATATTTGCACCAGAACCCTCGGCGACAGGATGCGAAAAGTCTGGTCACAGAAAAGATTGACAGCGATCTTGTGCGGGCGTAGCATGGCCGACGTCTTCAGCATTGTTTTTTCTGTTGACTCGTTCTCTTCAGCGTAACAAAACCAAAGGCAGACAGTCATCGCCAACATTTAGTCAGCAGTGCGGATCGCGCTGAGTTTCAGCCAACCTTCCGTATTCTGATTATCCAGACGACCTTTCTTTATATCTAGGCCTCAAAGGGCTGTTATTATCCTTTGGTTAACGGTTAATACAAAGATCAATGATCAGGGAAAGATCGTACTGTGTGGCTGTAAGTGTAGGAAATAAAGAGAGACGAAATTTTTGATAGGGAGAGGAGTGTGATCAGTAATAGAGATCGCAGAAGTCGGCGGACTGCACCACCGATATGAACGTAGAGCAGCTGTGAAGGTGTTTTCTTTCTCAGCAATCGGCGCACGACTGGGTAAACTCGACCTCAGGCCAGATGAGAATAGCCAAGAGCGCCGCCTATCATTGTAAAGGAGGATAAGATGCTAGCTAATTTGTTTACACTCTTGAAGGATTGGGGATTGTGGGGGTGTTTGGGATTAGGCGGGTGTTATTTGATCCTCGGCTCCATTATCGGGGTACTTGGCCCCTTACCTTTCATTTTTCCAAGCCGACATAGATTGAAGTCTAAGATTGAGAGAGTGTTACTCGCATTATTCGGTTTTTTGCTTGCAGCACCAATTATTATTTACGCGTATGGTGAGTCAATATACGGTAAAAAACCTAAATTTTTGGAACCAGGGACACCAGAGTATGTAAAAGACTCTGATTCATCAAAGACAAGCATTTTTCGTCAAATTTTGGAAAGACCGCGTTATTCTATCACTGAATCAAATTTCCATCCTGAGTTGCTGTTAACTAATGTCTCTTATCGATTTCCGAATCAAAGACCGAGACAAGATTGTCAGATAGTTGAATCATTTGGACTTACACAGAGGAGCATTCGACGGCTTCAATATAAACCTTTTCAAAACCAAGTATTCGTCTATGTAGGTGATATTCACTATTTTGGGGCTAGCAGCTTATACGTCTTCACTGATAAAAGCGATGCTTGGCCAGCAACAGCTTCTATTCCTGAGTCTGAGGTGCAGAAGCGGATAGATAAGTCAAGCAGCAAAGAAATACTACGATTCAAGCGTACTGGACAAGAGCTATACTTTGGGTACGGTGGCAAACGATACCGTTTGACTGTAAAACAAATTTATTCTGTACTGTTCGGTGCTGATAAAATTGCCGTTGAAATATGCGAAATGCTGTGAAGGAAAGGGACTCCGTCAAGCTCATATCTGCAAGCCAGCTCTCAATCCTGTAGCTTGCCCCAAGAATCGTCTGCGAGGTCTAGGATGGAATGACTCCAATGCCTGTGCACGTATCGTCAAAAGGACTCGCTGGGCTCCATGGATTACGTTGCGGGTTGCGCGTGAGCGAAGTCGCTAGGCTCAAACTCAATGACATTGATTGGGTGCAGAAATTGTTGATAGTTGAGCAGGGCAAGGGGCGAAAGGATCTGGTCCTCTACCTGTCGTTCGCCAAAACTCGATCCAACGTCTCAGTCCAGGTCCTTAACGTTAATCATTGGACGCCTCCTTGCTATTGGTAATCTCGAAAATGCTTATTTAAGACTACTACTAGCGGGGCGTCCTTTCATATTACGTAAGGCTGGCGGTCTACAAATACCCCTGTCTTTATAGGGTTTTCTCAAAAGGCCAGCCTTACATTTGATGTTATGAAGCCGGCGCCTCCTTTACCCGTGAGTGTTACACTCACGGGAAGACATCAGATCGCTAAAGGAGACGCTATGGCGATCTATTGTGGAGTAGATTTTCACGCACGACAACAGACCATCACTTATTGCAAGACGAGTGATGGTGAGATCAAACATCACCGGCTGGACCACCAGCAGGATGATGTGCGCGCCTTTTACGCGCAGTTTGACGGCGAAGTGATCGTCGCCTTCGAGGCCAGTGGTTACAACCAATGGTTTGAAGATTTGCTCGCCGATCTCGGTCATCAGGCCTGAGTCGGCAATGCCACCGAGATTTCTCGGCGCAAGCGCTCACGTCAGAAGAATGATCGGCGTGATGTGTCGAGCAAGAGTTGGAACGACGCGCTCAAGGCGACCAGCGAGTCGCGCTCCTGCGGACCCATCCTGGGATTGGCCCCTTGACTTCACTCGCGCTGGTTCACACGCTGGAGCCGGTCTCCCGCTTCTCATCCAGCCGCAAGATCACTGCTTATGCCGGGATGGAGCCCTGCGAACGCTCTTCGGCCGAGCGCGAGCGCTGGGGCGGAATCAGCAAGGCTGGTTCGCCTCTCCTCCGCTTCCTCCTGATTGAGGCCGCGCACGCGGCGATCAAACAGGATGCCGAGCTCCGGCGTTTCTACTATCGTCTGGTCGAGCGCCGCGGCTCGCAGAAAGCGCTGGTCGCAGTCGCGCGCAAACTGCTCATCAGAGCTTATATCCTCTTGCGTGATCGGATTGATTACGCTCAGTTTCAGCGTCGAGCTGTCGCAGTTAGGTCGGCCCGTGTGCTACATAGGCCTTAAATGCCTGACATTTGATTGGGCGACCAGCCTCTCTCCGCGCGGAGAGAGTGCGGATTGAACCTCATGGGCAATCACTGCTCGTATAGATGATTGATCGCGGCTTGAACCTGCGATCCGAGTCGAGGTTGCCTGCGGCACTAGTTTCAAAGAACTGTTCTTCACCGAGCGATCTGATGTCTCTTACGGGTACCCTCCTGATAGTTTCCAGTTTCACGCCCAAGCGGCGTGTCAGGAGAGGTGTGTTTTTATTACCCTTGACACCGGCGCCGGCTTCATAGATGTAGCACTACCGCGGAATCGATGAAGGTGAAAGTCGCACCAGCCGAAGGCAATCTGTAAGGTGTTGTGGAGATCGGTGAGGGTAGAATCGCTGCGGATTAAAAATCGCCGCCAGATCATTGGACTGATCCGTCTAATCCAGACATGAAGTTGATAGACTGCAGGGTGAGGATTCCGATTCATGCTCTCGACAGCTTATCAGGAATCGGAGATTTCCGTCAGCCCCCGTTTTGGAACGCTCTCCTTTTACATGGGGGAGCTAATGCAGTCTAATGTAGGGGCTACGCCGTATAACATGGCGCTCAAGCTAACTGTCGCAAGCTCGCTTGCGATTCCCTCTCGGCGGCAGCTTAGCGCCGACGTTAGACGCACCTGGAAGGAGGGAAGCTAATGGCGACTACCGTAGGAAAGGTTCTCTCAGTCAACGTCGGTACTGTGCGCGACTTCGAATACAGCGGTCGCCCTGCCAAGAGTGCTGTCTGGAAATCACCTGCCGTCGGTCGGATCGCAGCCCGAGGTGTAAACCTTGCCGGAGACGACCAGGCGGATCGCAAGGCACACGGGGGACCCGATAAAGCGGTCTACGCCTACGCCGTCGAAGACGTACGGTGGTGGGAACAGGAGATCGGCCGATCGCTTGCATACGGTGAGTTTGGCGAAAACCTCACGACCGAAGGGATCGAGGTAAACAATGCGCTCGTCGGAGAGCGTTGGGAGATCGGGACCACTGTTCTTGAGGTTTCCGAGCCGCGCATACCTTGCTGGCGGCTTGGAGTTCGGATGAACGACAAGATGTTTCCGCGCCGCTTCACCGAGGCGTTGCGACCCGGGGCTACCTGCGAATAGTCGTCGAGGGTGATGTGGGCGCGGGAGATGAGATCCGGGTAGTCGAGAGACCCGATCATGATCTCACCATCCGAGATGTATTTCGCATCTACACTCGTGATCGCGATGAGGCTGAGCGGTTACTTGCGGTTCCCCGGATGTCCGAGAGTTGGAGGAGGTGGGCGGATGATTTGCTTCAAAAGGCTAAAGGCCGCCCCACGGATGTGGCCGAACCTGGATGTTGCTAGTACAGCTTGGCTCTAATTCCCTCCGTCAGGTGGCTCCAGAACGAGTACAGGCGTTTGTTAGCCATTTCCAGCATGCCGCCGATGTAGGACGGCTTCCGCTTGTCCAGGAACAGGTCCGTGGCGGGCGTGTTCCGGTAAACGCCGTCCTGGCGCTGCAGGAACCCCAGCGCGACCAGCGCGTCGAGGAAATCACTCGCCGACCTCGGATGCAGGCCGCCGAGATGCGGTGCTTGACTGAGAGATCGCATGGCGAGTCCAAACGAAGCGGATTGCAACCTACGAGAAAGGGCACTTCTGCCACGTCATACCCTGCATACTCACAACGAGTCTACGGGGCAGCGGATGATTCTGAAGGGATTACCTGAAGATAGCCGAGATTGGTCAATGCACTCATCGGCGCCAATAAAACCTTCATCCCGAATTACGGCGATTGGTACAGGCATGGGGAAACGATCTCGACTTCATTTGTGGAATCGACGGTCAACTATGTGGTCAGCAAAAGGATGGTGAAGAAACAGCAAATGCGTTGGAGCGATCGCGGAGCGCACCTCCTGTTGCAGGTTCGCACGCAGGTTCTTAATGAAGACCTTCGAAATACATTTCGCCGTTGGTCTCCCGGGATGCAAAATCTTTCCGGCGATGCGGAGCTGAAGGAAGCAGCGTAGCCCCCGTTTTTTCCCAGTCTCCCAAGGATGCGCCGGAGCCGAGAGCAATGCAGCCACCGGAGTTAGGAGCGGTGATCGAGATCGCCGAAGTTGGCGGACTGCATCACCGGTACGAACGGCGAGCAGTATGACGAACGTATTGAAAATACATGCCGGATCAAGTTTGGCGAAGCACAAGTCACAAGGAGTCTACTATGAAGAACCTAAGCCACCGCTATGTGCCGAGATTGATCACCCTGTGCTTGATTGCGCTCGGCCTGGTCATTCCACCTCCGGCCGGCACGCTCGATGCAAATAGCTGGAGTCAACAATCGATATATTTCCTTCTTACTGACCGCTTCTCCAACGGAAATACCGCCAATGATAACTACGGTGGGTTCAATGCCGACCGCAATGATCCACGCAAGTGGCACGGTGGCGATTTCCAAGGTGTGATTAACAAATTGGACTATATCAAGGGTATGGGATTCACTGCGATCTGGATCACACCTGTGCAAATCCAGCGTCATGTGAACGCCTACCACGGCTACTGGACCTATGATTTCTATGGTATCGACGGCCACCTCGGCGACATAAGCAAGCTCAGGGAGTTGATCAATATGGCTCATGCGAAGGGCCTCTATGTCATGCTCGACGTGGTGGCCAATCACACTGGGGATTTCCAGCCGTTCAATGGCTTCGCTGCGTCGCCTTTCGACAGGTTCGATTGGTATCATCACAATGGAGATGTGCAAAACTATAACGACCAGTGGCGGGTAGAAAATGGCGATGTGGCAGGACTGGACGATCTCAATCAAGAGAACCCGGCTACCACGGGAGAGCTAAAAAATTGGATCTCCTGGCTGCGGACGCAGACCGGTGTGGATGGCTTGCGCGTCGATACAGTCAAGCACGTGCCAAAATGGTTTTGGCGCGACTTCGATGCAGCAGCCAACACCTTCACTCTTGGCGAAGTATTTAGCGGCGATCCGGTCTACGTTGCTGATTATACGAACTATCTGGATGCAACGCTGGACTTTCCCCTCTACTACACGATCAATAATGTCTTCGCGAAAGATCAGTCGATGTGGCAAATCAACAACCGCTTCCAAAACGACTGGCGCTACAGAAACAAATTTACCAATGGTGTCTTTGTAGATAACCATGACGTGCATCGCTTTTTATGCGACGCCACTGGACGACCAGGCGCCAACTGGGATAAATGGCCGCAGCTTAAAACGGCGCTTGGTTTCACCTTTACCATTCGCGGCATCCCGATTGTGTATTACGGCACAGAGCAAGGCTTCACTGGCTGTAATGATCCATTCAATCGGGAAGATCTGTTCAATAGCTTCAACACGGCCAATCCGTTGTACTCCTATATACAGCAACTCAATGCTGCGAAGCGGGCGCATCCGGCGCTTCAAGATGGCTGGCAGGAGGAGAAGTGGGTCAACGACAGCTTTTATGCCTTCCAGCGCTCAAAGAGCGGTGATGAGGCTGTGGTGTGCATCAACAATGGTTGGTGGCCTCAGAGCATCAATGTACCGAATCTGAGAAACCTGCCGAACGGAACCGTGCTGCGTAACCGCATAGGCAGCGATAGTGTGACGGTCAACAATGGCGCGATGCCATGCAATATGGCGGCCAAGGAAGTCAAGATTTTTACCAAGTAACTCTCAATAATCACGACATCGTTCGCGTTAGAGCAATCATAACATCGTGCGCATTTTGTGTGGCTTTCGTTCCAATAAGGAGGAAGCGTCACGATAAGCACGAACGAACAAGAATTGCGGTGTGAAGCTATTCGTCGTCGCTTGAACGGGGAACGATGAAAAGATATGTGCTCTGATTTGGAGCGATCAATCGTATTCGACTACAGCGGCAATGGCCACCGCTATCTCTTCCATCGTCTCCGCCGATAGGGTGCCAGGCTTTTCCACAAACCGAGAAGTGTCAAGGCCGCGCGATTGCAGCGTATCCACAGAAGATGGCTTTGTCAGCCCGTTCGTGGCGTCGGGGTCAACGCGCACATGCCACAAAGAGTTTTCATAGCGATCCTTCCATTCTGTGATTGGCGCAACGAGCTTGATCGGCAACACGCCGAGAGCATCAGAACTGACTACACAGGCTGGCCTAACTTTCTTGATCTCTGCGCCTACAGTCGGGTCGAGATTGACACGCCAAATTGACCAATGGCAACGATCCTGACTTATGCACTATATGGCATAAGTCAGGTTGAACTAACCGCTTCGCGGAGTCACAACGATCTCGCTCGTGAAATACCTTCCTTCACTTTCTTCGTCTAACTTCATCCCATCTCATCAGGAATATCCCTGTCCCTAGCAAAAAGTCTGTCTCTCAATATTTTCATACACTTACGGTCATACAGCCTTATCGGTTAGCTGGATGTTATTAACAGTCCTTCTTAGCCAAGATTGGATTTTGATAAGGAAAATAGAGTCTATACAACAAAGGGCGAGGTTATTGAAAATACAGATGAATCGAGTTTTGGCGAGGCACACAACTCGAATCTGAAACTCTTTCCCAAGATCGAGAGAGCTTCATGGTGTCTATTTGGTGTCTATTTCTGCAGCGCATCATAGAGACTAAAAAGAAAGTAGCGGACTAATAAGATAAGGTATAACTTATTGTGTAATAGCTCTTTACATAGAAATGTTTTACTGCTCAACAACTTACAAAATGTCATGAATCCGAATCCCCCTTCGGCATTTTTATCTTATTGAAGGAGTTGGGTTTAGTGCCCAACTCTTTTTCGTTGGGACAAGATTTGGGACAAGACACAGTGGGTTGCAGTTATAAATATGTGACTCAGGTGAAGTTATCTCACAAAGTTTCCTTCAGTTAATGGGACAAAACTTTTGTCCCAGATTGATTCACAAAGCGCGACTCTCCATCAGCCAATGCCAAATGACACCATCTTCACAGAGTAGCCATTCTCCGTTAATACGCATAGATGCGATATCGTTTTTCGCGCGGAGTGTAACGAACGTGCGGCATATCGTCCGGATACTTCTCATGGGCAAGCCGCCTGACCTCATCAGCGATGTCGGCCTCGAATAACTCGCCGCCAGCCGCAGCAATATATTTTTCGCACCTAATTTGGTCTGTGCGTTGCTAGGTCAGCCTGTGGCACTTTCTATTTTTTATTGACAGTGTGCGTTAGCTAGCGTAAGCTAACAAACATGAGCGGAGATGGTGGTGACCAAATTAAACTTTGGCGTGAACAACGAGGAATATCGTTACGTGAGTTGGCAAGGCGGTGCAAGATATCGGCCCCTTATTTGCTGGACATCGAACGTGGCCGTCGTGTTCCTTCGGAAGCAGCGATTGCAAAACTTGCGGACGAACTCGAAGTATCGAGTGAACTGTTGGCCAAGCTTTTCGCGTCACCAAAGGGAAAGAAGGCTTTGGGCGATCTTGAGCAAAGCAGGCCAACTAAGTTGGCAAGTCACTCAGAAACTAAAAGCGTCCAAACTGCAACAGCATTGGGAACACACTCGGCAGGCAACATCCCCCAACCTGATACGATTATCCAGTTAATAGCTAGTGGACTAGTTCAGCTTCAGCAACGGATGAGTCACAGTCAAGTTATCGAGGCTCCATATCCGCAGCTTTTGCAGCGAGGGTTTGACTTGCTGGTGTTAAGTTGTCTGCGAAGCCGCCGGACACCGCCCGCCCACATTCCTGATCTGCTCGAATTATGCGAACGGCCTTTTAGCGAATGGCCGCTGGCGAATATTCCTGCCGATATCCATCCGCGCGATGCATTGCTGTGTCGCCAAACGCCTACCTACTTTTGCGAAGAATTTGCCCGGCTGGAAAGAGATGTTGAAGCCGCAGTGTCCGAAGAGCGGTTTATGGAAAAGGCGATGCAAGCTTGCGCCGAATCCCCAACAACATATACGGCGCTGCGCGAACTGCTCATCCGGCGCCCCGTTCTGACAGAGAAAGAGTCGTTCGAAATTCGTTTCAATCCGCCGTTCAATTCTATCGCCAATCTGATTGAAGAGGCTTACCAGCCTGCGCCAGGGTATTACGTTTATCAGGGTTTTTACCGTTGCTGTCCGCACTGCGGCGGTATGCTGATCCGTTCCTCCGGCCTTGATTTCGTCTGTCAGGAAGAGACCTGCGATTCCTCACCAACGCGTGATGAAGTCCAATTTCGCCACATTCATGAGAGCGAAGGGGCGCTTTATTTGATTCGTCCATTGCGACGATATGTCTCAGCGCCGGGGCGGGCTGAAGTGTGGCTGCGCGATCAGTTGCAGAAGTTGGGAAAGAGAAAGCTGCAAATTGAGATGTGGCCTGCGCTTGACGCTTACGATCTGCGTCTGATCTTTACCGATGGCGAAGTTTGGGCGGTTGACGTTAAGGACTGGGCAAGCCCTTACCTGCTGGCGCAGAACGTCAAACCCTTCCGGCGGGATCCCGCCTGGGACAAAGCGCTATTTGTCTTTCCTGATCACCGGGGCAAAGATCGTCCAAATTATTTGAGTTCGTTCCGTAGCCGATGTGACTGGCTCAAGGAGAGTGGAACCGAGGTTATGTTTGCGAGCGAGTTTCTAAAGATGGCGCGATCCAAGGTGAAAAGATGAGGGAGATAACTTCGTGGCGAAAACAACTCGAAAAGTCTTTCGAGAAGCATCTGCCGAACCGTAGCGAACTGCGCCCGGCCGAACTGTGTGAGATCGAATTGGGGCTTTACCTGCTGCTGCAAATTGCGCCTTATGAATCGCCTTTCTCGCTCTGGCCTTTGCTCACTGGACATCCTTTTTTTCAATCGGCCAAGGTCGGCGAACGACAGATGATTTTCAATGCCCGCCACCTGCTGCATCGTTATCGCACCCGTTCCTCTTGGGAATCAGCGTTGAATCGCTATGCCAATAGTGACGCAATGATTCGTGGGTTTGATGTTGATATGGCGCGGAAGAGCTTCAGGCAGCGTGAGATTGGTCTGTGCCGCGAACGCTGGCAGGTTTATGAAACCGCAATCAATCAGCCCCTCAACTATCATCAACGCTCAGTCAAATGGGCTGCGGCGGACAATTACGAGATCAAAGGTCGCGGGCGCAGCTTGTTTGTCACAATTCCCGAAGATATTCCGATTGAAGCGCCGCGCCACCAGCATCAATTGCCACAGGCGCGGCAACGCAAACCGATTGAAGTCAATTTGGACGAGTTGGTGAAGACCGCGCGTTGGATGGATGAAATGGAGAAGGAAGGTGGGCTGACGCCGCAGAATTGGAAAGTTCGGTTGAGTCGAGGTGTGCGTCTGGCCACGTTCACAGCGGCGGATAAACTGGCGGAGACGCACAAGCTGCGGCTCGACGGATTGAATCATCTAGTTGGAATGGTCGGCTCCGGTAAATCATCATTGATGGATGTGCTGACGGTTTGGGTGGTGAGACAAGGGCTGCGCGTCACGCTGGTAGTCGGCGATGTCATCAGCGCGCTCAACCGCGCCAGCCATTTCACGCAACTCGGTTTGAAAGCCGCGCCGGTTCTCGGTTCCAATCGGCAATCGCATATAAACCGGCTCCATCGCGTGTTGTCAGCCAGACAACACAATCAGCTTCATAATCACCCGGGTTTTCGCTGGCTCAGCACGGCCTGCCCGCTCGACGCTTTGCGCAATGATGGCGCCAAGCCACTGGAAATCAACGGTCGTCCATGCACACAACTGCTGACAATTCCCAAAGATGAAAGCGAAAGAGCGAGCCTACGTGTCTGCGCTTTTTACGCTTCCTGTCCTTACCATCAAGCTCAACTCGATCTGCCTGATGCGGACATTTGGGTAGCCACTCCGCAAAGCCTTGTCTTTACGCGGGCGGCTGCGCCGATCAATTCTGAAAACATTCGCTTTGCTGAACTTGTTGCGCGCCGCAGCGATTTGGTGATTGTTGACGAGGCTGACCGCGTGCAGACACAACTGGACGACATATTCAGTCCGCACCAGACCCTCTGCGGTAGCGGCGACGGATGGCTGGACAATCTGGAATCGCACGTCGGATCGCGGACCGCGCAACAAGGGCGAGCTTCTGTCGCCGCGCTGGAACCATGGCGGCGCGCTTTTCATCAGGCGCAAATCGCAGCCGACGCCGTTTATCGCCTTCTGGTCGGAGAATCCCTCCTGCGCCATTTGCTGAAAGATTTGGATTGCTTCAGCGATGTATCGCTCTTTCATGACCTGGCTGAAAGTCTGGCGACCACTCTCGATCCTCTGACCAGTGAACAGCGTTACAAAGAGTTTGCACAGGAATTCGACGATTTCATCGATGACGGGTTGACAAACCTGTTCGCCGGAAGCGCGGTCATCGCCGCCGATTCGTTGATGGGTTTTGCCGAAAGATTACTTAGGACGGAAGGCGCGACAACTGTTCGAGAGAGTTTACATCAATGGATCGCCGCCCGCGCTGACAAGACAGCGTCTCCCAATGGAATCGGACAACTGGCGCTTAGATTGGAACTGGCGATTCTGACGGCCGTGCTGGCTAATCGCCTGTACGCGCTTCTGCTGCGCTGGCGCGAAGTTGAGGAGCCTCTGCAGTTGGAGCAATCGGCTTCGGTGCTGTCGTTTCAAGCTCCGGTTGATTACCAGCCGCTGATTGCTGTCACGCCAGTCGGCAATCTGCTGGCGTTCCAGTTTGTGGAAGACGCTGATGAAGGCGCTAAGCTAAACTTCTTTCGCTGCCACGGCGTAGGCCGCTGGCTGCTGCTGCATCTGCACGAACTGCTGTCCGATGAAGGTGTCGCCGGACCGAATGTGTTACTGATGTCCGGCACAAGCTGGGCGGGCGGCTCGCCCTCGTATCACGTGCAAGCGCCGGTGACCGGCATACTGCTTGCTCCTGATAACGAGACACGTATGATTGCGCAAAGCGAGTTTCGTTTCCTGCCGTTGCGCGATGAGCGGGACAACGCGATCTTCGTTTCCGGCTTGCGTGGCGAAAAGCGCGCCGCCGCCTTGCGACAAATGCTATCGCGATTGGCTCTGCCGGATGGCTTTCACACGCGCAGCCTGCTGGAACGGGAGTTGGACGAGTTGCCAGAAAGCCGCCGCCGCATCCTGCTGGTTGTCGGCAGCTACAAAGAAGCCGAGATCGCCCGCGAACATTTGCTGGAATTGCGCTCAGATTGGAAGAAAAGCAACGCGGTTAGAAGATTGATTCCAGATGACGAAGCTCTTGCGGGTTCTTCATCAACTCGAATAACGACGACCGATCTGCCGCGTGGTCTGGTGGATCAATTCGCAGACACGGGCGCTTGGCTGCTAATCGCGCCGCTAATGGCCGTCGAACGCGGTCACAACATCCTGACCGAGATCGAGGAAGCTTCGGATAATGGAGATCGCAACCGAGTCGCGGCCATAGGCTCGGTTTACTTCCTGGTTCGCCCGCATCCACAACCTCACGATTTTTCGCTGGCAATTCACGCTCTCAACGGTTGGGCGGTTGACGCCGCGACGTCTTTGCCGGATCGTATCAAGTCGGGAATGTCCATTGATCAAGCCGGAACTCTTTGGCGCAAGGAGGCCAACAAGCAATGGCGAACGCTGTTGCGCGAAAGCTCACGCTATTCGGAGATGGAAGGCGATCGCCGCAACAAAGTGACCTGGCATTTGATGGTCTCCATGTGGCAAGTGGTCGGGCGACTGGTGCGCGGCGGAGTCAGCGCTCGCGTCCATTTCTGCGACGCCAAGTTCGATCCGGCGCGCGCCGACCTGAAAGGAACCGCTGTCAGCTTGCTCTATGAGATGAAACGCGTGTTGGAGCCATACTTCGATGGCCATGAACGTGATATCGCGCTGCGAGATCGGGAATTAGTCAGCAACCTTTATCAGCCACTTTACGAAGCTTTGATAAACATACGTTATCTGTAACCCGGCAACATCCAATCTGCGACTCACCATGACGAAAGGATGAGGCCCTCAGTGAAAGGAGCGCCCGAATGATCGAAACCATCCGAACTTTGTCGTTTCGTATTCCATCCCAGACTGATGGATTGCTATATCCCTGCAAATCTCTGACATTGCCGGCGCAATGGAATGCGTTGATTGATGATTTGTGGAAGCAGTTTTGGTCGAAGAAGCGAGATTTGCAACCGATGCGCTCGCGTTCATTGCAAGGCTTACTGTTGGGGCTGCTACCGCAGTTGGTTACTGTTGAGTCAAAGCCAGCCGCTTCGCCGTGGATTTGCAGTGTTGAAGAAATCGATCGGAAACTTCTGCGAACTTTGGTCGCGGCCTGGATGCAAGGGCATTTTTCAGCGCGATTGCCCGAAGCCGAGATCAGGCGAAAAGCGGATCTAATGAACGCTGATGATCTGGAATGGCAGGACGTGTCAATCAACCTGATTGCAGGAAATTGCAATGGGGCCGGGACGATCAGCTTGAATGATAAGAGTTTCACTCTGTTGCCAGATTTACTGGCGAAGAGCCTGACGCGACCGGATCGAACGTTCTTCTATGGTTCGTTTCCGTTGCATTTTTACCGCTCGCCGATTACCGGGAGAGGCATCGAGTTGTTTTCGTGGCCGCCGCGCGGTATCAACGATCAGGCCGCATGGTCTGTGTTGGTGAGATTGACGCTTCAGACCATTCCTTACCAGAGTTTTCCTGTCATCAATTGCGATTTCGGAATTCGCCGCTGGGTGAGCGAGGCGAACTCCAAACTGGGTGGCGGTAATCGCAGCGTCTATTTGCAAACGGGATTGGCTGGCGCGGATGCAGGGACGTTTTCTCGGCGGTTTCAAGTGGCAAAAGTGAGATGGTCCCCGCCGAGGGCGCAAGATGGTAGAAACGTTTACGATTTGAATTGGGTGGATGTCCTGCCTGAACTGTTTGAGTCGGTGGTGCCAAACAAACCGGTTCCCACGCCCAATCAACTCTTACGAGAGCCGTTGGCCTTCATTGATCGCGACGGCGTGAATGCTGTGATGGTCTACAGCACCCAGATGTTATTCACGCACGAAGTCCGACCGGGAGTGATGCCGCCTGAGAGACAACAATTGCTAAGGAGCGTGGCCGCGTGCTTCGAGCAAGACTTCGGGCTGGCTTTCGTCGAGGAACCATTTCGCCGGAAAGACGGGATGGTGACAAGAGGCAAAAGCGTCTTTCCCAGAGGCTTTTGGAAAAGGGATAAAGGCGCCATCGTGAATAAATTGAAGCCAGGCGCTGATGATGTTTTCTCGCGACGTAGAAGATTGATTGTCGAGCAACTGGGGACGCGCGTGAAAATCGAGATTCGCTATCTTTCGGAAGATGTGCGCGACGCTTTGCTCGATTCCATTGGGCGAGAAGTGTTTGGAGAGTTTTCTGCCAAGGGGCGTCAAGTCGCTCACAACCATCACTTATGGGAAGCCAAAGGGCTGACAATTGAAGTTCAGTCATCGCATCAGAATGACCTGGCCGATAAGCTTGATGATCAAACGGAGGGAGCGTTCTGGCGCAGGGTAGAGCAAATTAAAAACGCTGTTCCACTATCGCCTTCGCCTATCGGCTCGCTGATTGAGATCAATGACTCTTCCATATTTCAGAAGAAACAAGATGCTGATCCGAAAACAGCAATGCGAATCGGTTATGCTCAGACAGGGCGACTCGCTCAGTTTATTACCACCACGACAAAACAGACAGTCAAGACGCTTCCAGATCGAGCCAGAGCCGCCGTGTTAGATTTGTTGCGCCACCTGGGCGTGGCGGAGGGGCTGCCGAAGTTGAGCAAAAAATTGGAAAGGCGAGTTGGAGCCGTCGCTTACGTCGCATTTTCGATGTTAAAGCGTAGGAGCGCGCGCGGATTAGAATTGTTGCCAATGATGTTGTATTTCCCCTCAGCAGGTTGGCCTATACAGGCAACTGCCTCTGGGATGGGAGGCTTCATGCCGTATTCGCAATTTCTACTGCGACTAGCGGAGCGTAACGGCAAGGCTCGCTGGCTTAGATGGGATGACGGCCAAAATGCTGGCAGGTTTGTTAAAGATTGGTTGCGTCAGCTTCCTAACGAGGGTGGCGTGTTATTACTAACGCAGGCTCAAAACTCGAGACGGCATTGGTCATGGCTTGCTGACAAGAACATTACTCTGGATTCGATCCAGTTCGACCAAAACGATCCGCCGTTCCCTGCTGAGGAATTGAAAAATCTACGGGTCGTCAGAGTTCGCCAGCATGATGGCACCGAGACTCCGCAGGTTGTGATGTTCAGCGAAAAAGACGCTCGGCAAACAAGTTACGCTTCCGGGCTTTTTCAGCTATCGTCCCAGGCAGGGCGCGTGTATTACAGCGTTGCCGCGAAACCTGCTCAGCAGCGACTCAGCGCCAAGTGGTCCAAAGCTGAACAACCGGATTTGCAGGCGTGGAATCCGGGCTTGGTTGAAGTGACCGTGCCGCTCATACAGAGCGGCGATGATCCGGTGGAATGGGCAGCGTTGGCGCACAAACTGCGCGATTCGGCAATGCATTTTTCCGAAGCGTTGAAGCAACCGCTGCCGCTTCATCTGGCGTCGCTGTCCGAAGAATATATTACGACATTTTCTTCATCCGAAGAGGAATCTGATTAATCGATGTCCTTGACGGGAGTTCGCATCGGATAATTCCTGTCTGAACCGTCTAAATGAAGATTCGATTTCAAGTGTCATTGAATATGTGAACCGGATCGCCCGCCGGCGGATGGCGTTCAACAATTACATCAGCTTGACGAATATTCAGAATTCGCGCGCGGTTTAGATCCAGGGTTTCAACCGTAATGCGTCCAATATCCGTCAGTGGAATGATATACAAACCATCATTAGACCAGATGAAATGCTCTGACCATTGGTGCAGGCGCGGGTTGAAAAGCGGGACAGTCTGACCGGACTCTTTATCGATTACTTTTGTTTTGGTTGATCTACGGCGGTTGCAATGAAAGCAGGCGAGGCAGAGGTTTTCGAAATTATCCTCTCCACCCTCCGATGTCGGGATCAGGTGATCTATCGTGAAGCGAACATACTGCCAGCGTTCATTGGTGTGACAATACTCGCATAGAAAGTTCGCACGCTGACGAACCTGCTCTTGAAGTTTTATCGAGATTTTACGAGACAAGGATATCGTCCCCATTTTGCGACTGGGAAAGATTTCGTGTCAGGCGGTTGAGAAAGCTCAGGTAATCATCGATCTCTTCGTACTGTTCCAACTCCCGCGCCTCATCTGATGTGAGTTGTGAATTGCGCTCTTTCTCAACCAGAGTTTCGATGTGCTCTTGAACCGCGCTAGAGACTCTGAACAGAAGCACTCCCTGCTCGAGTTCTATTTCAATCGCACCTTCGCGTGGCAAAGAGACTGGAAGACTGCTGAGCACAGGCACAGATTGATTGAGATTTAGGTTCATAGATGCCTCCCTCGAAGTCTTTCGTGATAGTACAACACTGTTCGAAGGACATAAAGATGTATTATACAAACAACCTGGAGAAGGGGATAAAAGCATTTTGATATACCTTTTCCAATTGATCTGATCGAAACAATGACTTAAGGCAAGAGTTAAAGACCGATCTGCACTCCCTCTATCTCATTGAAAATAATAGCTTTGCAGTCTTAATTTTCGTTTGGGACAAAAATTGGGACAAAGTCCTTAATGTAAATGTAGTAGATATAAATAAAAGGCTCAGTTGAGTTGGTAGCTCTGCATTTAACCGTGGTCAATTGCACCACCTCGCAATCTTAGCCATGAGGGCGTTCGGAGGACGCCCTCGGGGCATTGTTGGTGCCCATCTT
>JAKEHZ010000009.1 GCA_022614735.1 Acidobacteriota bacterium | reverse complement strand
GAAAGGAAGAGAGAAAACGGAACAAACGGAAATAACGGAACAAACGGAAATTCTCTAGGATTTTTCCGTTTGTTCCGTTATTTCCGTTTGTTCCGTTTTCCCTCTTCCTTTCCATAACCACAAAATCCGTTAGCATGAGCAAATCTCAAATCTCAAATCTCCCATAGTTTCAGGACATCATCACATGAACGCGATCGAAAATGCCTTACGCCATTTACCTTCTGTTGACCAATTGCTACGCCGCAACAGCCTGCAAGCGTTAATCGCTGAGGCCGGTCGCGAGGCGGTGCGTGACCGATTGCGCGAAGTGATAGCCGAATTGCGAGATGAGATCGCCGACTCCAACGGCGAGGCTGCCCGCACAGCAGATGCGGGTAAAATCACGGCTGAAATCGAACTGCGGCTTCATTCGCGTTTCGTTAGACTCCAGCAATCGCAAACGCAGCGCGTCATCAATGCCACCGGCGTAGTGCTTCATACCAATCTCGGCCGCGCGCCGCTCAGTCGTAATGCGCTTGAAGCAATCAATCAAGTCGCCGGTAATTACTGCAATCTCGAATACGATCTGGTGACCGGCAAACGCGGCAAGCGCGGCACGGCGCTTCAAGATATGCTTGCCCAATTGCTTGGCTGCGAAGCAGCGGCTGTTGTCAACAACTGCGCGGCTGCAGTGCTGATCACTTTGAACACGCTGGCTGAAGGCGGCGAGGTGATCGTTTCACGAGGTGAGTTGATTGAAATCGGCGGCTCGTTCCGGATCCCCGATGTGATTGCGAAATCCGGTGCGCGCATCTGCGAAGTCGGCACAACAAACCGGACACGCCTGAGCGATTACGAAAGCGCAATCAACGAGAAGACACGCGTCATCCTGCGTACGCATCCCTCGAATTACCGCATTTTGGGGTTCACTGAAAAACCTTCGCTCGAAGACCTGACTCAACTCGCTCGCACACGTAATTTGCCTCTCTTCGAAGACCTGGGCAGCGGATGTCTGATTGACCTGGAGCCGCTCGGAATTCGCGGTGAGCCGACAGTTGCCTATTCAATCAAAGCCGGGTGTTCACTTGTCGCTTTCAGCGGTGACAAACTGCTCGGCGGGCCGCAGGCCGGAATCATTCTCGGCGAAGCTGAGTTGATCAAACGCATCAAGAGCAACCCCCTCATGCGCGCGCTGCGTGTCGACAAACTAACACATGCCGCGCTCGGAGCGACGATCGCTTCGTATATGAGCGGCCGAGCAATGAAAGAAATACCCGCGCTCGTCGCATTGAGCGCAACCAGGGAGACCATTACGCGTCGCGCCCGCGCTTTCGTTCGCCGCGCGAAAAATTTGACCCATGCCCTGCAGCTCAGCTTGATTGACGGATTTTCGGTGACTGGAGGAGGCTCTGCTCCCGAAGCGCAATTACCGACGACGCTCATCAGCATAAAAAGCGAACGAATGAAAGCAAGCGAGATTGAAGATCGATTGCGAAAAAACTCACCGCCAGTCATCGCGCGCATTGTCGATGATCAATTGTTGCTTGATCTGCGCACTGTCTCCGCGGCTGAAGAAAAAGAGTTGATCGATGCGATTGGAAGGCTCAGGGAAACAGAAGAGGGAAAACGGGTCCACAAGAAAGGGCGGAAATAACGGAACAAACGGAAAAGAACTTGATTAATTCTTTTCCGTTTGTTCCGTTATTTCCGTTTGTTCCGTTTTCCCTCTTCTACGATCATTTACTGGCGACCAACTGATTCAATTTGTTTCTGTATTCATCAACGTTATTGCGCTGGACAATGACCGGTGGGATGAAGAACTTTTTGCTCTCCGGAATCACCGAGCGATCGCCTCTCAATATTTTCGCAATCAGCTGCATCCCCTGATAACCGTATTCATACGGCTGCTGGGCCACTGTCCCGAAGATCGATCCTGCCTTAATCGCATCGAGGGTAATTTTTTCGTCGTCGAAACAAACGATTTTGATCTTCCCCACTTTATCTGCATTTTTGACGGCATCCAAAATTGCCGGCCCGTTGTATGACCATAAACCGACCATTCCGGCGATATCAGGATACTTTACAATCGTGTTCGCGGCATTGTCTTTGGCCTGAACTTTATCGGTGTTGTCGGTCATGATGTCGAGGACCTCGATTTTCGAACCTTGCAGCGAATCCTTCAATCCCTGATACCTGTCCTGAGCGTTCTGGACTTCGCGCTTCCCAACAAACACCATGATCTTTCCACCCTGCGGTAAAGCTTTCTTCATGAGCTCCCCCGCCTGACGACCGGCATCGATGTTATCGGCGCCGATATAGAGCACGCGATCGCTCTCGGGCGCGTCGCTGTCCTGTGTGATTAACAGCGCTCTCTTCGCGGCATTGTTCATCGTCTTCAGCTCCTCGGTCGGATCAATGGGGCTGACTGCAATGGCATCAGCGCCGTCCCTGTTCAACGCCTCATTGATGAGCCTTTCCTGTTCAATAGCCTTCCCTCCAAAAGGCATCTTAAAAGCGAGAGTCACATCGGCCAATTCAGCGTCAGCCTTTTCACACCCTTTGCGCACAACCTTCCAAAAATCGGAAGAGGTGTTGCTGATGAAAGCCACAGTTTTCACCGCCTTCTGAGGTTTTTCCTCAGGAGCAGATGAACAACTGGCAGACAAGACGACGACGAAAGCCAGTAACCAGACGAAATCGTGTTGAATTGATCGCCTCATGGCTAGAATCTCCTATCGTAGAAGATGGTTGTTTTCAGTAGTAGCATGCAGGGATGCCTGTGTCGATCGATGAGATATCAGTTTTGTACTCCCAAATCGCTGCAAGTGCAATGGTCAGGGAGTTATCATGATATTTTTGGGATTTGTTCATGTCGCTCACTGCAACGCCCTGAGACAATGAAAACTAGGGGTTGGGGGCTGGAGGCTGGGGGCTGGAAGTTGGAGAAGGTACTAAATCTTCTCTCCAACCCCAGCCCCCAGCCTCCCAGCCCCAACCCCTAGTTTTCTGGGGAGTGAGCCCGTAGCGAGAATATTCTAGCTGTGATAGAGCTTTAACCGCCGCTGTTCGACCAAATCCAACAATTCTTCAAGTGTGTAACGCCCCGGTCCCGCGCTCTCAGCGGCCATCGTTTCGACGATTTGAAGCAATGTGGAGTTGTAAGGAGTGGGAATGCCGTGTTTTTCACCGAGCAGAATGACTTCACCATTGAAGAATCCCGCTTCCGTATCGCCGCGTTTCTGTTTGAGGTCCATCCAGGTCGAGGGATAGCTGCGAAGCTCTTCAGGCAGGTTTTGTGCTTCAGCAATTTTCGCAGGGTCTTCGATAACAATTTGCAGTTCGGCAATGTGGCTTTTTATGTCGTAGGGATTATTGAGGTCATCGAGAGAAATGCCTGATACTTCAAGGATGTGCAATCCTTCTTTAATAACGTCAGCTGCAAAGCTACTGATCGAGGGAGTGACGAGGCCGAGTTGGAGATGGCTGCCAATGATCGTATAGGTCGCGTTGTTCAGATTGAGGAGCAGCTTGCTCCATTTGACGGCCATAATCGATTCGTGCGTCGTCAGCTTGAAGCCGGCTTTTTCAAGTTGGTTTGCAACCTGGAACCCAAAATTGTCACATCCCAGGGGATAATTTCCGATTCCGATATGAGAGCTCATCGTATGCGCGACCACGCCGGGTTCTAAAAAATTCACACACAATCCGGTCATTGCGCCATAGACGTGGAGGAAGCGACGAGCAGCCAGTTCTTCGTTTCGGACGCCATTTTGCATGCAAAATATCGGTGTATTCTCCGGAAAGGACTCTCGTAATAACTGGACTGAAGCGGCGGTCTGTTGCGTTTTTACCGTGAGGAAAATGACGTCATCAGGTCGGGGACTGATCTCTGAGGGAGAGAGCACGGCGTGCAGGTTTTTCACGACCTTCTCGCCTTTTTGCGATTTGATCAGAAGACCGTTTTGATTGAGCTCTGAGGCGTGCGGCTCTCTGGCGATCAAGATGACTTCGGCGTCGCTCTCCGCCAACATTCCTCCGACCAGACTGCCGACGGCTCCTGCCCCGTGGATGATAAATCGCATTGCGCACCTTTAGAGAAGAGAGTTGATAGTATCTCGCAATTGAAGAGCAGGAAAAGCAGGACGGGCATCGTGATGATGCCCGTCGCTGCTTGTTTTTTGGAATACCCCCGGCAGGACTCGAACCTGCGACCCCCTGCTTAGCTTACCACTCCAGGTTTCCCTGGCCCCGAAGAGCAATTTACTCCGAGTTGTGGTCTGGACCATATCTTAGGCATCTCAGCCTGGGTGCGTATGGCCTCTACGGAACCCCTGTGTAATCGTCTGCGAACCTTACGTTCAAAGACTCTCTACAAAGTTTCCTCGGTGTTGTCATGGAAGCCATCCAGCTTCTTTAGAGTTTCACCGATACAGCACCCTCCACCATACGGATTGCATTTCTCCGTATGGGCTCCTATTTGAAGGCAGGTGCTCTATCCACCTGAGCTACGGGAGCTCGGACGTCAATGTAAGCGATTGGTGCGATCAAGGCAAGCCACCGGATTGCGGACTGCGGATTGCGGATTGCGGATTTGAAAAGAGGTATTCCACAATCAATCCGCAATTCGCAATCCGCAATCCGCAATCAGTTGCTGATCATCATAAAACCGCACCCTGCCCGATTCGAGCATTTTGGTGATGTAAATGATCTGGCCGGTGTGATAGCCGAAATGCTCGACCACATGCGAGATCGCATCGAACACTGTTTGTCTGAAGCCTTGCGGCACGCATACCCGTTGCAAAGGCGCGTCAGACTGCGAATCGACAACTTCTGTCTCAACCTTAGCCATTACCTCATCAACTTCATCGAGCGTCGACTTTAACAAATCAAACAACCTGGCTTTACTCGTTTGACCGCGTTCCGCGAATTCGCGCTGCCGGTCGCGCGCGTCCTCTGCTCCGCCGATCCCTGCGATTATCCATTGCCGCGCGTTCCCTGACAGATGGAGCACCAGGTTGCCTATGCTGTTACTCGCTTCATTAGGCCGCCACCAGATTTGTTCATCACTCAACAATCCAAGCGAGCTCTCGATCTTGACCAGGTAATCTTCACGCAGACAGAAGCGCGCCTGACGTAAAAACAAAAGCGCAGCCGGCAGTGGCTGTTCAGGCGGTTCGAGTAGATAAGATGATCGCGGGTTTTTCATAGAGATTTCTTAGCAAGTTTCATACGAAGCCGAAACTAGCTAACAGTTTCCACACAAAGGGTCAAAGGGTCAAAGGGTCAGCTGCGGTGATTATATCAAGTGTGGGAGTTTCATTCATGCGCCGGTAATCGGAACCTTCAGTTCAATCAACATCGCGCTAGCCAAACCTTCAAGCTAAATGCATAATAGCGCTAGCTGTCCTCGAATGTTCGTGACGGGTGGGATGGATGGAAACTGTATGCGAGAGGTAATCAATGAGCAAGATCCTCGTAGTTGACGATGATCCGGCCTTACACCAGTTGATTGAAGGCGCCCTCATAAATGATGGGCACACATTGATTCATACAACTGATGCAATAAAGGGTCTAGAGATGCTCGCGCGCGAGCCCATTGATCTTGCTTTGATAGATTACGTGATGCCGGAGATGGACGGCATTGAATTTCTCGACAAACTTCGGCGCGATCATCCGAATCTCAAAGCAATAATGATTACGGCCTATGGGACCCCGGCGGCCGTCCTCGGCGCGCTTCGCAAACAAGTCTGCGATTTTCTGGTCAAACCCTTCAGCCTCGCTGATCTGCGCGCCGCCATCAGTGCTGCTCTTGACGAAGGCTCTTTGATTGATATCGAGGTCATTTCAGCTCGGCCGGATTGGGTGCAATTGCGGGTGCCTTGTGACCTTGCCGCGGTGCCGCTTTTACAAAAGCTGCTCATCCAGCTCAAAGCCGATCTTCCCGAAGACACGCGCGAAGCGATGGCTTATGCCTTCCGTGAGATGCTCAACAACGCCATCGAACACGGGGGCAAACTCGATCCGACCAAACATGTTGAAGTTTTATGCGTGAGGCTCAAACGCGCAATCATCTATTGGATCAAAGACCCGGGCGAGGGATTCGATCCGGAAAAACTCGAGCATGCCGCAGTCAACAATCCGGCCGGTGATCCTTTCCGGCATGTCACAATCCGAGATGAGAAAGGGTTGCGCGCAGGCGGATTCGGAATTCTCTTGACGAAACAATTGATTGATGACCTCGTTTACAACGAGCGGCGAAATGAATTGATGTTCGTCAAATACCTCTGAAAGAGAAATCAAAAGGCAAAAGTGTGGAACTCTCTTTATTTGAATTTTTGCCTTTTGATTTTTGCCTTTTGCCTTTTGATTTCTCTTCTATTGCCCTGCCTGTGGCGGCCCGCCCCTCCTCGGCGCTGCTCTTCCCACGTGCAAATGATCGAAATTCAGCGCTGCATTGAAGAGCAGTGAGAAGCTGCCGTGCGTTTGATGGCGCCACATCGGGTTGTTTGCGAACATGACGACATGGCCTTTGCCGACAGGAATATCGATCACCGCAGGCTTATTGGCCAGTTCCGCGCCTCCAGCGAGCATTCCGCTGATGAGCAGGTCTTTCTCGGCAGCGAACCGCAATACAATTCGGGGACGCATCTCCGGCGGAGGCAATTGACCGGCAAGCTGCGAACGTAACTCCGGCGGGACACCATCATCGCTCGGTTGTGCCGGCGGAGCAGGCGGAAGAGGCCGCCGTCCCTGCACGACATCGGGATCGCTCAATCCACCGCGACCCGACGGGCGCTGGCTCGTTTGTTCACCAAGCGGATTCCTTCCGCCGCCGCCGCCGCCACCACCGCCGCCACCGCCGAAGCCAAAGCCCCCGGCCGCGCTCACCTGAAACAGCGGAGCCTGATTGAAGTAGACCGCAAGTCTTTCATCATAGCCGTAAGCGATCGGACTCTTGCGATCGGCAAATACCGTGCTGAAGACCGAGCCGCGCGCCTGCAATTGGCGCGCTTCCTGAATCGAAACGCCATCTGTGATCCCAAAGTCAATCGGGATTGAAGAATTGCCCCCTATCGTTACGAACAACCCGCCCGATTCAATAAATCTCTGAAGATTCCCCATCCCCGTCAACCCCATCCCGCCGCGAATGTCGTCCGTTTGATCGGGCGCAAGTCCGAAGTTCGGCGTGAGGTCGGATTTCTTCCACGGGAGCGGCGCCTCGTTTTCGCCGCGTCTCGGAACGCCCCGAACGATGGATTGCGCATTGCCGCGAACCGGGCCGAAGATGATCACATCCCACTTCTCACGCAGGTTCGGCGTGCGAGCAATAACTTGATCGGAGATGTAGTCGTATGGAATGCCCAGCCGGTCGAATTCAATTCTGTACCAGCCTTCATCCTGCGTGTTGATCCACGTATGCACCAACGCAATGCGAGGCACAGCGAGTGGGTGCTGAGGAACTTCGGGCAGCTTGTCGACCGCAACTAATTTGACACCAAGCTCTGCCGCTTCTTTTTTCAAACGCGCATCGAAATCAGCCGGATTGCCTTCCGGCTTGATGATAAACGAACCTGCATTGAAACTGCGCTCGCCGACTTTGAAGCTATCTTCGGCCGCCATCATCTTCACGTCTTTCAAGCGGAAGCGGAGCCGGGCGAGCGCGCTCTCAGCATTGTGATTGATGATGTAACCGGCTTTGCCGGAGCCTTCGACTTTGCCCGCCACCCTGGCCTGGCCGTTGATCAGCGTCATCGTCACATCCAGAATCTTCTCGTCTTTGATTCGCACTGTTTTGACATTGCGCAGCGCTCCGAGAGTCCAGCCCGTGTCGTCATACGGGCGCGGGTCGTTGACGTTGTAGTACTGCGTGTCGAGCAGCATATCCGCCATCCGCGAATACGGCTGATCCATTCGCACAATATAGCTGCCGGCGGGGAATTTGCCGTCTTTGACCTCAAATTCTTTCTCGACGCGATGCACTTCGCAGCCCTGGAGCTTGAGCAAATTAACCAGATCAGCCGCTTCATTCGGGCGCGGGTCATCAGCCGGCAAAACATAAGCTGCCGGGCCTTCGGCGCGCGCCTTGGCGACAGAACGTTTGCTCTTTATGTAAAAATTCTCGAGGAATCGTTCTTTGTTGTTCGCGACATAGTTTATGGCCAACAGAAGCGCGCTCTGCTGCAGATTGACGTTGTTGCGCAGCGACCACTTGACCCGAGGCAGTGGCGGATTCGGTCTGAACCAATCGCGGTTTGATTGCTGGGCGACAACGCGGTCCTGAGTATCTGCCCCGCCGTTACCGAACGTTTCATAGAAGCGACCAATCGAGTTGTGGCCGTTTGCAACATAGAACATATAGTTGGGCGCCCAGCCATCGTAAAAACCGTGCGTCCACACACCGGGCACGCCGCGCTTGTTCATTTCATTTACCTCGTGGTAGGCGAGGATGTGCCATTCATCGATCACAATAGGATCGAGCCAGGCATTGTAAGGACCGGTGCCGGTTGAGGTGTAAAGGAATGGGACTGATTCGTGCAAATCGTGCAGAACCTGTGGATGGTATTCCAGGAAGGTCGCCATCTGATTGCGCGAGAGTGCAAGCGCCATGCCCATCGAGTCGCGGTTGTTGTCGTGCGCGACGTATTTGCCCCAATAGATCAACCCCGGCGCGCGTTTCCCCTCGTTGGCTTTGCGATAGTTGTAGACGTCAACCATCATATCGCGACCGTCCACTTCGAGCGTCGGCGTAATCATGACGATCGCGTTCTTGCGGATCTGCTGAATGAATGGCGTCTCTTCGACAGCCAGACGATAAGCCAGCTCCATGAGCATTTCAGGGCTTCCGGTTTCCGGCGAATGGATCGAACCTGAGGCCCAGTAGATTGCCTTGCCCTCGCCGATGAGCTGTTTGGCCTCCGTCTCGTTGATGCGGCGCGGATCGGCAAGCCGGGCTGTGATCTCTTTATACCTCGCCAATTGCTTGACGTTATCTTCATCAGAGACGACGACCAGCAATTGTTCTTTGCCCATCTCGCTCTTTTCCGGGGCGACAAATATTTTCACTCTCGACGTGGCCTTCTCGAGCTCGCGATAGTAGCGATATTGATCTTTCGTGTAGGTCAATTTATTGGGCGTGCCGACGGGGTATCCGAGAATTTTTGCCGGTGTGGGCACTTTGTCGGAGGCAGGCAGATGATCCACCAGTTCCGTCAGGAAGACCTTTTCCGTTGTGTTTTTGAGGATCGACTCAGTGTATTCCTTATCAACCGGCTGTGACGGCTGCTGTTGATTCTGTTGAGCTTGTGTGTTCGAGCTCTGTGCAAATGAAAAGACTAAAACGATCAATGCGAGATGCGCGAAAGCGCTTCTCGACCGGCGTGGCAGAGAGCGATTCATATGCAGGCCTCCATTCGCGGTGTGGATAATTAAGTCGTGATAATCGCGTCGTGAATAGCGCGCGATGAAGATATCAATGCAATGGTTTAGACGCGTAGCAGTATCGGTCAGTTACATCCTTTAAGCAACCAGAGCATACGAAAAATGTAATCCATTTTGTAACTGCTCAGCCTCCGGTACAGTACGGGGAGCGTAAGCGACCTGAATCTCCCGGAAAGAGCGCATTGACGAGACTCAGGTCGCTTACGCTCCCCGTACTGTACCGGAGGCTGAGCAGTTACTCCATTTTTTTCTTGACAGTTGCAACCGCCTTTTAATAAGTTGCATTCGACCCCCGACACGGCTTTTCAGCTTTCGCTCATTGAATTCCGGCCGCCGCGAATTCCCTCTATCGCCACGGAGCCTGACTGATGCCCAGGATTTTCGATAACATTGAGCAACAACTTTTACCTGTACTTCGGGAGACAATGGCCGTTTCCGACCGGGCCGATTTTTGTGTTGGCTATTTCAATCTACGCGGCTGGAAGGCTCTCGACTCTTACATCGAAAAATGGGAAGGCGGTGATGGAAAATGTTGCCGGTTGCTGGTCGGAATGCAGCAACTCCCGCAAGAAGCGCTTCAGCAGTCAATGCGCCTCCAGGCTCCCGAAGGAATTGATCAGGCCACTGCACTAAGGCTTAAGAAAAAATTGGCGGAGGATTTTCGCGATCAACTAACTTTCGGCATTCCCACAGATAAAGATGAATCCGCGCTTCGCCATCTGGCCGCTCAACTCAAAGCCAAAAAAATCATCGTCAAACTTTTCCTGCGGCATCCGCTGCATGCCAAACTTTATCTACTATTCCGACAGGACCGCATCAATCCGATTGTCGGATACCTTGGCAGCAGCAATCTCACATTCGCCGGGCTATCACAGCAGGGCGAATTGAACGTGGACGTGCTTGATCATGATGCCTGTCAGAAACTATCCCGCTGGTTTGAAGATCGCTGGAACGACCGCTTCTGCTGGGACATTTCCGAAGAGCTGGCGGAGATCATTCAGGAGAGCTGGGCGCGCGATGAGGCCATTCCGCCTCATTACATCTATGTGAAGATGGCTTATCACCTCTCGCAGGAAGCGCGCGCCGGGCTGTCAGAGTTCCGCATTCCGAAAGACTTCCGGCAAAAACTACTCGATTTCCAATCAGCCGCCGTCAAGATCGCCGCGCATCACCTTCATAAACGCGGTGGGGTGATTATCGGAGACGTTGTTGGGTTGGGGAAAACATTGATGGCGACAGCGCTCGCGCGCATTTTTGAAGATGACTTCGGGTGGGAGACTCTCATCATCTGTCCGAAGAACATTGTCCCGATGTGGGAAGATTACCGGGTTCAGTACCGCCTGCACGCCAAGGTGCTCTCACTCAGTCAGGCGATTCGCGAATTGCCCAAAATGCGCCGCTACCGTTTGGTGCTCATAGATGAGAGCCACAACCTCAGGAACCGTGAGGGCAGCCGCTACCGGGCGATCCGCGAATATATTGAAGAGAACGAGAGCAAATGCATACTGCTTTCGGCCACACCTTACAACAAGACCTACACTGATCTCTCCAATCAATTGCGCTTATTTGTTCCTGAAGGCGAAGATTTAGGCATCAGGCCGGAGCGATTGCTGCGTGAACTCGGCGAGCCGGAATTCATTCGCCGGCATCAATGCCCGGTGCGGTCTCTGGCAGCCTTCGAGAAGAGCGAATATACCGATGATTGGCGCGAGTTGATGCGTCTTTATCTGGTGCGCCGTACCCGCTCGTTTATTCAGGAGCACTATGCCGAGACCGATCCGGTCAAAGGGCGAAAGTTCCTCAAGCTCGAAGACGGCAACCGTTCATATTTCCCCACCCGGCTGCCACGCACCATCAAGTTCAAAATTGATGAGCAAAACTCCTCTGACCAATACGCGAGGCTTTATGCGTTAGACATCGTCGATGCAATCAACGATCTCAAGCTACCGCGCTACGGGCTTGGGAATTACGTTGCTGCGTCGCCCCACAATCCGCCGACACAGCTGGAAGCGAGACAATTGCAAGACCTCTCTCGCGCCGGCAAGCGTTTAATGGGATTTTGTCGCACCAATCTCTTCAAACGGCTGGAGAGCAGCGGTAATGCCTTCATCCAATCCATAACGCGCCACATTCTGCGCAATAACGTTTTTCTGCATGCCATCGAAAACGACCTGCCCCTGCCCATCGGCACACAGAGCTCTGAGATGCTCGATGCCAGATTCTTTGATGAAGACGCAGAGGCTGCTAACGTTGTCGGCAATCTCTTCGATGATGACGAGAACGGCGAGGCTCAAGTCGTTCATGAAAACGCTTTACGCACGGAAGCTGATTATCAACGCCGCGCAGCGGAGGTTTATGCCGAGTACGCCGGGCAATACCAAAAGCGATTCAAGTGGTTGCGCCCCGGGCTATTTATCAAATCGCTGGCAAAAGATTTGTTTAGCGATGCGCGCACATTGCTCGACATCCTGAAGAAATGCGGCGATTGGGATACCGGGCGGGATGCGAAATTGACATCGCTCGTCAATTTGCTCACCAAAAAGCACGCGAATGAAAAGGTATTGGTATTCACCCAGTTCGCCGATACCGCACGCTACCTTGGAGCGCAGCTCAAATCACGAAGTATCGCCCAAATGGCTACTGCTACCGGCGATTCGCCTGACCCGACTGCCCTGGCTCATCGTTTCAGCCCGGTGAGCAACAACAAACGCGATCAGATCAAGGCCGAAGACGATCTGCGCGTGCTCATTGCTACTGACGTGCTAAGCGAAGGACAAAATCTGCAGGATTGTTCGATCATCGTGAATTACGATTTGCCGTGGGCGATTATTCGCCTCATTCAGCGAGCAGGGCGTGTGGATCGCATAGGCCAGCAATCTGAAAACATCCTCTGCTACTCATTTCTGCCTGCTGATGGTGTTGAGCGAATCATCAGACTGCGCGCGCGAGTCCGTCAACGATTGCAGGAGAATGCCGAGGTCGTCGGTACCGATGAATCTTTCTTTGAAGACGATTGCAACAATCAGGCCGTTCTCGATCTCTATCACGAAAAGTCCGGCCTTCTCGATGGCGATGCTGATACCGAAGTAGACCTCGCTTCGTATGCCTATCAAATCTGGAAAAACGCCATCACAGAAAATCCGGAATTGCAAAAAGTGATCCCCGAACTTCCCAATGTGGTCTACTCGACGCGCGCGTATCAACCCAATGATAAAGAGCCTGAAGGAGTTCTTGTCTACCTGCGTACCGCCGCAGGTAACGACTCACTTGCCTGGGTTGACGGCCAGGGCCAGAGCGTCACCGAATCGCAGTTTGCCGTATTGCGCGCGGCAGAATGCGCATTCGATACGCCACCCTTGCCACGTCGCTCGAACCACCACGAGTTAGTGCAAAAAGCTGTCGAATCGATAGCTGAAGAAGAGAGATCGGTTGGCGGGCAACTGGGCCGTTCGTTCGGTGCGAGGTTTCGCACCTATGAGCGTTTGAAACGCTATGCCGATGAGGTCAAAGGCAGTCTGTTTGAATCGCAAGACCTGCTCAAAGCGATTGATGAGATCTACCGCCATCCTTTGCACGAATCGGCAGTGGACGCGCTCAATCGTCAGTTACGCAGTGGCATCACGGACGATGTCTTGGCGCAACTGGTCGTTGCTTTGCGCAGCGACGATCGGCTCTGCCGTATCCACGAAGATGAACAAGAAGGAGAGCCAAGAATTGTCTGTTCCTTGGGTTTATCAGTTGAAGGGTGCGACTTAAAATTGAATGCAATCAATAGCTTGAAAGAACATTCGCGCCCCGCTAATAACCAATAACTATGCCGCAACTGAACATTCAACGGACTCGTGATCTGCTTCAGAAATTCGATTTCCGTTCGCTCTTCATTGAAGAACTAGGTTGGTCGCACTCCAGCAGCCGGAAGCCCGTTCCCTGGCAAAAGAATGACTGGCAGGGATCGCACGTGATGATTGCGCAACTTGCCGGCGTAGCGGTTTTCGAGGTTACGACCGCGGCAGGCAAAATCCCGGATGTCCAGACCTGCCGCGCTCTGGCCAACGAGATTAGCAAACAGCATTACGAAAACCTGTTGATATTCACCGACGCCCAGCGCACACAGAGTCTCTGGTATTACGTCAAACGCGAAGACGGAAAGGCCTATCCACGCGAGCATTGGTATTTCAAAGGCCAGCCGGGCGACCTTTTCTTGAGCAAACTCAGCGGCATGGTCGTTGACCTCGGCGAATTCGACGCCGAAGGCAATATCGAAGTCACCAAAGTCGCCCGAAAGCTGAAAGACGCCCTGGATGTCGAGCGTGTCACGAAGCAGTTCTTTGGTGAGTTTTACGACGAGCACATCCATTTCGTCGAAATGATCGAAGGCGTCGCCGACGAGCGAGACCGCCATTGGTATGGTTCCGTCCTGCTCTACCGGCTGATGTTCATCTACTTCCTGCAAGCCAAACACTTCATCAACAATGGCGAGACGAAGTACCTGCAAAATAGACTACAAGAGAGCCAGAAGCGCAGCACGAACCGCTACTACGCCGGATTTCTCAAGGCGCTCTTCTTTGAAGGCTTCGCCAAACCGGAAAACGAGCGCAGCCCCGAAGCCCGTGCCTTGTTGGGTCAAATCAAATACCTCAACGGCGGATTGTTCATCGAACATCGCATTGAAACCGACAATCCCGGCATTCAAATTCCTGACGTGGCGTTTGAAAATCTCTTCGGGCTCTTCGACCGGTATTCGTGGAATCTGGACGACACGCCCGGCGGCAAGGATGACGAAATCAGCCCCGACGTGCTTGGTTACATCTTCGAAAAGTACATCAACCAGAAAGCCTTTGGCGCGTACTACACACGACCAGAAATCACCGAATATCTCTGCGAGCAGACCGTCTACCAGCTGATCCTCGGGCGTCTCGCCGACGGCTCGTTGCCGGGGCCGGAGCGGCGATTCGAGACGATGGGCGACGTGCTGCTCCACCTGGACGCCGACCTTTGCCGCAAGCTGCAGCAAATCCTGCGCGAACTGAGCATCCTCGACCCAGCTTGCGGGTCGGGCGCGTTTCTGGTCGCGGCGATGAAGACGCTTATCAACCTTTACGCCGCAGTCATCGGCAAGATCAAAGTGCTCAACGACACCAATCTGACGCATTGGCTGAAGGGCATTGAGCGCGACCATCCAAACGTCAGCTACTTCATCAAAAAGACGATCATCACCGACAACATCTTCGGCGTGGACGTGATGGAAGAAGCTACCGAGATCGCCAAACTGCGCCTATTCCTAGCGCTTGTCGCTTCGGCAGAGAGCGGCAAGGTCGAACAGCTCGAACCGCTGCCTAACATTGACTTCAACATTCTTGCCGGCAATTCGCTCATCGGCTTGATGCGTGTGGACGACGCCGAATACGACCGCCGCTCCGCCCAGGGCAATCTCTTCATCAAACCGTACCGCCGGCTTCTCGAAGAAAAGAACCGCCTGATTGACAACTACCGTCACGCCACGGCCTACGGCGAAGACCTGCGCCGGATGCGTGACGAGATTGCGATGCTGAAAGAAGAATCGGCCCGCACCCTCAACGACCTGCTCCACGAAGAGTTCAAACAGCTGAAGATCCAATTCGAGCAGGCCACGTGGGATGAAAGGAAGAACGCAGAAGGCAACCCGCAAAAACGCCCGGTCAAGCTCGCCGACATTGAAGCCTTACACCCGTATCACTGGGGCTACGAATTCGACGAGGTCATCAACAAACGTGGAGGCTTTGATGTCATCATCACCAATCCCCCCTGGGAGATTTTCAAACCCCAAGCCAAGGAGTTCTTTGCCGAACACTCCAACCTGGTGACGAAGAACAAAATGACCATTAAGGAGTTTGATAAAGAACAGGCAAAGCTGCTCAAAAATTCGGAGATACGCCGCGCGTGGCTGGAGTATCAAAGCCGCTTCCCGCACATCAGCGCTTACTTCCGTAACTCGACGTTGTTCAAAAATCAGATTTCCATCGTGTATGGAAAGAGGGCTGGAACAGATATCAACCTATACAAGCTATTTCTTGAGCAATGCTTCAATCTACTTCGCAACGGCGGGCGGTGCGGAATTCTCGTCCCGACAGGCATCTACACTGACCTGGGAACAAAGCAATTGAGGGAGACTCTCTTTTCCGAATGCACAGTTGATTCGCTGATGGCATTCTCAAACGAAAAATTCATATTTGAGGGTGTGCATCACAGCTTCAAGTTTTGCCTTCTGGCATTTGAGAAGGGAGGCGAAACCGACACATTCAATGCAGCCTTTCGTTTCAATCCACGTGAAGCAATCAGACCTGAAGACCTGACTAACTTTCTTAACAACAAAGCCGAGCACGTCACAATCTCGGTTCCACTGATTCGCAAGCTATCTCCAGACTCTATTTCTGTAACGGAGTTCAGGAACGAAATGGATGTTCGAATTGCTGAAAAGATGCAGCGCTACCCCCTACTTGGTGAAAGGCTCAACGGCAAATGGAACTATGTTTTGACGAATGAATTCCATATAACAAATGACAGTCATTTGTTCAAGACCTCTCCCGGCAAGGGGCGGTTGCCGCTGTTCACCGGTAAGATGTTTCATCAATTCTGCCTGACCGATGAGCATTCTGGGTACTGGATTGATGAAAAAAACGGTCGGAAAGCGCTGCTAGGAAAGAATGAAGACAAAGGCCAACTACTAGACTATCAAGGATACCGCTGGGTACACCGACGTATTGCCAGAAATACTGATTCGCGCACTTTGATTTCAACCATCACGCCAAGGAACGTCTTCACCGAAGTCAACAGCACCACCATCAAAGTTCTGGGGACAGGCATCACCAGTGGACAAATGCTTTTCCTTTGCGCCATCACCAATAGTCTGACGCTAGATTGGTTAATCCGGCAGAAAATCACTACGACGCTCAATATGTTTTACCTCTACCAACTTCCTGTCCCTCGCCTGACCAAGCAAGACAAGGAATTCGCTCCAATCGTCGGACGTGCCGCCAAGCTGATCTGCACGACGCCTGAATTCGACGATCTGGCCAAAGAGGTTGGCTTGGGCAGCCACCGCAGTGGTGAGACAGACGAAGCGGAGCGAGCGCAGTTGCGGGCGGAGTTGGACGGGATGGTCGCGCACCTGTACGGGCTGACGGAGGAAGAGTTCGCATACATCCTGACGACCTTTCCGTTAGTAAGCCAGGAAGCGAAAGACGCGGCGCTGGCGGCCTATCGCGCGCTTGCGCCACATCCTGACGATCGAATATTGGCGGAGTTGATCGTGGTGGGAGAAAGCGCGCGGCTTGAATTCAAAGTGGCGGCGCGCTGGAATCCACACAAACAGGCGAGAGACGATTCAATGAAAGAGAACATCGTCCAAGGTGTGGCGGCCTACCTGAACAGCCGCGAAGGCGGCGCGTTGCTAATCGGCGTCGGCAACGACGGCACAGTCATCGGGATCGAAGAAGACTTCCTCGCGGTCAATCCGCAAAAACCGGGACGCGACAGTTACGAACTGTTTCTGCGCAACCTGCTCGGCGACGCGCTGGGCGGCGAACACAGCCACTCGTATCAAATCAGCTTCCATCAAGTGAACGGGCGCGAGTTGTGCCGCATCGCGGTTGATCCCGCGCCCAGGCCGGTATACGTGAAGGGCGAAATGTACGTTCGCAGCGGCAATCAAAAGCGCAAACTGAATGCAAAAGAAGCGGTGGAGTATCAGAAACAGAGATGGCCGTAATCTTCCAAATGATGGAGAATTGTTGGCGGTGCGTGAAATCTAAGCCGGTTAATTTCTGGTGGCTGTGTATCGTGAACTGGCCGCTGACAGCATCATCATTAAGGCTTTCATGACACGCCGAATTAAATCACTTGAAAGGAGACAACTGGTGTGTCCCCCGCTGAACTAGACCGTTATATCAAAATTGCGCCAGCTGTGCTGGCCGTTCCGAAACGCTATCTATGGTCGTCTTACGATGCGGAGGCGGATGTGCTGTACATCAACTTCAAGAAGCCAAGCGTCGCCACCGATAGCGAACTGACTGACGATGACGTGATCGTTCGCTACGAAGGCGGGGAAGTTATTGGCCTGACGATCCTGCACGCGAGCAAACGATAGGGCCAAGAATATTTACAGAGCCTGGTAACTGCATATCCGTGCGTAACGTAAGAAGTAGACGATGATCATAGCACCAGATCAAATTGTACTGACCACGGATTTGCCTCAATATGGTTTGCAAGCAGGCGACATCGGCACGGTAGTGCTCCTTCATCAGGATGGAGCGGGTTATGAGGTCGAATTTATGACACTCGATGGCGAGACGCTGGCAGTCGCATCGCTCTATGCCAACCAGGTGCGTCCCATCGGTCAACGAGAGATTGCGTGTGTTCGGACTGTCGAATCACAGCCACAAGCTTCGTAACCTCCTTCAAGATTTTTTGTCCCGGCCAAACTGTATTGCTTCACCGGCGAAGAGATGGACTTTATCATCAACTACGACATCAAGCATCGGATGGGGCGGGAGGGGCAAGGAAACACTCAATACCCCTTCGTCTCGAAAGCATTGTCGAGCGTTGGAGAAATTCTCACCCATAAACTGCCTATAACCAGAGAACTCGCCCTTGACGTCCTGAGCCGCATTGAATTTCATGCTTGACCCTGGAACCGGTTCCATACTTTATAATCCCTGCGTGGCCAAGAAGGATTCAAGAAACGGATCGTTACGCTCCGGCGAACTGGCGCGTCTGGCGGGCGTGAGCAGTGACACATTGCGTCACTACGAACGCAAAGGACTGCTCGCGCCGCGCCGCTCGCCGAATGGGTATCGTGAATATCCGGCGCACGCCCTCGATCGCGTGCGGCTTATCCGCAGTGCGCTTGCCATCGGCTTCAAACTAGATGAGCTGGCCCGCATCCTCAAAATCCGCGATGCAGGTGGGGCGCCGTGCCATCAAGTTCGCGCACTTGCCCAGGCGAAACTTGACGAAATCGATATGCTGGTTCGCGAAATTACTGAGATTCGCGATGAGTTACAAGAGGTTTTGAAGGACTGGGATAAACGTTTGGAATCTGTTGAGGCAAACGAACCGGCGAAGCTGCTCGAGTCTCTGGCAGGAACAAGATTCGCTGTCGGCCAAAAGTCAGCATCGTTCATATCCCTACAATCGCAACGCAAAAGGAATAAGGATAGGAAGTGACTTATGAAGACCGCATCACGATTAATCACAATGATTTCAACCATAGTTGCTTTGGTTGTGATCGCCAATGCTAAACATACACCACACGAAACACAGCAACAGCAGAAGCGTAAACAAGATTCCGCCGACAAAAACGACAACACCAAACACGATCACTTCAATGAGGTCAATAAACGCGGCGATCAGGCTATGGGTTTCTCACACGCGAAAACCACACACCACTTCCGTCTCAAACTCGACGGCGGAATTATTGAAGTCACCGCTAATGACACTCAAGACGCCTTAAGCCGCGATCAAATTCGCCAACACCTCAAACACATCTCTCAGAAATTTTCGAAAGGCGATTTTTCAATGCCGATGTTCATCCACGCTCAAACACCGCCCGGTATAGACGTCATGAAACGGTTGAAGGCCGAGATCAAGTATCAATACGAAGAGATCGAGCGCGGCGCGCAGGTTCGGATAACCACCAACAACACCGAAGCACTCAAAGCCATTTACGATTTCCTGCGGTTTCAGATTGACGATCATCAGACGGGGGATGCCAAAGTCCCTTAGTACCGCACGTCAGAAATACGTTGAGGTTGATCCTCTGCGCAGTACGGGGGTGCAGTACGGGGAGCGTAAGCGATCTGAGCTTTGATTGGTCGCGCACTTGCCGAGGTTCAGGTCGCTTACGCTCCCCGTATTGCACCGGCATGCGCTCTTTGCTTGAAACCTCAACGTATTTCTGGCGGCGTGTACTTAGTGGTGCTTTCATTAAGTTCCTAGTACATCGGAATGACCTTTTATTGAGTCCACCCGCCCGCTACCGCAGGCGGTACGGTACCGCTGACCTAGCGGTCAGATGAATATGTTGATGGCGCCTCCCGAATGCACTCAGCTGGTAGGTCAGAGGTACTGTACCGCCTGCGGTAGCGTGCGGGTCAATTCGTTCAGCGCGAACCCGCCAGCGCCGAATCCAGCGCAGTCATCGACAATGACGATCTGTGCTTGTATAACACCCCCATGCTATACTCAGCCGCAGCCAAGTCTTTTGCGAAGAGGCTCACCAAGAAGAGGCTCACCAAAATGAATAGTGAGACCGAAAAGTGGCGACGCGTCGAAGAGCTATTTCATGACGCATTGGAAATCGCTCCCGGTCATCGCGCACAATTCCTTGATCGAGCATGCGCTGGCGACGAAACAATCCGCCGCGAGGTCGAATCATTGCTCGCCGCGCACCCACGACCAGAGAACCTCTTAATTGATCCTGCGCTCGGAACAGCGTCGAAAATAACCCGGATTTTCAGCAATCCAGACGATACCACTGCCCACGAATCATCCACTGATACCACAGTAATACCCCCCCCCGCTCAGCTCATCGGTCATTACAAACTGATTCGCGAACTTGGACGTGGCGGGATGGGCGCGGTTTATTTGGCCGAGCGCGCTGACGATCAGTATCACAAGCAGGTCGCGATCAAGCTGATTCGACGCGCCCTGTGTGACGAGACGATTATTCGTCGCTTTCGCACGGAGCGGCAGATTCT
>JAKEHZ010000008.1 GCA_022614735.1 Acidobacteriota bacterium | reverse complement strand
TTTTCCATATCATATTTTTCATTCGTCATTGAATAACCGCGGTTATTCAATGACGAATGAAAAATATGATATGGAAAATGGAAAATGTTTTTCTCAAAGGCTAAAGAAAGGATACTGAGACTATGATAAGAAACGGCATATTATTTCTCGCAGCACTGCTATTTCTGTTCCAAACCCCCACGTCCCAACCGCAGCAATCTCCGTGGCGACCGACGGTGATGACGATGCGCGGAATGGTGGCTTCAGGTCATCCGCTCGCTTCGGAAGCGGGTCTTCGCATACTGAAGGAGGGCGGCAATGCTGTTGATGCCGCAATCGCTACCTGGTTAGTTCAAGGGCAGGTCGAGCCGGCAATGACAGGCCTCGGCGGCGATATGTATATCCTGATTTACCAGGCGAAGACCGGCGAGGTGAAATTCATCAACGGTACCGGTCCGGCTCCAATGGGGGCGACCCCCGATTTTTATAAGTCAAAAGGCGAGATGCCGGCTGCAGGCGCTCTCTCGGTAGAGGTGCCGGGAGCCGTCAGCGGCGCGCTCCTCGCACTGCAGAAGTACGGATCGAAGCGTCCTGCCGAAGTGATGGCGCCTGCACTGGAGATCGCAGAGCAGGGCTTCCCGGTCAGTGATGTGCTCGCCGGCCAGTTGCGATCAGGGCGCGAGAAGCTCGGCAGGTTTCCCTCAACCGCGAAGCTCTGGTTCAAAAACGGCGAGCCTCTGAAGGCCGGTGAAGTTATGGTGAACAAAGAACTGGGGAAAACGCTGCGAGCCATTGCATCCGGTGGCAGTGATGCTTTCTATCGCGGCGAGATCGCGAAATTGTCGCTCGACTATTTGAAAGCCAATGGCGGCATCCACGCGGCAGCAGATTGGGCGAACTTTCGCGCACACGAAGATGCGCCGATTGTGATCAACTACAAAGGCATCGACGTTTACGAATGCCCACCCAATTCGCAAGGTCACGTGATGCTCCAGGCAATGAATATCCTTGAGGGCTTCAACCTGCGCGAGATGGGACACAACAGCGCGCCCTATCTTCACGTCATCACCGAGGCCCTCAAACTCTCGTTTGCCGACCGCAACGCTTACAACAGCGACCCGAAATTCGCGCAGCCGATTCCGATGAAAGAGCTGCTCTCGAAAGAGTATGCGGCCGCTCGACGCGCCGAGATCAATCTCAAGCGCGCAATCGAAGGTGAGCCATTACCCGGCAATCCGCGCGCGCGAATGACCACTCGCGAAGAGAGCAACAAACAGAGCTACGCCGCACCGCAATCGTTGCCTGCGTTTGTCAACTCCCGGGATGAGAATCAGGAGACGGGCTTTACCACATACCTGGCGGTGGTGGACAAGGATCGCAACATGGTCTCTATCACTTCGAGCATTCTCGATCTGTTTGGAAGCGGCATGGTTGTCGAAGGCGCGGGTTACTTTTTGAATAATCGGATGAGGTACTTCTCTTTGGATCCGAAGGATCCGAACGTCGTTGCGCCGGGCAAGAGGACGCGGCAGACTATCAACCCTGCGCTGGCATTAAAGAACGGCAAGCCATATCTTGTCTTCGGCACACCCGGGGCTGATACGCAGCCGCAGACGCAATTGCAGTTTTTCTTGAACGTCCTCGAGTTCGGCATGGGAGTGCAGCAGGCGCTCGAGATGCCGGCCGTGATCAGCACCAGTTTCCGTGAATCACGTTATCCGCAACGTGTTGACGGCAGACTGATCACACCTTCCGCGCTACCCAAAGAGGTACAAGAAGGGCTCGCCGCGCTGGGCCATAGGCTCGACCTACGCAACAATAGAGGCGTGGGATCGGTCAAGGCGATTATGATTCACCCACAGAGCAATGCGTTGATGGGCGGAGTCAGCCCGACTGGCGACAGTTACGTTATTGGATGGTGATAAATGAAAAAGAGAAAATCCGGAATGACCCAACCAGTACAACCAAGTAGACCACGGTGGTGGTGGCCGGGAATGTTGGCCTTGATCGCAGCTGCCTCGATCGGGGCGATTTATGCGTACAGGGCTGTTAACACGCCGTCGCTTGATGGGATGGTCTGGGTTCCGGGGGGAACTTTCTGGATGGGATGCGAGAATTGCCATATGCCCGATGCATTGCCGGTGCATCGTGTTACCGTGAACGGCTTCTGGATGGACAAGACACCTGTGACGAACGCGCAATTCGAGAAGTTCGTCAAGGCCACAGGCTACATAACAATTGCTGAGCGAAAACCGGACCCGAAGGACTTTCCAGGCGTCCCGCTTGAAAATCTGGTTCCCGGCTCGGCCGTCTTCACGCAAACGGCGGAAGATGTGCCGCTTGATGATTATCTACGGTGGTGGCGTTATGTACCCGGTGCAAGTTGGAAACACCCGGAAGGACCTGCCAGTTCGATAAAAGGCCGCGAGGATCACCCGGTCGTGCATGTCGCCTGGGATGATGCCGTGGCTTATGCGAAGTGGGCAGGGAAGCGATTGCCCACTGAAGCGGAATACGAGTTCGCCGCGCGGGCAGGACTCGACCGAAACCTTTACGCGTGGGGCAATGAGTTGAAGCCCGGCGGCAAGTGGGCGTCCAACATCTGGCAGGGTCGCTTCCCCGCGAGGAATGCAGGTGATGACGGATATTTAAGCACTTCACCGGTCACGGCCTTTGCGCCAAACGGATACGGTCTCTATGACATGGGTGGCAACGTCTGGCAGTGGTGCTCAGACTGGTATCGACCGGATTACTTCGAGAAACTAAGCAGCGGCGGCGAGGCGCGAAACCCACAAGGGCCTCAGGACAGCTTTGACCCTCAGGAGAGAGGAATTCCAAAACGGGTGCAGAAGGGCGGATCGTTCCTCTGCAGCGACCAGTACTGCACACGTTACCTGGTCGGTAGCCGTGGGAAGGGTGCGACCGATAGTGGTAGTTCGAACGTCAGCTTCCGGTGCGTCAAGTCACCGGCGTCGTGATGGCAAGTTTCATAGGAAGCCGAAACTAGCTGACAGGTTCAACACAAAGGATCAAAGGGTCAAAGGGTCAAAGGGGATAATTGCTTGATTTTTTTCTTCTTTGAACCTTTGTCCCTTTGACCCTTTGTGTTGAACCTGTTAGCCGGAAGATAAAACTTGCCAAAAAAGCGTCAATTTTCGTTTGTTTCGTTTTCCCTCTCAGTTAACACAAGCGAGGAAATATGCCCATAACAAATCTGCACCTCGATCTTAGGCGAGTGATCTCTCTGGTAGTCTGTCTGACTCTTTGGTCCGCCGTGGCATGGTGGGTCAACACTGAAGCCAATAGCCAGGCTGGCCGCAATACGGCAAGAGGAGAGAAGAGCAACCTCCCTGTCCGAGCGACACTTCAGTTCTCTGCGCCCTGGGAAAAACGCTTTGACCTCAAGCGCGACGAAACTTTCGAGATCTCGGTCAGTTTGCCACGGCCTTCTTCGCTTCCAGAGCATGGCCGGGTCGGTGTTCGCTGGGTTCTCATCGAGGAGAAGACCGGATCTGCGACAACAAATACTCCATCGCTATCCTCACTATCCTCACCATCTGGCAGTTCGGGCAAACCGCCGCGCAGTCCGGAGGCTTTTGGCATTTATACGAATCCAACCGCGGATTGGAAAAAAGTATTACACGTGCTGGATCCCGATCTATATCTGGTTTACCGCGTGCCAGTGACCGGCATCTATGCCCTGCAGATTGCGCCTGTTGTCGAAGATGTTCCCGTGTTTGAAGGTACTCGCTGGCGAGAAACCGGAACGGCGCCGCAGTCCGTCACTTTTCCACGACGGACTCCCTGGCCTCAGGGTAAAGCGGTTCCGCTTTCGGTGGCCATCAATCTTCTGGATTTGAAGAATGATCGTGGAGTTGGAATGCAAGTTGAAATGGAGCCTAACGACACTCCGGAACAAGCCCAGGAGATCCTGCTCCCTGAGGGTCAAAGCGTTCAGACCATTCACATCTCGGGTGGGGCTGACGACATAGAATATTTCGATAATGGTAAGGTGGGCCAGTCCGGCGATGACTGGTTCAGGATCAGGTATGAGGGAAAAGAGCCTCGACTTCTTACCTGCAACCTGACGATCCCTGATCACACACTGGCGGCGCAACTCAGATTCTATGCGTTCGATGGTTTGAGCGGAACCGGTGTGGGGTCGCAGCCGTTCGCCGGGTTATCACGTGATCTGCTGCCACTGGTCGAGTACACGGAAGGACGGAATGATAACGAGCGTGTCCACCAGCAAAATGAAGGACATCGGGCATCAATCAACCGGCTGCTCAAACCAGGCGGCATTTATTTTATGCGTGCAGAGGCCAATGCGCCCGGATACGAGATTGAGCTGCGCCTCCTAAAACCCGCACCCTATGACGATCCACGGATGGCTGTGCGGCAGGCGCTTTATGACCATTTGGGACAGGTGGATTCCTGGCTCACCAACCGGCCGCGCGGGGCCAGCGTGGAACGGCGGATTCGCGACACCGGAAACTTGATGGGCACTCACTGCATGAGCTGCCATACACAATCGGGGGTCTGGGGACCGGCAGTTCCCATCGAAAATGGCTATCGTGTAGAGAACATCCAAAATTTCCGCCGCCTGCTCAATGTCATGTATGAATCCCTCCGTCCCACCAACTATCTTAAGGACGCGGCCAACAACACGAGCCTGGCGCCCCTGGATATTGGAGACGGACCTGCGGGAACGCGAGTGGCGGGACACAACATTTGTGCAGCCGAACGTGTTGTACCGGCGCGAAAGCTGCACTCCAGCCAGTTGGTTCGAGCCGCCAACCATGTGTTACAAACATCCGACCCCAGCGGCATCAATGCAGCAGGCCCCGGATCGAATGTCGGCCAGGGGGTCGTTTATAACTATGCGGGTGAAATCCTGCAATTAGCTTGGGACCGAACGGGTCATCCCCGCTACTTTGCCGCATTGGAAGAGAAGGCTGAGAAGATGTTGGGGGTGCAGCCGAGGTTCAGTGACGACCTCTCACATCGCATCGAGTTCTTCAAGCGCTTTTTTCCTCAAGACTATCTTGCTCAAAATCAAAAAGCGCGATCGATTCAGCAGACTCTGCCGCCGGAGCCAGTGGAAGAACTGAAGCCAGTTGAGACATCATCTACAGGTAAGCCTGCCGACACCGGTAAGCCTGCCGAGCCTCCACCGGCCCGATTCCCGGCTTATCAATTATTGAGCGCCGAAAATGCTGCAAAGCTCCTGGCCCGCATACAGGAACAACTGGTCAGGGACGAGGCGCGGCTCCGGGCAATACAAAACCCCGATGGTTCCTGGGGTTTTGATCCGGGCAAGGGTGACTCAGATGGGAAGAACTGGAAGACTGACGGACAATTCGATCCAGCTCCGACTGCTCTTGCCCTGATCGCACTACAGGCATTGGGTTACGGAGCCGCGGACCCCGCGGTTGACCGCGGGGTTAAGGCGCTTCTGCGCACACAGGATGCTTACGGCCGATGGAACAAGAGTGCGCAAACGGGTTTTGTCACGACGGCTTACACCTTGCATGCCTTGTCGCGTCTCTATCCGATGACTCCAACCAAACCGGCGAGGGCGAGTTATGAGCCGAAGCGCGGAGACTCGTTGCTGGCGGCCATCGCGCGTGTACGCGAACTCTCGCATACAGATGATCCGGCTTTGCTCGATCTGATGATGCAAGCCACATCTCATACAAGTCCCTGGATGCGGACATGGGGCGTCATATCACTGGGCGCTGTGCATCACGAGCGCGGTGTCCCAACTCTCATCCGTGCCATGGGAGACCCGGTGAAAATGGTGCGTGATGCGGCCGCATGGGCTATGGAACAAACCTTATTGGATGACGTGGGATTTGAGGCCGTCTTCGATGCGTTTGAAAAAGGCGACGACCTGACGCGTGAGAGCATCCTCAAGTCTCTGGGTATACGTGGTGACACAGTATTGACTCAGGCTCGTGTGGATCGTCAGCGGCTGACACGTTTGCTCGACAAAGCTCTCAATGATGACCCGCATCCCGGCGTTCGCACGTGGGCCGCCAAGGCAGCGTGGCAGTGGTGGGTTTGGAATCCGCCGATGCGCGATGCCATCCAACAAGCCTGGGTCAGGAAGCTTCTCGCTCCGGAGCCAAACGCTCTGGTGGAGAACTGCTTCCGCTATCAGAGCCACGCGCTTTTCATCGCCAATGGCCACAAGGCCAACGGAAGTGATGAGCACCAATACAAGGAATTGTCAGCTCTGTTCAAGACACTGGAACAGCACCTCGATGACAATGGCTTATCCCAAGCCCTCAAAGACCGTCTGGCGCGGCGTCTGGTGAACATTGCGGCAACCTTCTACAACACTTCGGGAGGTGACGGAGGCCCCGGCCAGATGGGTTATATTACACCGGGGAGCGCAGAGATGATGGGGAAGGCAACGATGCATCTGTGGAAGAGAATCGAGCAATCTCCGCAGGCTCCACAGTCTCCACAGGCCCCACAGGCCCCCCCGAATGACCTGCGCGAGATGCGCCTGTTATTGGAGGGAGCTTCGGGAATTCCCTATTCTCCGCTTCAAGACAAAGTTATCGATTACTCAACGCACGGACCCGAAGAGTTGCGCACGGTGGCCGCCGCGGCCGTATCTGATCCCAGCGCGGTCACACTGCCCGCAACGCAGGAGAAGGTACAGCCTCTGGTCGAGCAGATCTATCGCGGCGCGCAGGACTACGACCGCCGACAGACACTTGCCCAACCGATCCTGAAGCTCTTCAGCCGGGCTCACTGGAACGTTCCCAAAACCATAGAGCAACAGGAAATTCTCTATTCGCTGCTGATCCCAAAACATTCTAAAGAACCTCTCCCTGCGGAACTGGCGCGGATTCTGGATGCGGCTGCTGCTGCTGTCAAACCGATGGGGCAGCTCGATGCTGATTGGTATATTGCAGATCGCATGGGCAGCATGCTGGCTGCCAACACTGATCTGCATACCGAGGTCTTGCTTAGATACGTGCCCGGCGCAGTAAAGAATCCGTTGACGGGCCACTTCTGGCTGCCCAGCGTCAGTTGGATTGTCTCTTTCGGGGAAGCGATACCGGAGATCGATGACGGTTCGGCAAAGCCGGCGAATTTACCCGCAGAGATTGCGGGCGCCCGGGCCCGGGCGATTGATCTCTATCTGCAGATGCTTGGTCCCGATGTTCCAGAGATGAGCCGCGGTGCCGCCATACGCATGGCCAATCTCACCGCACTGCGAAAGGACCCGGCTGTCCAACAGGCTTTTCGGAAGATGTTAGAGAAGGAAAAGAGTGGCTCGGGGGTGCAAGCGACAAGGAATGCGCTCCGCAGCAGCGACCCTCAGATCTGGATGGCGGATCTGCGCGAAGCGGTGCTGAAGGAAGCACCGGGCTCAGCTCTCAAAGATAGTCAAGGTCAGCCAAACTTGACTCCGCAGTTCCTGGCGAGCCTTCGTTATTTCAGCGATCACGTGTCGCCTGAGCTCTTGCGTCCTCAGCGGATGGACGAAATGTCCTGTATCAAATGCCACGGTGTCCGAGGGCGTGTGCCTTCGATGGAGCTGGAAGCGCCTGACTCAAATGGATATTGGACAGTCTCCAAACTGCTCAAGAACTATCTGACGCTGCAACAGCGCGTCAATACGGCTGATATCGAGCAGAGCAAACTTTTACGCAAACCACTCAATATTCAGACGGGCAAGGAAGACGGCCACCAGGGAGGACGCCGCTATCTGCCGGCCGAACGCGGCTACCAGATCATCCGCCGCTGGGTACTGGATCAACCGCGCGTTCAGCAAAGCCTGGGGACACAGGCGGGCACCCGGTAGAAGTTTCAACACAAAGGGTCAAAGGGTCAAAGGGTCAAAGAGGATAAAGGCTTGATTTATTTCTTCTTTGACCCTTTGACCCTTTGACCCTTTGTGTTGAAACCTTTAGCTAATGTCGACCTACGATAAAATCAATCGTGCTGTTTAAGGAATGGTACGCGCTTCTGAGATCGCGCGCCGAGCGCCGCCATGAGGGTGGGGGAAAAGCGTGTCATCACATCTATCAACCACGCGTCACTGCCAATTAGAACTCTAGGTGAATTGCGCTCGATACCGCGCACAATGCGTGCCGCAACCTTATCCACAGGGATACTGCGCGAGGCGACAAACTGCGCCTCCATTTTTTGTTTCTCTGTATCCCACGTTCGCCCGCCTCTAACCAGATTGGTGTCGACTGCGCCCGGATAAACACAAGTCAACCCGATGCGGGTGTCAGAGAGCTCAGCGCGTAGCGCCTCACTGAAACCTCTCAGCGCAAACTTGGTGGCGCAATAGCCGGTTTTGGTCGAGAGACCGAAGAGGCCGAAAGTGCTAGACACATTGACGATGTGCGCTTCTTCGGAGCAACGCAGATGAGGCAGAAAGAACTTACAGCCGTAAACCGCTCCCCAGAAATTGATCCCGAAGATCCATTCGAGGTCTTCAAGGCCGAGAGTTTCAAAAGGCCCGGCAAGTGAAACTCCGGCATTGTTCACCAGAATGTGAACTTCGCCATGCTCGGAGAGGACCACATCTGGTAACCGCTCCATTACAGTCTTGTCGGAAACATCGATTACGTGAATAGATACTCGTTTACCCTGTGCAGCGATTTGCGCGGCGTTTTCGGCCAGGCCGGTTTGGTTGAGATCGACGAGTGCGAGATGGCAACCTTGTTGCGCCAATCGTTGACACAATGCGAGCCCGATACCGCTAGCTGCACCTGTCACGACAGCAACGCGATCCTGAAGTTTTCGCATAGGCGCTAATCATAGAGTATTTCGCGTTCGCTGCAATGAATAACGCCCAAGAGAGAATACGAAACAAACGAAAATAACGAAACAAACGAAAAGATTTTGATCTTTTCGTTTGTTTCGTATTCTCTCTTGGGCGTTATTTTAGATCGACCTTTGAAGGCCAGGGGGGTCATGTAGAAAAGTTCCAGCCGCGTTGCGACGTTTGAGATAAGGGGGCCATCGGATTCAAATGTCGCTTCGTGGCCGGGATGTTTATATGACACCGCCCCGGCCTTGAAAGGCCGATCTAAAATCATCGAACATTTCCACTAGCTGCGGCCAGTGCCGCCTCGCTTCGCCTGCCCGCCTCCTTGCGCTTGTCCGGATTTAATGGTGTACAGCTCAGGTTGCTGCTCGAACTTGCGTTTGCATTCATCTGAGCAGAAGAAATAAGTTGTTCCCTGATATTGAGATTTTGATCCGACCTTCTGGTCGTCAACCCTCATACCACAGACGGGATCAGTTTGCATTGCCATAGTTTTTCTCCTTTGAAAAGTCCGGCCAGGCTTTGGGCCCGCCGGAGAAATTTAGAAGATTACTCATTTTACGAGTTGCGGTTGTTAGCAACAGTCAGTTCGTTCCTGACAGAAAAAACACCCGGGACACTGTTGATGTATTCAGTCTGTACACTCGTACTGAGTGAAAACATAAAAATCACAACTTTCCCAGCAAAGCTTGGCATAACTCTCTTAATATCAAGCTTGTGCTTCACCCCGCAACGTTACGATTATTACAGACCGCGAATAGCGTGCCATGCTTCCTTCGTCCGTATGATAATGTTTTTATCCTGAGGGAATCTTTCTCAGGCCCCTGTTTATCGATGAGTTAATGTACTGATTTCCTAACAAATGTACTGATTGATAAACTGTTGTGCCTATTTCTGTACTTATTTAGCGGCTTCACCTTAGTATTATAATCTCATCACGTGGCTCAGCGGTTGCGTCATGGTAGCAGTAACATAGACAGGTCTGCACTGTTTCTGAATAGTAGTGGGCCTATTTTGAACTATAAACTGGAGGGATAAACAATGTTGGACGTAATCGCATGGATAGTCTTCGGTTTGATTGCAGGTGCAATCGCTAAAGCGATCCTGCCGGGTAGGGATCCGGGTGGAGCGATCATCACGATTGTTATCGGTATCGTTGGTTCCTTGATCGGCGGCTTTATCGGCCGTACTTTAATGGGCTATGGTACGATCAATGACAGCGGTGATCTTTCTCGCCCAGGATTTTTGATGAGCCTTGTGCTCGCAGTTATAGGCTCCATTATCCTGCTCGCAGGCTACAGATTGTTGAAAGGCCGCAGCCTGACTACCTGAGGTTGGTTACAGGACATAACATGTGAATAAACAAGAAACGTCCAGGGTGTCTGAGGTACAGTGTCGTAATTCGGCAGCGGTCGCGGACACTTTTCTGGACGTTATTATCAATACCACTTCCGGCGCAGGTGCAGATGAAGGCGCCCGCCTGCGAGTTTCCGAGATCTTTCGTTCAAGTGGGTACCATGCGCGCATTTTGCTCGCCGGAAGTGGGACGGAGGTCGTCGAACTCGCGCGGCGAGCGGCGCGAGGCACCAGCATGACGGTCGTCGCCGGAGGTGGGGATGGCACGATCAATGCTGTGGCATCGGAACTTCTGAGTACGGACAAGGCGCTGGGGGTCTTGCCACTCGGAACATTCAACCACTTTGCCAAAGATTTGCACATTCCACTCGACATTGAAGAAGCAGTTCGCACGATTATCGCGGGCCACTCAGTCAGGATTGATACTGGTGAAGTCAACGGACGTATATTTCTTAACAACTCAAGTCTGGGGCTTTACCCGAGTATAGTGGACCAACGTGACAAACATCAGCGCATGGGATATGGAAAGTGGCCGGCTTTTTTCCGAGCAATGCTAACGGTATTACGGCGTTATCCATTTCTGCATGTCCGGTTGAAAGCAGGTGAGCAGGAATTTGAGGGGCACACGCCGTTCGTCTTTATAGGCAACAATGAGTATGAGATGGAAAGCTTGAACATAGGTAGGCGTATGTGTTTAAACGGCGGGAAATTGTGTCTGTATATGACACATCGCTTAGGGCGACTGGGACTCTTGCAACTCGCCCTCCGTGCACTCTTCGGGAGGCTCCGAGAGGCGGAAGATTTCATTGCATTGTGTACTGAAGAGATTTGGGTAGAGACCAGGCGGAAGTACATTCGCGTATCTATGGATGGCGAGGTCGCGGTAATGATGACGCCTCTCCGCTATCGGATAAGACCTGGTGTCTTGCGTGTTTTCGTCCCTGAAGATGTTGAGCAGGATCTGAAGGGATAAGTTAATCTCAGATGAGAACTCTCGTTCATCTCTCCGATACCCACTTTGGTCGTGTTGACTACCTGACTGTCAGTCCTCTGATCGAGGCCGTCAAGAAGGTCAACCCTGATCTGGTTGCGGTCTCAGGCGATCTCACCCAACGCGCCCGGGTTGAGCAGTTTAAAGAAGCGCGGGAGTTTTTAGACGTCCTGCCCTCACCACAGATCGTGGTGCCCGGCAATCACGATGTTCCACTCGATAATCTATTCGCTCGGTTTCTGCGACCGCTCCACACGTACCGGCGTTACATCACTAACAACCTTCAGCCATTTTACCTTGACCAAGAGATAGCGGTTCTGGGTATCAACACCACACGATCCTTAACAGTAAAGGGAGGCCGTATTAACCGTGAACAGGTCGCACTCATCCGCGAACTGTTATGCCCCCTTGGAGATGATGTAACCAGAGTCGTCGTGACCCATCATCCTCTCGATTTGTCGGAAGGCTATAGTGGAAAGGGAGAGGTTGGAAATGCGCGCCTGGCAATGGAGATGCTTGCGGGATGCGGCATTGATCTCTTTCTAGCCGGCCATCTTCATATGGGACATTTCGGCAGAGCCGCCCGCTACCGGATTGTCGGGCACTCGGCGATTGTTTTGCAGGCGGGCACGGCGATCTCCTCGCGGGGCAGGGGAGAGTCAAATTCTTTCAATGTGCTGCGGATCGAGCGGCCGTACATTACAGTCGAACGGCTGAGCTGGGAGCGTGATCTGGGTCTCTTCGTCGTCTCTGCCAGAAAACTTTTTCGACTATCTGCTGAGGGATGGGCACTGGTTCATGAAAAGGGCGAGTGACGAGAAAAGGAGAAAACGGAACAAACGGAAATAACGGAACAAACGGAAGATCAATAAATTTTCCGTTTGTTCCGTTTTCTCCTTAGTCATACCTCGTGAGAATGCTGAGTCGTGGTCTCTCTCGATTTCTCAATCGCCTTCTCCACGTCTCCAAAGTCAACGATGAAACCTGATGTTGTCAACGATGCTCGCAACCGTTCTTCAACCAACAAACGCTCGCGGTGAGCGTCTGCAAGACGCCCGGCCGGATCGGATTCTTCCTGGCGGCGCACGCTTTCGGGTTTGGGCGATGGCGGACGAGGTGTTGTTTGACCCGTCAACATGCGCTCGAGTTCCAGTCCCATCGCTTCCAATGTCTTGTATGTTTCAATCGAGAATCGCTCAAGGAGACTGCCTTGTGAGGTGGCTAAACTGAACAGAGCGTCAATGGCCTCCCGTTCGAGGCCAATAAGCCGCCTCCGCTCAGCTTGCAATCGGTCGATATCCTCAGGAGGCTGTCGATCATCATGCAGGCGATAGAGCGCGCATGCCTCATCGAGCAGGTCAATCGCTTTGTCCGGTTGTTTGCGGCTGGCGTAGCTGGGCTTGATGTTCGAGAGGTCAAGCGCCGCTGCAATCGCCGAGTCAGTGATGATTACTAAGTGATGCATCTCCAGCCGTGGACGACGCGCATATAAGACCTCAAGCACCTGTTCTCGACCCATCTCGATCACTTCCAGTGGATGAAAGCGGCGCTCGAGTGCGGCGTCGGGTAGGATGTAACGCTCGTATTCATCTCGGGTCGTCGCGCCGATGACGCGCAATTCGCCGCGCGAGAGCGCCGGCTTGAGCAGATTGGCTGCGTCGAGCGGTTGGCCCATCGCCATGCCTGCCCCGATCAGATTATGCAATTCGTCGATGAAGAGGATGACATCAGGATTGCGGCTCGCCTCATCGATAACACCTTGAAGGCGCTTCTCGTACTGCCCGCGGAACATGGTTCCCGCGATCAGGTCGATATGCGAAAGCGACAACAGCCGTATGCGCTTGAGCGCAGAGGGAACCTGGCCGGCCGCGATACGCCGGGCGAAGCCCTCGACAATTGCCGTCTTACCCACACCTGCCTCGCCCACCAGCACCGGGTTGTTTTTGGACTGACGCAACAGAATCGCTATGACTCGATCAGTCTCGGAATCGCGACAGCGTACCGGTTCCAGCTCGTCCCGCATCGCTGCCTCGGTTAAATCCTGAGTGTATTTCTCCAGGGCACGATTACTACCAGGTAAAAACTCTTCAAATTCGCTCATTGCATTCCTCGATTATGGTGATCATGTTTCAGTTCCATATACGTATAGACGGAATCAAAAGATATGCCAATTGTAAAATTGTTTTTGGACTCGACAAAAGGAGCCAGATACAGGAGACCGCATACCTTCCATACATCCATTCAATTATATTGTTGTATCCGGGGAATACAATCAATCCTTCTAGATTACAGCAGAGACCCTGGCATGAGTATTAAATAGTTGAGAACAGGTGTTTTTATACCCTTGGCTATTTTGGTCTAAGCTTTGCTTAATGATGGGTAGCCGAGCAGACGTGAAATCGTTTGTCGATATCGACAGCGATTGTGTTGATAAACGAGAAGGAGGGAAAAATGCTGTTTCCAATCGGAGACGACAATTCATCGAACAGAACAGTGCCGGTGGTGACTTATGGGTTGATCGCGCTTAACGTGATCTTCTTTTTTGTCGAGATGAATGGTGGGGAGCCGTTCATTCGCCAATGGTCAGTGGTACCGCGGCGGCTGGTGGCAAATCCGGGAGAAGATTTCGTGACGATATTCACCTCGATGTTTATGCACGGGGGCTGGATGCACCTATTTGGTAATATGCTCTACCTATGGATATTCGGCGACAATGTTGAAGACCGGTTGGGGCGCGCGAAGTTTCTTATTTTTTATCTGGTCTGCGGAGTCGCTGCGACTCTGGCACAGGTGGCTTTCAATACCAACTCCAATATCCCAAACCTCGGCGCTTCCGGCGCAATTGCCGGCGTACTAGGCGCGTACCTGGTTATGTTTCCACAGGGACAAGTCAGAGTGCTGGTGGGAAGGGGTATCGCTCGTGTGCCTGCATTGTTCGTACTTGGCCTCTGGATTCTTTTGCAGTTCATCAGTGGTATCGGTTCGATAACGGATGCGGCGGATCGCGGCGGGATAGCATATATGGCGCACATAGGTGGTTTTGTAACAGGATTGCTGCTGGCCTATCTATATCGCGGCAGAAGCATTCGGGCAACAGCTTAAAAGACTGGTTACAACGGTGATTTTCAAAAACCATAAGACGCGCTGTGGAGTGGGATCGGAATAGTAGCCAAAAGATTTTGCTTGGATTAATATCAACGAGACCACGACAAATGAACCTCGAACGATAACCTCATCGTGAGGATTGGAGATAGTCTGTTAATAGCAGAAAAATCTCAATAGACGTACTTTAAACAGGAGGCCAAATGAACAGAAAGGCAAAATCTGAGAGCATATCTTGTTTGTTGCTCACTATCTGCTGTGTTGCTGTAATAGTTTTGTTGGCGCAGCCATCCTGGGCGCAAACCCAATCCAGGGGCGGAACAACGAAGGAGGTCTATACCGGAACGATCATCTACATACCCGGCCCAACTGTTGGCGGCCCCGGCAGAACGAGGACTATAACGCGGACCTTTACACTCACGATTACCTGCACAACTCCCAGAGAAGAGATCACTCGCCTGGCAGGAATCTTGAAGTCTGATGGACAAGACGCCTTGCTGAGAGCGATTAGCAAGAATAAGTGTGGCGTTATCCAGATCGGTGGCAACGTCGGCCGCGACATCAATACCGTTCTCGTTACAACTACAGAGGAAGGCGAACGCAGAATTAACATGCTCTTCGAGCGCTGGTTGCAATTCTCCGAAGTGCGCTATGGTACAAGGTCACGAGACTACCCCTTCACTTATGTCGAAATGTTTGTCAACGAGAAGGGAAAAGTGGAGGGCTCGATGATTCCTGCTGCCAAGGTTCAGTTTAAGGGAGATAGCACGGTAGAGATAGAGAATTTTGCCGCCTATCCTGCGCGTTTGATAGCGGAGCGGCGCAACAAATAAGGAAGAGAGAAAACGGGACAGACGGAAAAGATGCTAGATGCTAGATGCTAGATGCTAGGACGCTCACCTAGCATCTAGCATCTTTTCCGTCTGTCCCGTTTTCTCTTGGACTTCCGCATACAGAACCTGCCTCCACAATAGTCTATTGACACCTTCCCGTGCCAGGTCTACAATCTACCCATCTTAAGTGATTGTCACACAACAGTTTAATGAACTTCATTTAATTATCAGTTTGTTGCCAACTTAATCCTCACGTTCGACGCCCCTAGAATGATCTTTGAGTAGTAAGTGTGGATTGGTACCAGAGCCTCATCCTCTGCTCAGACACGGTATAGCAGGTCAAAGTTCTGCAATGCCGTAATGGTGCAAGCATACACTCCTACTTTTGACTTAG
>JAKEHZ010000007.1 GCA_022614735.1 Acidobacteriota bacterium | reverse complement strand
GATGCGAAACACGCGAAAAAGCCCAGAAATTTCGCGTGTTTCGCATCATTTCGCGTGTTTCGCGTTCTCTCTTGGACCTTAGTCATTGCCGCGCATGAATGAAACTCACACGCTAAGTAAAAGATCACATCCTTCTCAACCGGACCGAGCCGCCAACGCTCGTGATTATGATCTGCGGCCCGCCCGTGCCGATGGTTCCGCGCAACTGACCATGTTTCATCTGTCCCACAACATTGATCGGCAGATCGGTATCGATGCCGCCACCGACACTTCGCACTTCCAATTCTGCGTTAATCGTAGCGGGCAATCCGATCTCGACCCCACCGCCGATGCTGCTCACGCGCAATCCGCCTTGCTCGATACGCAGCAATGAAATGGTAGCCCCTCCACCGATGCTGCTCATTTGAGTCGCCGTCCCAGCTTGTGTAACTTCGACTCCCCCGCCGATGCTGCTGAGGGCAATCTCACCGGTGATCTGGCCGACATCGACACTGCCACCGATAGAGGAAATTCTGAGATTGATGCTTTTGGGTAATCGAAGCCGGACATCTTGATGCACCCAGCCGCGATCTCCGCCCGATCTCCTGCCCTCCCTGTCTTCCTGCGTGTGAATTGTCAGGCTGTTTGGTGTGTTTTCGACGATGAGCGGACGACGCTCCATGGCTTCACGACTCGAAGCCCTGATCTTGATATTGATCTCCGCTTTGTCGCCGTCCCACGTTTCTATGTTGACACCACCACTGATGCTGCTGACTCTGACATTCGACCCTTCAGACAGCGTGATTGTTTTGTTTATCTGCTCATTCACTTCCTGGGTCCCAAAAGCAGCTATATTGCCATGTGCATTTGGAAGGGCCTGGAAAGACGGCAGAATAATCAGACTCAATAAAAGCGAGGTAATGATTTGCATATTTTCACCCTCCGGCTTATGTGTGAAATCGAAACTTATTTGCTCTTCCTGATATTGACGCTGCCGCTGAAGCTGGTCGCCCGGACATCAGCGCCTCCTTTGCTAACCGTGCATTGAATATCCTTTAACGCAATCCCCGAACTAAGTTGGCAGGGAAATTCAATGTTTATCGAACCGCTGATGCTCCTGGCAGTCAACCTGAAGCTGCTATCGGCAGGTAGAAGCAGGATGACATCACTGCTATGGCTATTAAAATTATAAACTCCATCGGTAGATAATTTGCCGGTGAAGCGCACGCTGCCGCTGACGCTACTTGCCGTGACGCCCCTGCTCTCGACATTGTTCAGATTGATCGAATCACTTACAGTGCTGACTTCAATGCGCCCCTTGGCATCGCTGATCTGAACACTGCCGCTTATTCCGATTGCCCGAACGCCCTCCTCAACTTTGCCAACGATGATGTTGCCGCTGACTGCATTGGCTACAACACGCCCACGCACATTCGTGATTGTAACATTATCGTTGATACTTTCGGCCTGCACATCTCCCCCGGCATCGTTGACCAGGACCGAGCTATTCTGCGAGCGCGCGATCGCGCGACCGCCGATGCGCTCGAGCCTGACACTGCCATTGGTTGAGTTGGCCGTCGCGTCATCTCGAACCTGTATTACTCTGATCGGGCCGTTGGTGCTCTGCGCAATAAGTCGCGAGGCAACATCGTTGACGTTTATCTCCCCGTTGGTGGAGCTGACCCGTAACTCGCCTCCAATCCTGGTGGCTCTGACACTCCCGTTTGTTGAGGCGAGGTTTGCCATCTCGGTCACATCCTGCGCGGTCACGCTGCCATTCGTCGAACGCGCGCTGACACGCGCCAGAGGCCCTGTGACTGTTATCTCACCATTGGTTGCATTCAATGTAATGAGTCCGGAACTGCGCGGTACCTTCAGGTCGTAGTCGACCGAGACTTCGGTCGATCTGCCGCGAGGATAGACTGTGCGGATATCTATCCGCTCAGGTCTCGCGTTGACCTGGATCTCGACAAGAGCAAACTCTTCCGGGCGGCGTCCACGTTTGATAGCATCAACCTTGACCTGGTTTTCGTTCCAGCCCGTCACGCGTATGGTACCATTTGTATTGGTGACGTTGATCGTCCCGTTCGGCGCAAGGTCGTAGGTCTCATGGAACTCGCGACCTTGAACCGCAGTCTGCGCGGTGACCTTCAGCGCATCGCCGCGCACTATCAAGAGAAAGCCGGCAATAAAAATCAGACCCGTCAATTTTATTTTCACCATCCCGCCAAGATTCATTTTGCTAGTCTCTCTCTCGCCTTTTTTCGTTACTCCAAATTTGTCACTCGTCCACGTGAGCGATCTCAAACCTCAAATCTCAAATCTGAGATTTGAGATCGCTCCTGAAAGCGCTCATCTCATCGCAATATCCTGCATGAGTTCGACCTTCCTCGCGTATGCCGCGAGCAGGAACTGTCCGGCCGCCAAATCGGTTGGACGTTCGCGCATCGCGCGACGACTCGCGGCGATCGAACTGTCAATCAAAGCCAGACTGCTCTCATATTGCCTGATCAACTCCGGATCGAAAGTGTCTTTGCGTTTAGCTATCGCGCGATCGAGCATATTGATCGCGTTCTGATATTCTCGTTCGGCGCGAGCAATCTGAAGATTGATCACCTCCTGCTCGGAGAGTCGCTTCACCGGGGGCTCAACGCGGCGTTTAACCGGCTGCGTCGGTTTCGGTGATGGCGGCAACTCCGGCGCTATTGTCGCGCTCGGTTGTGGAGAAGTACTCGCAGGTGGCTTATCGATGCTCGCCACTTCACCACTATCTTTCTTGTCACGATTGAGGATGAGGGTTGTCACTGCAACCGAAAGCACGATCAGCAAGATTGCAAAAGATGCCTGACGCAATAACGCCGGCCTGAATAACCACGCAAATAGGCCGGCACTCGTCGCCCCGCTCATCCATCCGCCGGCACGTTCCTTCTGTGGTTGTCTAACAGCTTGAGCCCTGATGCGGTCTCGGATAACTTCCCACATCTCAGCGGGAGGATCGATCGCAGTCTGCTCGTAATAGTGTGCAAAGAGCTCGTTCTCGCTTTCGAGAGCATCGCGCACAGCAGCACAGGCTCCGCAAGCGGTGAGATGAGATCTGATCTCAGATGTGCGCGAATCGCTCAATTCACCGTAAAGGAAATCTTCTAGTTCAGCTTGGCAACGTTCGCAATTCATAATTCAACTCACTCTCAACTCATTCTTCCCGAGCGGCCCTCACCGCCGCCGACCGCTTATTGCGCGGCCAGATATGGCGCAATACGTTTTCGCACCTCTGCGCGTGCTCGATGTAGATCAGTCTTCAATTTTCCAATCGAATGCCCGGTAATCGCGCTGATCTCTTCATAACTCTTCTCGTGAAAAATCTTCAAACTGAAAACGATTCGTTTATCCTCGTCGAGCGCCAGCAATGCTTCTTGAATTGTCTCAGTCAACTCCCGGTCGAGCAACGCTCCTTCCGGTAAGACCCCTTTCGATTCCAATCGCAAACTCTCCGGTTCATCCAGCCCGACTTTCTTCTCGTCCTTGCGTGCCTGCCGCGACGATTCGCGGACGACATTACGTGCTATCCCAAAGAGCCAGGTCGACAACCGCATCTCATCTTTTAATCCGCCCAGATTACGATAAGCGCGAACGAACGTCTCTTGCGCAAGCTCTTCGGCCAATTCACGATTCCGAACCAGATTGTTTATGAAGCTGAGGACAGGACGGCCATAGCGGTTGAAGATGAGATGGAAGGCATCTTCATCACCGCACTTCGCACGCGCAACCACGCCCGGCGCTATCTCAGCAAACGTCATCCTCCCCCTTAACTGCGGATTGTGGGTTGCTGCCAGTGCTGGTTGTCGATTGCGGATATCTTCCTCTCTCACAGCCTCTATTGTATTGATCAATTCAATTTGCAACTACTGATCCCTCATAACTTTAGACTCCTCAATCTGCAATCCGCAATCCGCAATCCGCAATCATTGAGTTCCATTCAGTTAGTGCAAATTACTACCCGAAGGTTTCAAAGACGAGATTAAAAAGTTTCTCACTTTCTTCTGCGAAATTATGCAGGATTGTGTGATATAAGTCTCGCCATGCGAAAACGTCGTTATCTGATTACGGGGGGTGCGGGTTTTATTGGCAGCCATCTGGTTGACAGGTTATTAGCCCAATCTCCGGCGCGTCTTGTCGTCATAGACAACTTTGATGAGTTCTACGATCCGCAGATTAAGCAGGAAAACATTGCCAAACATCTCAATCATTCGGTATATCGATTGGTTGAAATGGACATTCGCAACTACGCCGCACTCAAGCAGCTTTTCTCCGAAGAAATCTTTGACGTGATCATCCATCTTGCAGCAAAAGCCGGTGTGCGGCCTTCGGTCAATGACCCGCGAACCTACCAGGAAGTGAATACAGCGGGTACGATGAACCTGCTCGATCTGGCGCACCGCAATGGAATTAAGAAATTCATTTATGGCTCGACAAGCTCGATCTATGGCCCGCACGCCACGCCCCCGTTTAAAGAAGATGCGCCGCTGGCGCCGATCTCACCATATGCCGCCACTAAAGCCGCAGGTGAGCTGATCGCGCATACTTACAGCTATCTCCATGAGATGCAGACTGTCTGTCTGCGATTCTTCACCGTTTACGGCCCACGCCAGAGACCCGACCTAGCGATTCATAAATTTGCCCGTCTGATCATGAGCAAACGCCCGATTCCGGTTTATGGCGACGGCACCAGCGAGCGCGACTTCACCTACATCGACGACATCCTCCAGGGGATGATAAGCGCGATAGAATACGACGCAACGCCATTTGAAATTATCAACCTCGGCGAATCGCAGACGGTCACAGTCAATCGGATGATTGAACTGCTCGAAGATGCTCTTGGCGAGAAAGCGATCATTGACCACCAGCCACCGCAACCCGGAGATATGCCTCGCACACACGCTGATGTGAGCAAAGCCCGTCAGTTGCTTAACTATCATCCGACTACGCCAATCGAAGCCGGCATTGAGAAGTTTGTGGATTGGTTCAGGAAGGGATCTAAAAGCTAGGAGAGCGGGAGAGCGGGAGAGCGGGAGAGTATTTTCATTTTCCATTTTCAATTTGATATTTATCATTTGTCATTGCTCGAGCCGCACGCATTGTGATGACAAATGTCAAATGACAGATATCAAATTGAAAATGGAAAATGAAAATACTCTCCCGCTCTCCCGCTCTCCCGCTCTCCCGCTCTTTCTTCATCACTTGGGTGTGCTTTTTTGCTCAACTTTCAGCCCATGCCCACGCTGGTAATGCCCGGGTAAACTCACCGTCAACTTCCCGCTGATTTCAATCTCACCGAGCAGCGCCTTTGCAGCCGCGCGCTGGCTAACCGGAACTGCGCTGTAAGCGAGAAGGTATGACGGCGTTTCAGGGATCGCCGCGAGTAGATACGGATTGCCGAATGAAATGACAATTAAAGGCAGTTTGCGCTTGATCAATTCCTCGGCCAACCATTTGCTCGTCGGAGGTAATTCAACGCTGCCTTTGCCACTGCGCGCACGGACGGCGACGGAGTAGATCACTGCTTCGAATTTGCCGGCATCGAGTTTCGCAAGGACATGGTCAATCTCGTTTTGATGGGCGCGCGGATCAAGAGTAAAGTTTTCGACCTGAGCAACGCGTGCGCGCAATTCATCGACAAATACTCTGGTGATCGCGCGGTCTTCTTCGTCGGTGAAAGTTATATTGAGCAGGCGTCCTCTACGTCCGGCCTCTTGTCCTGCACCGATCACCGCGCCCTGCTGCTCGTTACTTTTGAAACTCAGCGGCAAGAGCTTCTGCTCGTCACGCACGAGCGTAATCGAATGATCGGCAATCTGCTGAGCGATGGTGTTGAAAGTCGAATTTGAGACGACAAGGTCAACTTCGTTCAGATCGACCGTGCGCTTGCTATGTAGAAACAGTCCTGCCTTGGCGCGTAAAACTCTTTCAACTGAGGCATTGATTTGGGCCTCTGTGATTTCACCGTTATGGACTGCCTGCTTGATACCCGTAATTGCCGCGTCAATGTCCGGCGATTTGAGGATCATATCAGCGCCGGCTTTGACAGCTTTGACTGCGGCCTCGGCCGGCATGTAGCGCGCTGCGACTCCAGCCATCGACATCGCATCCGTAGCAATGATGCCGCCGAACTTTAATTCCTCGCGTAACAACCCGGTCAAAATTTTTCGTGAAAGTGTGCCCGGTAAAGTCACTCGTTGTGCGCCGCTTTCAGTTATCGAAATGAATTCCGCCGAAGCCGTTTCTTTTTCACTGAGGGCTCGGAGAGGCGCAGCAGGCTCCGCCTCGATCTGCGGCAAGGCGATATGGGCCGACATGATCGAGCCGACACGCGCCTCGATTGCGGCGCGGAATGGGATGAGTTCGAGTTTATCCAACCGCTCTTTTGTGGCATCGACAACGGGCAAACCGATGTGTGAATCCGTCGCGGTGTCGCCGTGGCCGGGGAAATGTTTCGCGCATGCCATCGCGCCCGCCTGCTGTGCGCCTTCGATGAAAGCGCTGGTGAATTCGGCAACTCTCTTCGGGTCTTCACCATAAGAGCGCGTATTGATCACCGGGTTGTCCGCATTGTTATTGACATCGGCAGAGGGCGCATAGAGCCAATTGATGCCTACGGCGAGTGCTTGAAGCGCAGTTGCCTGCCCCTGCAATCGCGCCCAGGTCGTGTCCTGCGTCGCCGCAACGGCCATATTGGGCGGCCACCAGAGAGTATCGTCGAGCCGCATTCCCATACCCATCTCGAGATCAGCGGAGATGAGCAGCGGGACTTTCGCCATCTCCTGCCAGCGGTTGGTGATGACCGCTGTAGGCCAAACCTCGCTGCGAAAGAGGATCACCCCGCCGACTTTGTTATCCACGATATGATGCTGCAGTTTCCGGTACTCTTCGCTATCACGGTTCCAGAAGCTAACGTTCGCATCGGCCATCATCATTTGCCCGATCTTCTCATCGATCGTCAGAGACTTGAGTGTTTTCCGCACCCATTCTTCTTCTTTCTTTGAAAGCTTGCGGTCGAACGGTAATGAGGGCTTGTTTTGGGTGGCTGCTGCCGGAGCCAACGCGATTGTAAGCGCGAATAAGAGAGCTAGAAATCTAAGTTTCACAGTGACACCTACTGATCCTACCGGATATTGTGAATTTGCCAACTCGTTCCTACTGATCCCTGATCCCTGGCGACTGACCCCTGATATTTTCTTTAAAACATCGTAGTACAAAGAGTTCTGAAAGTTAATCAGGGTTCAGGGAACAGGGGTCAGGGTTGCGGGATGTCCGGTTTTTTCAAACCTCATTTTCTTGAATGCTCTAGCGTTTTTTCTGGTGATCTCAATTTATGTCTTTGGGCACTATATAACTACGTCGCGTGATCAACACCGTCTTGCCCTCACGTTTCTCGACTTCGGGCGACAGTAATACCCTTATTCGACGCCGCTTGCCATCGCGGGTTGAGTTAGTAGGCAGGTATGCGAGTGAGTAACTCTCTGCAATCTGATTCACCATCCGGATGATAGTCTCATTCATACTCTCCGGTGCGGCGCTAACTAACTCACCGCCAGTCTCTTCGACAAACATCTTCAGGCTGCCCGATCGCAAACCGATGTGACGCAAAAGACTGGTTGGCTTACCACGAATGCCCTGCTCGATATGCCCGCCGACGGTTTTGACCAAAACGCCTGAGACGACTGCGCCCGATTCCAGCACGGCATGTAGCGCTTCCTTCTCCGAGATCTTTGAAAAATCGATGCTGGCCTCCAGGCTCGTCAGCACGATGATTGCACGCCTGCCGATTGGGTTGGCGGCCTTGCTCATATAGGTGGCGGCCTCGTACATTCCAGCGTTAAAGTAATGTTGTTCGCTGCGGTGCTGACGCTCGACAGCCATTATCTTGTCGGTAATCAACTGGTGATCACGCGTGAATGGTTGAGTGAGACTCACTTTGCTGGAGAAGGTCATAATCGCCACTTCATCCTCTGCCATAAGCTGGCTGAACGCATTTACGGTCGCCGCACGGATCTGGTCGTTGAATGCGTTAATGCATCCGGCACGGTCCACGAGCAGGATGATGGAAAGTGGGAGTCTCGCCTGGCTGAAATGAGAGATGTTCTGTTTCACTCCGTCTTCAAAGATTGTGAAGTCATCCTTGCTTAAATTGCTGATGATGCGCCCGGTCTCCTTATTTCTCGCTAAGGCATCGACATTCACTAACTCGGTTCGCACCTTGAGGATCTGTTCGTCAGAAGCTGATTGTCCAAATGTTGGGGCGTACATTGCGATGAGAAGAAGTAGTGGTAAAGATATAAGCAGAGCTGTAGCTTGACGCATCGTTCTCCCTTCGACATGGGTTATCGGCGCTTAATATCGTCGGTGTTTAAAAAAGGGGGCTGCAAGAGGTTATATAGGGCTAATTGCCACATCATTGCAAGTGGCAATTGATTGCCACCACTAATGAGGCATTACATAGAACACGAAGAAAGTTTGGTATGCACAAGTATAAACTGATACCATATCGTCCTTATCGATGAGGTATTTATTAATGAACTGGATCAGAAGCGTCACCATAATATTTTTCACCGTCTCCATATTGTTCGGGATTTCTCCCGGCCAGGGCAGGTCGCGTCCCAAAACAAAACCAAGGCCGTCATCACCTGCCGCGTCAGCGTCCTCCGCGCCTACGAAGATACCTGTCACAGTTAACCTCAAAGATGGCGAGCCGGTGAAGGGCTTTTTCCTGCGGGCTGATGCAGAAACGGTTCAAGTCGAAGTACGGAGCGGAAGATTGTCGATCAAGATGAGCGAAGTAACGAGCCTCGTCTTTTCCGGTGAAGATGGGGCGCAGTCAGATACGAACGAGGAAGGACCAAAGACTTCAGTATCAACCCTCGCAGACCCGACTCTGCCGGCCGCGCGTAAGGCCTATGCGTCGCTGCGCAAGCTGGCCGATGCCGCCAGGATCAGGCTGCCTTATTCGCAATATGGCACTCTGGTGATCGAAGCTAGGCCGGTGGTGGAAGAGGCGCTGGCCGTGTTGCCCTATGGGTCGCTGAGATCTGACCTGGCCCGGGCGATGGAAGCCTACACCGACGCAGGATTGGCCTGGGGTGCGGTGCAGGCGAATGACATATTGCCGATTGCCACCGAACCGGGAGCGACCTTGATGGAGAAGTATAGGATCAAGCCTGGTGTTAACGCAGTCGCGCAGGCTGATCATTTACGTCTCGATACGACCCTGAAAACAATCTGGGCAGTTGCAGGTGCTGCCCTCAACAACGCCGCTTACTTACTCGAGCAGTAATCAGAAAAAGCTCAACCGCCAAGACGCCAAGAGCGCCAAGGTCTTGCCGGCTTCTTGGCGCTCTTGGCGTCTTGGCGGTTGAGCTTTTTCATCGTTTCAGGGCGTCGTCACGAACGACATGAACGACTCCTCTTCTAAACTGATTCCACCGAGGTCTCGGCTTCAGGCTCGCCAATTACTAAACTTGCCAGATAGCCCACCATAAACGTCGTCAGCGATCCGATCAAAACGTACCACTGCCATGACACGCCGGTGAAAAGCTTGACGCAAAGCATGACCAGAGCGCCAATGATGATCCCGACGATTGCCGCAGTCTGGCGCACCTGCTTTGTAAATGTGCCGAGCAGGAATACGCCCAGGATCACACCGTTGGTGAACGATGCGATGCCGAGCACCTCGTCGACGACGCGCCGCGACAGCCTGATCGCGATGATGCCCACGATGATCTGTACCATACCCCACAGGGCAGTCATAATCCTTGAGACATTCAGATAATGTTTTTCGCTCTTCGCCTGCTTCGTTATCGGCATATAAAAATCGGCCATCGCCGTCGATGCCTGAGCATTGAGCGAGGAAGTGAATGCGGCGGCGGCAATCGCCGCAATCACCAGGCCTACCACGCCGGTCGGTAACTGAGTGACGATAAAGTGTGGAAAGACGCGATCGCCCTGCACTACGCCATTCATCGTGAAGGCAGACATCTGCTCCGGCGCGTGAATGTTGTAAAAGACATAAAGCATAGCGCCGATCAGCAGGAAGAGCACGAACTGTACAAGGACCACAGCGCCACTCGTCAGCAATGCGATGCGCGCGCTGCGAGGCGAATCACTACACAAATAACGTTGCACCATCAGCTGATCAGTGCCGTGCGTGGCTGTCGTTAAAAATGCTCCCCCGATCAACCCTGACCAGAACGTGTAGCTCTTCGTCAAACTCAACGTGAAATCGAACAAGGTGAATTTGCCGGCCGCCATCCCAACCTGCGTGACTTCAGACCATCCACCCGGTATCTCCTGGAGTAAAATTACAGCCGCGATGATCGCCCCTACCAGATAGATCCCCAGCTGGCTCACATCAGTCCAGATCACCGCTGATATTCCGCCAAGGTACGAATAGACGATCGTTGCCATGCCCATTATCAAGACCGAAAAGATGATAATGGTGATTGTCGGATCGAGCGATGGAAACCACTCGCGCGCTGTTTCGCCCGTGCCCGGCAAAGCCAGCAGGACCGCCGCGAGCACCAATCCCGTCAGATACAGGCGAAACCCATCAGCCAGGCTGCGCGTGATCAAAAAGAGCGATGAGGCCAGTCGTCGCACCGTCGACCCGAAACGCTGGCCGAGCAGCTGATAAACCGTCAGCAACTCACCCCGAAAATATTGCGGCACAAAGAACAGCGAAACCATGATTCGCCCGATCAGATACCCCATCACCAACTGTAGGAATGTGAAGTTGCCGGTGAAAGCGAAGCCAGGGACGCTGATGAACGTGACGCTGCTCGTCTCAGTCGAGACAATGGAAGCCATAATCGCCCACCACGGCACGCGCTGACTGCTGACGAAATAGGTCTTGACATCCTTCTGCGCGCGCGAGAAGTAGACGCCGAAGAGCATCGTGCCAATGAGATAGGCGAAGAGTATGATCAGATCGAGTGGGTGCATTGGAGATTCAGTTGGCAGTTGGCAGTTGGCAGTTGGCAGTTTCATAGACAACTGTGAAATGTGAACAACGAACTGCCAACTGCCAACTGCCAACTGCCAACTTTCTTCTCTTAGTTTACTTCACTTTCCCCCAGTATCCGGCGATAGACCTGCCGTGCGTGCTCGTATGCCGCCTCAGCCTCAGCGCGTTCCTTCGCGGAAATCCTGGGAGATTTCTGGCTCCAGCATTGATCGACTGACTTCAGACACCACTCGGCGCTTTGTCGTGAACTCCGAATCGGCTTGCCATCAACGATAACAAAAATCGGGTTCGTATGTGATGACGGCAGGATGCGTAAGGCAACCCAGCTGCTGCGAGCAATCGGCACGTCAAACGCAATCTCACGCATCGAGCCATCGGCGACGATATTCTTACGAGCGACAGCCTGACCGTTGACGATGACTTCAACCGGCACTTCGCGAGATTTTTCGATGCGCGCACGCTCCAGGTCCCAGTAAGGCTTGGTATCATACCGCCGCTGGCGAACCTCTTCATTCGGCTCTACATTCAGGCGCGCAGAAACCTTCGCAGTGACGCGCACGGTCTCTGCCTTTTGCAGCTTCACTTCACTTGCCTGTGTGCCAGCCATTAGGCCATTAACGCTAAATTCCACCAGATGGCTTTTCCCATCGGAAACATAAGAGCGCCCGGTGCGCACACCCTCTACCCAGGTATCGTAATTTAGCTTGCCATCGAGCTTGACGTAGCTGCGCCCCAAACCAACGCGCTCACCATAAATGCACGGGAAATCGGTCTCGCCGCTGATGCGTGTCCGATAGCCGCAGTTGAGCGTGTGATACCAGATGTTGAGCTCCCAGATCGAGGGCGTGTCTACAGTTGAAATGAAATCGACCGCATTGTGTGTCACGTCCACGATGTATTCATTTGCGCCGATGCCGTCAAATTTCGGCACTTCGTAGTTCGGCAACTCGTCGGTCTTCAGTTGCAGTCCCCAGCCGGAATGAGCGAAGCCGGTGACCGCGCCCTGTGCTTTGGCCCACTTGAGAATCGGCAAATCCCAGGTCGGCCAGTCTTCGAGGACTTTTGTGCCCGGGTAGTCCTGGTCTTTGAGTCGCAGCAGCACCAGATGCCCGCTATGGCTCGAAGGGAAACCCGAAATCTCTACGTCGTAACGCATGAGATTTTCACCGGTCGAAAGCTTGTTGTCCTTCGCTTCAAAAAACTGTTTCTGATAGTAATAACAAGGCCCCCAGGTCAGCACCGAACCTACGTTGAGATCTTCGCCGAGAATGTGGCGGATCATATCATCGGGCAGCACGCCCTGTGAGGGAGTCTCGTAATGCATGCAGCCTGCGGCGTGGATGTGATGATCGCCCGAATACCAACCCAGCTTCGCCAGATTTATCCAACGCTCCAGGCGGAATGTTAAAGTCTGCGGCTTGCCCGCGACGATTTTGATGGTCTGAGTCTTGACCAGATATTCCGGCCCACGTGTGAACTCGACTTTGTAATCTCCCGCGGGAAGTCTGATCTTCTCGCCATCTGTGCGATAGACCTGCGGATGAAAATGGAAATCAGGAGCGAGGCGTTTGGGTTGCGCAGGATAAACATGCCCCTGCTCATCACGAACAATGAAAGACGCCGTCGTCGGCTTTCTCTGCTCATCCAGTACTCGCAAAGTTACATCAGTTGATGGCAGACAGGCGAAGAGGATATCCGTGTCATTGCGGAACCCGATGTCCTGAGTACCCTGGCCGACATTGAAACTGAGTTTAGCTTCGCGCTTGCCGGTATCGCGACTGTAGAGCTGAATGATACGGTATTCGAGCTCAAGACCGGAGAGCTGCGGGTTGAGCGGCGGCTTATTGTACATTGCGATTTCAAGCCAGCGATTGTTAACATCGTTTTGCGTGATCGTCTGCTGCGGACGTGGGCTTTGACTGGAGTTTCTCTCCCCTCGAGAATAGACCGGAAGCGCATTTGGGCTTTCGGCTCTGAGCTGCGCGGTTACACCCGCTTCATTTCTGACCTTGACCAGAAATGTGCGCCAACCTTTTTCGACTAATTCTGCTTTTGCCGGACCCTGCGCCACCTTAACCCGGCTCTCCGGATTGATGTGAATATCAGTCAGGCAGTATTTGTCGAGCACATCCTGAATGGCCCGCCGAGTGCGCGATGCATCAGTGTCATTGATGGCTTTCTCAAGCGCCTGTTTGTCGGTAACACTCAATGGCGCGCCCAGATAATCCATCGCTTCTACCAGACGCTTCACCTGCGCTACGAGCGGTTGCAATTCTACTTGCTCGACCTTTGGTGTATCTGACCCTACGGTTACAGGTGAGAGAACAATCAGCACGAAAGACAGCCCTAACAACATTGTCCTTTTCATGGGGCCTCCTTGGTTGGTTTGGAAGTTAAACTCTGCAGATGCTAACGGAGATTATAGATGTATTGAATATTAATAGAAGAGTAGAAGAAAGACTGGAAGCTATTATTTCGCGTAACTACTCAGCCCGGTTCACCGGGCTTTCCCGGAGGGCAAGTAGGCCAGCCGTTTGACGGCTGGTTGCGATCCGGAATACTCGCTCCAGCCCGGTGATGGTCTTTGAAAAATAAATCTAACAATCGGCGCTCAAGTGGTGCGCCCGCGTCCTCGCGGGCAGGGGCGTGGGTACTGAGACTTGCCCGCG
>JAKEHZ010000076.1 GCA_022614735.1 Acidobacteriota bacterium | reverse complement strand
GACCAGCACCTTGATAAAACGGCCTATTGTCGAGGTGCAGGTCGCTGACGCTCCCCGTACTGCACCCCCGGCTGAGCAGTTACAACTGAAAACTGTTTAAAGGAGGATATCTTGAACCGGAATGACGCACTTCGCACACATCTCATGAGGCTCCTCGACTGGCAGGACGCTCACGTGAGCTTTGACTCGGCCGTTGAAGGCATTCCGCCGAAACTACGTGGCGTTCAGCCCGCGGAGCTGCCTTATTCACCATGGCAACTCCTCGAACATATGCGCCTGTGCCAGTTCGACATCCTTGATTTCTGCCGCAACCCTGATTATCAAGAGCACTCAATGGAAGACTACTGGCCGAAAACTATTTCTCCGCCGACAGCCAAGGCCTGGGAGAAGAGCATTTCCAGCTTCCGCAAGGACCGCGAGGCCCTGAGACAAATCGCGGCAGATCCCAAACTCGACCTATTCGCTGACATACCACATGGTACGGGACAGACATACCTGCGCGAGTTGCTACTGGTTGCCGATCATAATGCGTACCACGTCGGCCAGATGGTCGCGCTCCGGCGGATACTTGGCATCTGGCAATAAGAGACCCGATTAGATCCCTTCAAATCTATCAATGACAAATAACCTTGATTATCAGGCTATGCTGAAGATCGCAATAGAAGAGGCAAGACAGGGTCTTGCTGAAGGAGGTATACCCATCGGTGCGGCACTATTTAACCAGCAGGGCGATCTTCTGGGGCGTGGACATAACCGGCGAATTCAGGAGAATGATCCTTCGGTCCATGCAGAAACTGATGCCTTCCGCAAGGCAGGGCGACAGCGGAGCTACTCTGACAAGATTATGGTAACAACGTTAGCACCCTGCTGGTACTGCAGTGGGTTGGTAAAACAGTTCCAGATAGGAACAGTGATAGTCGGAGAGTCGGTGAATTTCTCGGGTGGAGTGGAATGGTTGAGAGAAAATGGAGTCGAAGTGATAGACCTCAAGTCAGAAGAATGCGTGGAGATGCTCCGAAGCTATATTGCGATGAATCCTGAGATCTGGAACGAAGACATCGGTGAAGTGTAGGTTGAACCGGATCTCCTTTGCTGCGAGAGAGTCTAAAATAAAATATTGACAACCTCTTACCATGGGCGTAAGATGCGCCCCGTTTTCAGCCATGATTTTTCTGTATATTGGTTTTATCAATCGTAACAAAGAACAAATAGAGGTACCCAACGCCGAAATATAGACCTTAGCCCGGTTACCCAAATGCGGGTCGCGCCGAAATTCAGCCAACCTCCCGTATTTCGTGTTAAAAGCATAACTAACAACAATCCTTTAGCAGCAGGTAACAACGTGCTGACAACCATTTCGTCCGCACGTACCTTGGCCACACAACCAATCTCGCGAGGAGGCAATATGACAATCGATTTAACCAAAACCGGCATCGACCCGTTCGATCTAATATACAAGCAGATGCTCAACCAACTTCAAGGGAACATCCTAAAACCGCACGGACGTGACTACTCGTCGCACATTATCTTGCGTTTCACTGCCGAGGCGCGTGCAACCAAAGAATGGATTCAAAACTTTGCGCGGGCGCAGCTGAGCTCGGCCCTACAGCAGGTGGAAGAGGCGAAGAGCTTTCGGGAGACGCAACAGCCGGGACAGATGTTCGTCAGCATCTTCTTGTCGGCTTCCGGATACGAGCATCTTGGATTCGATCCGGGCAAATTCGATGAAGAGAACGACACGTTCAGACTGGGGATGAAGAAGAGGCGACGCGTAAATACTTTCTTCCCCAACAAAGACCCGAGGGTAGAGCAGTGGGAAGAAGTCTATCGCGGATCGATCCACGCCCTGATAATGTTGGCAGATGATTCGGCAGAGGCGGTGCGGGCGGCGACGGAGAGCATTGCTGCCTCAGTCTCCACGGTGGCCCAGATCCTGGCGATTGAACGTGGCTACGTGCTGCGTAATTCGGAGAAAGAGCCCATCGAGCATTTCGGCTATGTTGATGGCCTCAGCAATCCGCGTTTCCTGAAGGGTGATCTGGAGCTTGAGGAAAGGCAGACATGGGATCCTTCAGCACCGCTCGGCCAGGTGCTCGCACCCGACCCGTTCAATACGGCCCCTGATGCGTTCGGCAGCTATTTCGTCTTCCGTAAGTTGGAGCAGAATGTGCACGGCTTCAACCTGGGGATCCGAGAGTTATCTGCGCGGCTTCGGGTGGATGAGGCGTTAGCCGGTGCGATGGTTGTGGGCCGCTTCAGAGATGGCACGCCGCTAACCCTGGAGCCCCAGGCAGGCCTTGGAGCTGTGAATGACTTCAATTACCGAAACGACAAAGACGCACTCAAGTGTCCTTTCCACGCCCACATCCGCAAGGCAAATCAGCGCGGCGAAACACCGCTCACCAGCGAGGAGAGCGAACGCAGTCGCCGGATTGCCCGGCGTGGCGTGGTCTACGGTGAGCGAGCACCGGGTTTGACTGATGAACCAGAGGGCGGCGTTGGGTTGTTATTTATGTGCTACCAGGCTGACATCGGTCATCAATTCGAGTTCCTGCAGCGAGTATGGTTCGATAACCCTCGCTTCCCGGAGATTCTGAGTGAGACCGGCGATTGCCCGCTGATCGGCCAGGATGGGGACGAGCCGCAGCGATGGCGCACCAAGTGGGGAGATGAGGGGGGAGATGAGGATGCAGAGCGGCTCAGGATTAACTTCGGGGACTGGATACGGCTCAAGGGTGGAGAATACTTCTTCGCACCCAGTGTGGGGTTCTTGCAGAATATCGTGGCCGATTTACCGTAGTGCTCAGTCTATCTAACTGAATCCCAGTATTGGGTTGAAATAAAACCACGGGGGACACGGGGAGCACGGGGAGAACCAGGGGAGATTAAGAAGAAATCAAAAGGCAAAAATTAAATCGATCATTACTCTTTTTTCTTCCTCTTCTCTCCCGTGCTCCCCGTGTCCCCCGTGGTTTTATTTCAACCCAATACTGGGATTCACAGAGGAGTCCTTCATTTCGCTCGGGCGACGCCCTGAAACGATGAAAATCGCGGTGCGTTCGTACCGTATCTTCCCTCCAGCCCCAGCCCCCAGCCTCCAGCCCCCAGCCCCTAGTTTTCAGAGGAGGCGCTACGATCTTTATGCATTTCACGCCTGAGCCATGCTTTAGCCATTGTCCATTCACGTTTCACAGTGGTGACAGAGATCCCGAGCACTTCAGCAGTCTCCTCAATACTCAACCCGCCGAAGTAACGCAATTCGACAATCCGGCTTTTACGCTGATCCTTCTCAGCCAGTAGGCTGAGCACATCGTCAAGTTCGACCAGGTCCGGATCCGTAACCGAACTCAGATTTAGAACCTCCTCCAAGGCGACTCTCTTCCCTTCCCCGGAGCGTTTATCTCTCAGTCGCGTTCGGGCATGATCGACTAGAATATGGCGCATGACCTGGGTTGCGAGGGCGAAGAAATGTTTCTTGTTCTGCCACTCAATCGGATTCTGCCCGAGCAATCTTAAATAGACCTCGTGGACGAGCGCCGTCGGCTGGAGAGTATGATCAGAGCGCTCTGTTTTTAACTGCCAGGCTGCGATCTTCCTCAGGTCGTCATAGACTAACGACATCAGTCTCTCAAACGCGTCTGACTGACCACTACGGTATTGATCAAGAAGAAGATTAATCTCTGACGTATCTGCTGACATTTGCACTTACCTCAATTTTTTTCTGCCGATGTGGGCAGTTTCGCGCAATTATGTCGCTATTTGAAGTGACAGCTAGATGATCGGTGAGTGAGCATATATCGAGACGTAAAAGAAAAACAATACCTGAAAGAGGTGTATTCCATGCCAACTGATTGGGAAAAAATCGACCAGATATTTCATCAGGCGCTTGAATGTACGGAGGAGAATCGCGCGGAGTTCCTCTCCCGAGCCTGTCAGAATGATCCTGAGCTTCAGCGTGAAATCCAGACACTTATTGCCACTCATGAGGAGGACGATAAATTTATGGAAACACCTGTGCTAAATACCAGCCTGTCTCCCCATTTCAACAGATGGCAGGAAGAGATCGTTGAGAAAATGAATGTCGAGGTGGGGCAGATGAGCGGGCAAGTGCTCGATGGGAAATACCGCATGGAAGAGCTTCGCGGCACAGGTGGTATGGGAGCGGTCTACCGCGCAACCCATCTGGGCACGGGACGTGTAGTGGCGGTCAAGGTCATGGATGCCGGTCTGGCGGGGGATAATACATTCGTTGAGCGATTCAGACGAGAGGCAAAGACAATCGGCCGGCTCAAACATCCTCATATTGTCAATGTCACGGATTTCGGCTTTTCCACCGCCGGCGGGCGAACTGTTGCGTACCTGGTCATGGAATATCTCGAAGGGAGAACGCTCGCCGAAAAACTTAAAGACAAACGACCTTTACCATTCAATGAGGCGGCTACAATCCTCAGCCAGATCGGCTCGGCAATAGACGAGGCACATCGTCTCGGAATCCTTCATCGTGATCTAAAACCGGAAAACATCTGGCTGGAGTCAACTGCCTCCGGAGCCTCCGGCGGCTACAACACTGCGAGGCTTGGAGGAGTAGGCGGGCTATCGATGGAGTCAACTGCCTCCGGGGCCTCCGGCGGCTACAACGTCAAGGTCCTCGATTTCGGGCTTGCCGTTATTCACGAGCGTCTCCAGGACGAGGATATTGAAGAGCAACCCGCTTCCATTGAGACAACAGGCGTGACAACAGGCGTGACAACAGGTGAGACAACAGACGAGACAATAGGCGTGACAATAGATTACCCGCCGCTATTTTCAGTAACAGAAGCAGAGACTCTCCAGTTGAACCAGACATCGCAACAGCCTGAGAATCCATCTGTCTTCAGTAACGAAGCATCGGAGATTCAACGTCTGACCCGCGTTGGGACTGTGATGGGAACTCCGGTCTATATGTCACCGGAGCAGTTCCGAGGTGACAGGCTGGACAAGTCTTCCGACATTTATAGCCTCGGAGTGATTACATACGAGATGCTGGCCGGAGAACCGCCATATAGAGGAACACTTGAGGAACTCATTCGCCAGCATCGTGATGGTGTTCCTCCATCGCTGAGAGAGAAACGGCTGGATATTCCCGCCGGGGTCGATGAGGTCGTTCGTCAGGCGCTTGACAAGGATCGGACAACCCGTCCGGCAACAGCTGGGGCATTTGCATTTCTGTTGTGTCTGCAGGCCGGCGGTAGTGATTGGATTCTTAAAAAGGCGAGGGAGATTCGCCGGCAGCATTGGTTACAGCTGTATTTGATTGGAGCGCGGGTCGAGTGGATCTTCTGGGTCATCTGCGGGCTACTGCTCTTCGCTTCCGTGAAGCTGCCGGGTATGTCTCCTGTGCTGTCGTTTACGGTCTTCGGCCTTCTGTGGGTAGCAATCGCATTTCTCACCATCCTCGGACAGAACTCTATGACTGCGGCCTGTGTTCTATTTCTCGAGCGAAAGTTTGGAGGGTCAATGTATGGTGATGAAGGCGGCTCAATTGTCAGCGCAGTCAGGGAACGCTATGCCGAGCTTTCCGGCGCAATCATCGCCGGCTTCTCCAATTTTATCCGAAAACTAAGATCAGAGAAGTTCTCGGTATTGAAACGCATACCGGAGACTGCACTGGCAGCTCCCACGCTGATCAAAGAGGGGATCAGCATTCCTTCGGCTCTGAGACGATCGGAAACACTAATCGACTCAGTTCGCCGCATAGCTCTTTATCATTCAGTCAGGGGTTTGGCGGCAATAGTACTGATGCTGACCGCCTGGCAGACGATGGTAATTCTGTTTGGGAGCATTTTGGATGAGTTTTGGGGGGGGTGTGGATGGTGCCCTTATTTCTCCGGCTCTTCTTTTCCTCCTGAGCCTTTCATTCCTCCTCTCTTAGCGCTTGCGACGGCGATAATTTCATTTATCGCATTCAGAATGAGTCTAAAAAGCTCGATTGAACATGCTGTCCTTTATCTGAGCGCGCGCAAGGCCAGGGGTGAAGCCGTGGACGAGCTATCGAATCGCCCCTTCACAGAGATCAATCCAACTGTACACTGGGTACGGGGAAGGATCTATGCCACCGCTGCTTTTCTGATTATGTTGATTGCCGGCTCGCAGTATTTCAAATTTGAGTCAATGCCCTTCCTGATGGAGCGCGGCGCCGTCAACACCGTCAAGGCGCTCAACGCCTCGGGTGTTCCTGTCCCGTACTGGTCTGGCAACTCCCGACTCAATGCTCTATGGGTTACTTCCTACCCTCCGATGGTTCGATACTTCAATGAAAAAGGAGCTGGAATCAATGACAGCGTCATTCTGCCGCCTCTTTTCGGAAGTGTCGTCACAACTCCCCTGATGAGCGCGATCATGTCTCAAACAGGGGAATCGGTGCGTCTCCTCATCCGCCGCGGCGCCGATCTTCACGCGCAGGATTCCAAGGGGCGAACCCCGCTGATGGTCGCGGCAATCTATAACCCGCGAGCCATAGAACAGCTGATTACTGCAGGCGCAGATGTCAACCAGCCAACAAAACAGGGGACAGCGCTCCAGGTGGCTGCGCGTTATCAGTGGTTATATATGAGAAGAGGAAGAGAAATCAGGAAAGTAGATAATGCTGTCAGAATCCTTCTCGAAAATGGCGCAAATCCGGATGTGCGCGATAGCGAAGGACGCACACCACTCATGTTGTCGTCTCTCGAAAAACGAATCGACCCAGCAACCGTAGAGACCGCGGAAGCGTTACTGACTGCCGGAGGGGACATCAATGCCAGAGACAACAAAGGGCGAACACCACTGATGTATGCTGTGAAGTATAAGCGGAATGACCTCATTCGATTCCTTATGAGGAAGGGCGCAGACGTCAAGGCAACGGATAACTATGGAATGAGCGCGCAGAAGATAGCAGAGCAAGCCGGCAATAATGATATTGTGAGAATGCTTCAACAAACCGACATTGAGTTAGGCTTTACGTTGATACCCGGCGTCGGCACCCGTGGATTCATTAATGTGGTGGAGGGCGTGGGGGGTGCGGGGGAGAAGCCCGGGAAAAAACCGGGGCGTTTGGGGCGTGCGAAGAAAGAAGAATAAACCCGTTTCCTTCGTATTTTGTGCTCTCCAGGTCAAAGAGAGAGAAAACGGAACAGACGGAAAACAGTTTTCAGTTTTCAGTTTTCAGTTTTCAGCTGGGCGAGATTTTGCTGAAAACTGAAAATTGAAAACTGTTTTCCGTCTGTTCCGTTTTCTTTTTTCGCCTCAGCTTTGATTAATCGTATCATTTCAATTGCAGCACACTGTTTCTTGTGTTATACAATCAGAGGGGTGATATACTGAGCATCTCAACCATGTGCCTCTCACTGATTGAGGTCAATTATTAACAATCCATATCCGTCTCCTTCTACCGACAAAAATCCCAGTTGAGGGTTTTAGATGATCTATTAATTCAAACAACAGAATAAGGAGGATCTATGGCAAAAAAAGTAAAACCTATTCCGGATGGTTACTCCGGCGCGACGCCCTATTTGGCAATTAAAGACGCAGCCAGCGCGATCGATTTTTATAAAAAGGCATTCGGGGCAAAGGAGCGTATGCGCATGGCGGATCCGAGTGGTAGGATCGGGCACGCCGAGCTCGAGATCGGTGGTGCACTCATCATGCTTGCGGACGAGTTCCCCGATTTCGGCTTTCTCAGTCCGCAGAGTCTCGGCGGATCACCGGTGAATATCTTTATCTACGTCAAGGATGTGGACGCATTTGTAGACCGGGCCGCCGCTGCCGGTGCGAAGGTGGTGAAACCGCCGGCGGATCAGTTTTACGGTGACAGGAGCGCTCATTTGATCGATCCTTACGAACACAGCTGGACCTTCGCAACACACATAGAGGATGTACCGCCCGAGGAGATGGAGAAGCGCCACGAGGAGTTTGTGAAGAAGATGAGCAAAAAGTGATGGTCGGCAGTCAGAGAGTCTGGGAGTCTGGAGTCCGGAGTCTGGAGTCCGCTAGCTAAAGTGCGAGTGTGACTCCAGACTCCGGACTCCAGACTCCCAGACTCCCCGACTTTTTTCGTTTGTTTCGTATTCTCGCTTCATTTCTGTTTCTTAATTTCCGGCAACTGACGCGGTGCATAGTAAGGCTTGCCGTTGAGTTTCTGCACCTCTTTCATAAAGTTCGTCCCATAATCACGCTCGGCATCCGAGAGCGCCCATGCCTGGCGTTTGTAGTTCCAGCTGTCAGGATTGAGTCGTTGTGCTTCTTTGTAATGGCTGATCGAGGCTGCGCTCTTGCCCTGATGGTAAAGATATTCGGCCAGACCGAATTCAGCTGCCGCTTGCGCCCATTCAGAATTTTGTGGCGCAATCCTTCCCTTCAGCTCCTGCTCGCTCAAGACAAACGCGCTCTTCTCACCATTCGCTACCCAATCACGAATCGCATTGAGATATTCGTCGGCCTCGAGTTGTGTCATCGATTTGTAACGATTGTCTACGAATGCGACCTCGTTGGGACGCACGATGCGCCCTCTTTCATTGATCCAAACGGCGGTCGGAACATTGACCATATTGTAGAGCCTTGTGACCAGATGCTTGGTATCAATCAGCACGGTGTATTCAGCCTTGGCAGCCTCAATCCACTTCCCGGCATCTTTGACTCCACCAGTGTCCTGTGCAATGGAAACGATCTCGAAATTTTTGCCCTTAAGTTCACTATAGAGTTTCTGCCATCCAGGCAGGTCGAAGCGGCATCCTCACCACGAGGCCCAGGTTAAGAGCAACACCTTCTTGCCGCGAAACTCGGAGAGCGAATGGAGCTTGCCACTCATGTCCGGCAGCTTGAAGTTCGGGGCAGTGAACGAGCTAAGGTATCCGTTCTGTTCTTCAGCTCGCGGCCCGAAATACCAGACGGCAGTTTCGACATCGTGAGCGACAGGTTGACGCAGCAGCCGCGCAAATTCGCTCAGATTGAACCAGGTGACCGATCCCTGTTGTGACAGAAATGCCGTTCTGCGCTTTTTGGGAATCGGGAAGCAGAGCTGATCGCGGCAGACACCCTGCGGTTTGAGAACGAACTTCGTCGCTCGCTTGAGGTCTGCCAGCGTTACCCACAGATCACTGTTGTCAACAGAAATTAGCGATGCAGGCGGCGCCCCAATTTCGGTCACCAGATTGTCGTAGATAACAACGCGACGGACGGTTTCTGCGGCGAAGGAATTGATAACCGTTAGTAGACATATCAGTGAGGCGTAAACCAAAAATCTCATCTTTTGCATTCCTCATCCTCTCTAAAGTCGAAACTGGCTAACAATTTCAACACAAAGGGTCAAAGGGTCAAAGGGTCAAAGGGGAATAAATGCTTGATTTTTTCTTCTTTGCCCCTTTGACCCTTTGACCCTTTGTGTTGAAACTGTTGGCCGGAATCGTATTCTCTTTTTCATTCGTATTTCAATGCAACCATCGGATCCACCTTCGTCGCCCTCCGCGCAGGAATGTAGCAAGCCAGCATCGATATCAATGCCAGCAGCAATGCAATAGCAACGAAGGTCGCGGGATCAGTTGCGCTCACACCATAGAGCAAGTTGGAGAGCAACCGAGTCAAGACCGATGCTACAGCCAATCCGATGACCACACCAGTCAATGTCAGCCGCAGACCCTGACCGGCTACGAGTTTGAACACATCGCGCGATCGCGCGCCCAACGCCATGCGGATGCCGATCTCTTGCCTGCGCAGGCTCACTGAGTAAGCCATGACGCCATAGATTCCCACCGCGGCCAGGATCACTGCAACGCCTGCGAAGAGCGCGAGAAGCAGCATATTGAAGCGTCTGGCAGCGGTCGAAGCCGTGATGAGCTGCTCCATCGTCGTGACACTGGAGATGGGCTGATTCTTATCCTCGGCCCAGATGCCTTCTCTCACGGCTGCCATAATGGTACCGGCATCAGCCGCGGAACGCACTACCAGCGTCATCGAGGGCCAGGGACTCTGGAGATATGAAACATACATCTCCGGCGCGGCTTCGATCTCCAGCCCAGAGTGTCTCACATTGCCTACCAGCCCAATAACTTCGCAGGGAAGATCACCGTCCGAGAGAGAGATGGTCAATCGCTTGCCAATGACATCTTCATTCGGCCAATAGCGTCGCGCCATCGCTTCACTGACAATCGCTACCCCGGGCGAATGTTGGTTGTCCTTTTCGTTAAAAACACGCCCTTTCATCAAGGGAATTCCCATGGCCCGGAAATAACCGGGAGTGATCACGCGGAAGTCGGCAACGGGGTTTCGTGCTGCGGGCGGACGTCCCTCAATCGTGAAAGACCGGGAACTATTTCCGCCCCTGAGAGGAAGGCGCGAGATTCCGCCCACCGACTCGACCGCCGGCAGCGCACCGATACGCTGAAGGACGCGCGCGAAGAATGACGCCTGCTGGTATTTGTCCGGATAACTGGAAGCAGGCAATGACAAATTCATCGTCAGCGCCCGCTCAGGATTGAAGCCCGGATTCACCTGCTGCAACCGCCAGAAGCTCTTGATCAGCAGGCTCGCTCCGATCAGCAGCACCAGTGATAAGGCTATCTCCGAGACTACCAGCAAGCTGTGGATGCGATTGCGGCGCAAGCCACCCACGGCCGTACGGCCTGTTTCTTTGAGCGATTCGTTGAGGTCAGGTTTCGAGGCTTGCAACGCTGGAATAAGACCGAAGAAGATTCCTGTCATTACCGATACGAGCAGCGTAAAAGCGAGAATGCGGCCATCAACTCCGAGATCATTGATGGCGCGGAGGCTCTGCGGCCCGAGAGCCGCGAGCGGCCCGATGCCCCATAGCGCCAGCAGCAATCCGGCGCATCCGCCGAGCAACGCAAGCAGCACACTCTCGCTGAGAAATTGCCGCGCGAGCCGAATCCGGCCTGCTCCAAGCGCGGCTCGTATAGCCATCTCTTTCTGCCGCACGGCTGCGCGAGCCAGGAGCAGGTTAGCCACGTTGGCGCAGGCTATGAGAAGTACAAAACCAACTGCTCCGAAGAGAATCCGCAGCGACTGAGGCAGGTTGCCGAACAGTTGATCGCGCAGAGGAACCAGCAGCACACCGGCATCGGCATTACTGGCCGCGTACTGCTGCGCGAGACGGCGCGCAATAGTATCCATCTCCGCCTGCGCCTCTTTCAGTGTCGCTCCCGGCTGGAGACGGCCAATCACGCGCATATATTGATGTCCGCGAATCTGCGTGGCGTCAGCTGTGGGATTCAAAGGGAAATCAGGCACCAGGCGTCGTGGTGCCACCCATAGTTGCGTTTCTTCAGGATAACGAACCTCCTCGGGCATGACTCCAACCACAGTGAAGCGCTCGGCATTGAGAGTCAATTCCTGCCCGATGATGTTCGGGTCGGCTCCAAATCGCCGTTGCCATAATCCCTCGCTCAGGATTACCACGCGGCTGCTGCCAGGCTGCCCCTCTTCCGGGCGAAACGCTCGGCCGAGAATCGGCTTCACCCCCAGAACCGGAAAGAGGTTGGTTGAAACAACAGCGCCATTGAGCTGTTCGGGCCGGTCACGGCCTGTGAGATTGAAGCCCCAGTGTCTGCTTGCAGCCATGTCCTCGAGCGTTCGGCTCTGCGCGCGCCAGTCGAGGAAGTTCGCAGGCGCTACCGAACCGGGTTCCCGGCCCGGATTATCAGTCTCCCAGATCATTACCAGCCGCTCCGATTCCCAGTATGGTAGAGGGCGCAGCATCACAGCATAAATAACACTGAAGATCGCGGTATTTGCGCCGATGCCGAGCGCCAACGTGATGACGGCGATCAACGTGAAGCCAGGTCGCTTCATCAGCATTCGCAAACCGTAGCGAATGTCTTGCCATATTGTTTGCATTTTTGTTACCTCACAGCTGATGTCGGGACACTTTTACAAAGTTAGCCTCTTTTACAGGAATGAAATTGGAATACAAAAAAGGCAAAAAG
>JAKEHZ010000075.1 GCA_022614735.1 Acidobacteriota bacterium | reverse complement strand
CTCGAGATGGTCAAGGCTTTTCACTTCATCAAAGATCTCGAGGTGCGCTTGATTGGGCCGAATTGTCCGGGGGTAATTTCACCCGGCAAATGCAAAGTCGGCATTATGCCTGCCCGGATCCATCTCGAAGGACGCGTCGGCGTCGTTTCACGCAGCGGCACTTTGACATATGAGGCAGTCGGTCAACTGACTGCGCTCGGTATCGGGCAATCAACCTGTATCGGCATCGGCGGTGACCCCGTGATCGGCACCACGCAACGCGACGCAATCGAATTGTTCAACAACGATCCCGCCACTGATGCCATCGTGATGATCGGCGAAATTGGCGGCTCGGCTGAAGAAGAGGCTGCTGATTTCGTCAGGATGCACGTGAAAAAACCGGTCGTCGGATTTATCTGCGGACAGACTGCGCCTCCCGGTCGTCGAATGGGTCACGCCGGTGCGATCATCTCAGGAGGCAAAGGTACTGCTGCCGAAAAGATGGCTGCGATGACGGCAGCGGGCATACACGTTGTGAGGAGCCCGGCGGACATCGGCGCAAAAGTGAAAGAAGTCCTGAGCTGAAGCCCAGCCCCGGATAACTTGCCGGATCGCTTGAAAGATTACGCTTCACGAGCGCGCCAGAGCCGATGCCCCTCTCTGAATCTTCCTGATCGCCTCGGCAATCTGATCCATATCCTGCTTGCTTCCAAGCAAGGTATTCTGCGTCAGCCAGACTGCTTCCAGACACAGCCTGTCGTTCTCCGGGCAGCGATTGCGCTCCTCCAATTCAGCTCTGACTTTGGGTGAGTAGATGTGACGATAAGCGCGCGAGTCTAGCGTCTGTTTGAGGAAAGGCTCTTTATTGAGCGGCGAATATCCTCCTGAACACGGAATTCCCTCAGCTTGCAGAGCTTTCAGGAAACGCGATCGCTCTAGATTGCTGAAGTGATGGGCATCGTAGCGAAGCATATACAAATGATAAGCATTTCGTGTGCAGCCTTCATAGAGCTTGGCGGGAATAATTCCGGGGATCTCCCGTAACTGCCTGGTCAGATACTCCGCATTTTGCTCTCTCGTCTTCGATTGCTCTTCCAGGCGCGTGATTTGAGCCAGCAGAATCGCGCCTTGAAATTCAGTCATCCGGCGATTGTCGCCATTGCGCACATAGGAAAGGCCGGAATTCACAGCACCCCGCCCTTGATTGTGAAAGCTCCGGCAGATCTCAATCAGAGTTTTATTGTCGCTGAGGATCGCGCCGCCTTCGCCGGAGTTGAGGTTCTTGGATGCCTGTAAGCTGAAACATCCCAGATCTCCGAGCGTGCCGAGCTTGCGCCCGCGCCATTCGCCCAGATGAGATTGGCATGCATCTTCGATGACAGAGAGCCTGCGCTTCTTTGCTGTTGACAAGATCAGATCGAGATTGGCCGCTGCGCCGCCCAGATGCACAGGCAGGATAGACCGCGTGCGTGGGGTGATCGCCGCTTCAATCTTGGTCGCGTCAATCTGAAAAGTCTCCCGGTCCGTATCGACAAAGACCGGCAGCGCATGTTGAAGCAGCACGACATTGATCGTCGCAACGAATGTATAAGGCGGCACAATGACCTCGTCGCCCGGCCCTATCTCCAGGGCGTTCATCGAACAGACCAGCGCGCTCGTTCCACTCGAGGTCGCCAGACAATGTTTTGCTCCGGTCCTCTCAGCCCAATTTTTTTCAAAACTCTCGACAAAACTTCCCCCGATGCGGTTCCATCGCCTGCTGCGTAAGACTTCGAGCATCTTCTGCTCTTCGACATCACCAATAACCGGCCACGAGGGAAAGGGTGAACTGCGCACCGGCTTGCCTCCGAGCAGGGCAAGGTTGTCATCCGATCCCGTTATGAAAGATGAGTGATCCTTTGAAATTGCTTCTTTCGCACTCATACCTGAGATCACAGTCCCCGCACAGGTGGCTTCCAAGAATCGACGACGAGAGAGTTTATTTCGCACGATCAACCTCCTATATAGTTTAGACAAAACAATTTGGCGTAAATTTCTGCATGTTTTCCCTTTCGAGAGACTGAAGAGAGAATACGAAACAAACGAAAAAGGGCGTTTTTCGTTTGTTTCGTATTCTCTCTTCAGTCTCTCGAAAGGGAAAACATGCAGAAATTTACGCCAAATTTTGTGCACTTTCCAGTAAAGTTCTTCGTACTCTCTGTTGAATTCAAGATCATATCCGGAGGAAAACATGCGCAAAACCTTGTTCACATCACTCTTCGTCTTGTTGCTGGGCATTAACTGTCTCATCATCGCAGGACAGAGCAAAGATAACTCTGCGTCCGGTGATAAATTTGTTGGGACCTGGACCGGCACGTGGACAGGAGGCAGTTCAGGCAAATTTGATCTGACTGTCACCAAAGACACAACTGGGAAACTATCCGCAACCGTCACGAGCACCAATGAACAGGGCGATGGGGGTACTTTCCGATCCAAATCGGTTGAGGTCACAGGCGATAAGGTGAAGATCAAGTTAGAAGACACGAATGGCGAGGTTGAAGTCTCACTCGATGCCACGCTCGAGGGCAAAACTCTCAAGGGAAGCTATACCGTTCGCAGTAAGGCGGATGGATCTGAGGCGGAAACCGGAACAATTACTGCCAGCAAGAAATAAGCAATTACTAGAGAGACGATAGAAAACTGTTGGCCAGACTCTTCCACTCTTCCTCGAGAGATTGGCCTGAGGGGAAAGGTTCGTTTGCCTGGCCATACCAGTATCTCGCATTTCCTTCGTCACCTTCTCTGCGATGCAGGTAAGCGTGAACCCGGGCGGCGTTTCTATCACTAATATCCTGGACGATCTCGTGGGCAGTTTTCCAATCGTCGCGCTTCTCGTGCCAGAGCGCGGTTAAGTAAGGTGATAGTATGGCTGGCGGCTGATCGCTCGTCAGACTGGCTTCAAATTCCTCAAAGGTCATCGCGGTTACAAAGTAAACTACGGGGAAGCACGAGGAGATTGTCCTCTCTCTTTCTCCCGGTGTTCCCCGTGTTTGGCCCCGTGTTTGATTAGATCCCGTAATTCAGACGAAAACCACTGTCTGCGAATTCGGGATCTCGAAGCGGCAGCGGCAGCGCGGATTCGGACAGAACAACATATCGTCCACGCGCACCATATAGTCGCGGGCTTTGGCGAATTTGGCGCGGTCGAGCTCGTTCGCGCCACGGGGTAGCTCTTTTTTCCTACTGCGCCTCAGCCAGCGAATTTCAAATTCAAAAGATTGACGGCACTTCGGACAGACGTAAGTAGCCGTCTTGGTTTCCTGGCGTTCAGTGTAAAAATCTCTTTCGTCCATAGACAGTAGTTTACCCCCAAACCATAGGGCGAGGCCACTAAATATTTTTGCCTCAATGCGATCTATAATTTGATAAGGCCAATAAATTTCCGCTTTCCTTCCGCATTCACGCCCCTTTGTGCTAGGCTTGCGCGCGTCTTTTCCTACTCACAATCATCAAACTGGAGCAAAAAAATATGGCAATCCAGGCACCAAATCCTGATTCAGCAGTGGTCGTCAACTCAGTTGAAGACACTGCCGGTATCGGAGGACATCCGAAAGGGCTGACGACTCTCTTCTTCACCGAGATGTGGGAGCGTTTCAGTTACTACGGGATGCGCGCGCTGCTGACTTTATATATGGTCAATTCTCTTGGCTATGACGACAAGTTGGCGAGTAGCATTTATGGTGCCTATACCGGTTCAGTCTATCTGATGTCCCTCCCGGGTGGCTGGATTGCGGATAATGTCCTGGGAACACGCAGAGCAGTCTTCGTTGGTGGCATCATTATCGCTCTCGGCCACTTTTCGATGGCGTTGCCGACAATGTGGAGTTTCTACCTCGGGTTGATCCTGATCGTCCTGGGAACCGGCTTGCTCAAACCGAATGTCAGCGCGCTCGTCGGCAGTCTCTATAGCGAAAACGATCAGCGGCGTGACGCGGGCTTTTCGATTTTTTACATGGGAATCAATCTGGGCGCCTTTATTGCCCCGCTGGTGTGCGGTTATCTGGGCCAAAAGATCAGCTGGCATCTCGGCTTCGGCGCTGCCGGCATCGGCATGACATTTGGATTGATTCAATATGTGATGGGCCGGGACCGGCTGGCGCATGTCGGACATCCTCCGCGACAACCAGGCGCTGAGACCAAACGCAAGGCTTTGCTCGGCGCAGTGCTTATGCTGGTGGTCAGTGGCGCGGTGATCTATCTTTACTTCGGACCGGAGATCGTCCGGGAGAACCGCAGGTTCATTTTGATCGGCAGTCTGGTGGTTTTTCTGCTCTGGCTCTTCACCAGCTATCTCAAGCCGGAAGAGAAGAAGCCGGTGGCAGTGATCGTGCTCCTTTTCGTTTTCTCAGTAATATTCTGGGCGGTGTTCGAGCAGGCAGGATCGAGCTTCACGCTCTTCGGCGATCGTTTTACCAATCGCACCGTGTTCGGGTATGAGTTTCCAACCTCGTGGTATCAGATTTGCAACGCGGGCTTTCTGATTCTGCTGGCGCCGGTCTTCTCGCTGCTCTGGATCAAGCTGGGCGACCGCCAGCCATCCAGTCCGATGAAGTTCTCGCTCGGCTTAATCTTCGTCGGCCTGGGTGCGGCGCTGGTGGCCCTGGCCTCCTTGCTCCTGGTCAACGGTAGCAAGGTCGGGCCGTGGTGGTTGGTGGGCGTCTATCTTTTTCACACCATTGGTGAGCTTTGTTTGAGCCCAGTGGGCTTAAGCACGACGACCAAGCTCGCTCCGGCGCGACTAGCCGGTTTGATGATGGGTGTCTGGTTTCTGTCCATCTCCTTCGGTAATTTCTTCGCGGGTGAGGCTGCGAGTAATTTCAGTAACGATCAGCAGGCGCTCGTCAGTCTCTTTCTCAAAGTGGCAGCCGTGCCGATCGCGGCAGGAGTGATCCTAATTGTGCTGACACCCTTCATCCGTAAGATGATGGGTAAAGTGCGTTGACGGGAGCGGGGATTGCAGATTGCGGATTGCGGATTGCGGATTGCGGATTTTTATCCGCAGAAACCGAGTTAAATACGAAGTTCGGAAGTGGCAAATCCGCAATCCACAATCCGCAATCCGCAATCCGCAGTGGCTGGACACTCACTCAATTCGTTTGATACATTGCCTACCTAAGGTACGAAGAGCTAGCAATCCTGATTATTCCGGTGACTCTTAATGAAATCTCGTGATCTGATCTTTATAGCCATCATTCTCGCCGTCGTCGGCGGTCTCTATTACCTCTCAACGAAAAACAAGGCGAAACCACTGTCAGCTAATACGCCTGAGCATCTGACCGTAAAGGCCCGCGAGGACTGTTTGAAATGCCATCTGCCTGAGACTCTCGCCGCCTTGGAATTACAGCATAAACATCCGGGCAAATGGCGTGATGAACGTGTGGAGTGTCTGTTATGTCACACCGCGCCGCAGGGAGCCAGAGCTCAGTATCTGAAAATGCAAGAAGTTGATAAACTTGCAAACTTGATTCGGAGCGAGAGAATACGAAACAAACGAAAATAACGAAACGAACGAAATTTTTAGATTTTTTCGTTTGTTTCGTTATTTTCGTTTGTTTCGTATTCTCTCGCTTCCATAAGCACAAAAATCGAGAAGGAATGATTCATGGCCACAGCCAGAGCAAAATTAAACGGCAAATCGGAAATCTACAAAAATTACATTGGCGGTCGCTGGGTAAAACCTGCGAGCGGCGTATTGATGGAAAACCGCAATCCGGCCAACATACGTGATCTCGTTGGCCTCTTCCCTGCTTCGACCGCCGAAGACGTAGACGCAGCGGTCAATGCTGCGATCGAAGCATTTCCGAAATGGAAAGCAATGCCTGCGCCGAAGCGCGCGGAGATCCTCTACCGCCTCGGGCAAATCTTGATCGAGCGCAAAGAACAGTTCGCGACCGACATGACTCGTGAGATGGGCAAGGTCCTGAAAGAAAGTCGCGGTGATGTGCAGGAAGCGATCGATATGACTTTTTACACGGCGGGCGAAGGACGCCGCCTTCACGGTTATACGACGCCATCGGAATTACCGGAGAAGATGGCAATGTGCATGCGCCAGCCCGTCGGCATCTGCTCGCTGATTACCCCGTGGAATTTCCCGATGGCCATTCCATCGTGGAAGATGATGCCCGCGCTCGTCTGTGGCAACACGCTCATCATCAAACCCGCTGAAGACACACCGCTTTCGACGATCAACCTGGTTAAGGCCGCTGAAGAAGCCGGCGTGCCTGCGGGCGTGATCAATATTGTCATGGGCAAAGGTGAAGACGCGGGGGCGCCGTTGACCCGGAACCCCGGCATCCGGCTCGTCTCGTTCACCGGATCGACTGACACCGGGAGAATCGTCGCCGAGAAAGCAGCTCGAACCGGCAAAATCTGCTCGCTTGAGATGGGCGGCAAAAATGTGATCATGGTCATGGACGACGCCGATCTTGAACTGGCTGCAGAGGGCGCAATATGGGGCGCTTTCGGCACCTCGGGTCAGCGCTGCACCGCCTCCTCGCGCATCGTCGTTCACAAAAAGGCATACAAAAAGTTCGTCGAAAAGCTGACTGGGCGCGTTAAATCACTGCGCATAGGTAACGGCCTCGACAGGAAAGTTGAGGTGGGGCCTGTGATCAATGAAGACGCGGTGAGGAAGATTCTTTATTACATCGGAGTTGGGAAGGACGAAGATGGAGCGACGCTTCACTTCGGCGGTAATCGTCTTGATCGTGGCGATTACAAATACGGATATTTCATCGAGCCAACAATCTTCACTGATGTTGAGCCGCAGATGAGAATCGCTCAGGAAGAAATTTTCGGCCCGGTCGTCAGTATCATCCCGTGCCGCAATCTGGAAGAAGCGATCGAGATCGGCAACGGCGTGATATATGGCCTCTCGTCTTCGATCTATACTCAAGATCTCAATCGGGCATTCAGAGCGATGGAAGCAATGAACATCGGCATCTTCTATGTCAACTCTTCGACGATCGGCGCAGAAGTTCATCTGCCTTTCGGCGGGACAAAAGCGACAGGAAACGGTCACCGTGAAGGAGCGATGGCCACTTCATTGGAGATCTTCTCAGAATGGAAAGCGATCTATGTTGATTATAGCGGCAAGCTGCAGAAGGCGCAGATTGACAACCAGTAATTTCATGTAACTGCTCAGCCGGGGGTGCAGTACGGGGAGCGTCAGCGACCTGCACCTCGGCAAGAGGCCGTTTTATCAAGGCCCAGGTCGCTGACGCTCCCCGTACTGCACCCCCGGCTGAGCAGTTACAATTTCATACGGATATGAAAGTTGGCGGTTGGCAGAAATAATCCACCACAAGTGCCAACTGCCAGCTAATCAAAAGGAGATGACGATGGCAAAGTGCCCCGTAACACGCGCCGAATTTCGCGAAGCGGCGCAACCGGTCAAGGTAGAGATCAATGGCATTCCGATGATGGCCGAAGTCAAAGAATTTTCGACTGGCTCGCTTGGCTGGTACCTGAACAGCAAATCGACGATTGACGTTGGCGGTAAACAGGTCACCGTCCAGATCGGGATGAATCTCACCATCATCGGCAGTAAGGATTTGCCCAAGGACGAAATTTCGGAGGTTATTCCGGCATGATCATCGGTCTACCAAAAGAGATCAAGGATAATGAATACCGTGTCGGCCTCACGCCGGCCGGCGTCAAGACCTTGAACGATTACGGGCATACAATTCTGATTGAGACACACGCGGGAGAGGGCAGCGGCATCAGCGATGATGAATATCGCACAGCAAACGGACAGATCGTTGGAAAAGCCGATGAGGTCTGGGAACGCGCGGAGATGATCGTCAAGGTCAAGGAGCCGGTCGGGCCTGAATACGAACGAATGCGTGAAGGGCAAATACTCTTCACCTATCTGCATCTCGCGCCTGATCTGAAACTGACGAAAGTATTGCTTGAGCGCAAAGTCACCGGCGTCGCCTATGAGACGATTACGAACGACGAGGGCCATTTGCCGCTTCTCACACCGATGTCTGAAGTTGCGGGACGTATGGCGATTCAGGTCGGCGCGCATTATTTGCAGAGGACTGAAGGGGGGCGAGGAGTCTTGATGGGAGGCGTGCCCGGCGTACTGCCGGCGAAGGTCTGCATTATCGGTGGCGGCGTGGTCGGGATCAATTCGATCAAAATGGCTGTCGGTTTGGGCGCGAACGTCGCAGTCCTTGATGTCAACCTCGAACGGCTGCGTTACCTCGATGACATCTTCGGTTCCCTGATCAAGACGCTGGTCTCGAATCCTTTCACGGTGCAGGAAGCCTGTATGCATGCCGATCTGGTTGTCGGCGCGGTCTTGATCCCGGGAGCATCAGCGCCAAAACTTGTCACACGCAAGATGCTCACGACGATGCAGAGAGGCGCCGTGATAGTTGACGTCGCAGTCGATCAAGGCGGCTGTATCGAGACAACAAAACCGACGACACATAGCAATCCCACTTTTTATGTTGACGATGTGCTCCATTACTGCGTGGCGAATATGCCGGGCGCAGTGCCGCGCACTTCGACCTTCGCGCTGACAAACGCTACGCTGCCCTTTGCCCTGAAACTGGCGAACAAGGGATTCAAGAAAGCGGTCACATCGGATGCGAATTTGAAGAACGGTGTGAATACCTATGAGGGCTACATAACCTATCAGGCTGTAGCCGAATCGCAGGGTTTGCCGTACAAGTCGATTGATGAACTGAATTAATGGCCAAAGGCATCAAAATTATCGAAGTTGAGCCCGACTCGCTCGCGGCAGAACTCGAGCTCTCTGCCGGCGACCGCATCTGGACGATCAACGGCAAGCGCGTGCGCGATGCGCTCGACTTCAAATTTCTGACTGCAGGAGAAGAGGAGCTCACACTCGAAGTCATCAAAGCCGGGGGCGAAGAGTGGCAGATCGAAGTCGAGAAAGATGAAAGCGAATCGTGGGGTATTGATTTCGAGCCGATGACGCCGCGCCAATGTGGCAATGACTGCATCTTCTGTTTCATTCAACAGAATCCGGAGGGCTCGCGCTCGACATTGTGGGTTCGCGACGAAGACATACGCTTCTCGTTTATGTACGGCAACTACTCAACGCTGACGACAATCAGCAAAGCCGAAGTGCAACGCGTGATCGAGCAACGCCTCTCGCCGCAATACGTCTCCGTCCACGCGACTGATCCTGACTTGCGAGCCTATCTGCTCGGCATTGAAAAAAAGATCGACGTCATTTCTCAGATGAAGAACTTCATCGATCATGGCATCGAGATTCATGCTCAGGTAGTGCTCTGCCCGACAATCAATGACGGCAAATATCTGGAGAAGACGATCTACGACCTGGCTATGCTTCATCCGGGCGTTGTCTCAACAGCTATTGTCCCTCTGGGAATTACAGATAAGCACAAGTACCGTGACAGGCTTGTGGCCGTGACCGATGAATTCTGCGCGCAGGTGATCGATCAGGTGACGCCGATGCAAAACAAGTTGAAGAAGAAACTGGGAACTGTCTTTGCATTTCTCGGCGATGAGTTTTACATTCGTGCCGGTCGCCAAATTCCGCCAAAATCGCATTACCGCATTGTCCGAGGCTCTGCCGCCGAAGACGATGAGTATCCGCAGATCGAAGACGGCGTCGGAATGGTGCGCCAATTTTTTGATGCTCACGCGAAACGGATGAAGCAGCTCGAAAGAATGCGTCACCATGGAGAATTCACCGAAAGGCAGGCCAGGAAGATTTACGGCACGCTGGCGACGGGTTCGATCTTCTTTCCAATGCTCGTTGACGCTGTCGAAGAGATCAATCAGAAATTCGGCACGCGGTTACATGTCGCCTCGGTTGAAAATCTATTTTTCGGTGAGGGCATAACGGTAGCGGGCTTGCTCTCAGGCATTGATTATTTGAATTCGCGCGCTCAGTTCCGCGGCGAATTTTTGATGATCCCGCCGCATAGCTACCGCGAATATGATTCAAGATTTCTCGATGGAATGAGGGTCAGCGATCTGGCAGCCGAACTCGTCTTGCCGATCAAACGCAACTGGAATGATGTGCTGGGATTAAACGAACAGCAGCACGCTCACAGAACTATTCTGTCGCATGATTACGGCTCAGTAACATCGATACCCGTATAGCAATTTGTGGCTAAGAAGAAAATTTTTGGCAAGCCTCCTCATCCGGATAAGAGTTGGCGTATATTCTGTCTAAATGAGAATGCAATTCGACGAAGGACTACAATCAAAACTGATTGAGATGTACGAGGCGCGGGAGGCGATTTTGAATCGCATCAATCCCGAGGCTGTCAGTGTGATCGACATTGACAAGTTCCTGCAGGCCGCTCTAACCGAAGTTGGCCAGCGTCTGGCCGTTGATCGTTGTAATGTCATTACGCCATCGTCCGATGGAGGTTTTCGCGTCAGTCACGAATACCTGGGTGACAGCAATCTGACACCCGGTCTGGGACTGAACATTCCGACGACATTAATCCCTCTCGAGACGATAAAAAAATATATTCCCAGAGCAAGGCATTATTCGGTTGATGATATTCATTCGGCAAACATACCGCTCTGGGTGCGGACAACTCTGCAATTGATAGGGACGCGCTCGGTCCTCATTGCGCCCTTCGTCTTCCGCGATGAGCTGCTCGGAATAATGGGCCTGCATTACTGCCATCAGCCGCATCACTGGACTGAAACGGAGATCAAGCTCGTCGAATGGCTCGCCGGCCAGGTCTCCATCGGCTTGCAGTACACACGGCTTTACAACGAAAAAGAGAAAGAGGTCGAGATCACCAAGTTGATGCTCGAGATTTCGAACGACATCAACACGCGGACCGACTTCAACGAGATCACCGAGTTTGTCATCGACCGCGCTCTGGGGCTGCTTAAAGCCGATTACGGGTGCATTGCAATCCTGGACAGTCAGGGCGAGTACCTCCATTTCGATGAGCTGCGGGCGCGGCGTGGTTTTGATCTCCGCCGGTCCGTCGAATCGAAATATCGCGAACCGCGGGCACTGCGCCTGCCCGAGCATCCGACCGTCAGCGAGCTGCTTGATGAAGGCCACACGCTCAAACTTGAAGACTCGCGCCAGTCGCCGATCGCGCGCTATCTGTTCGCACACGTCATCAAAGGTAAATCGGCTTTGATTGCGCCGATCACCATCAAGGATAAAGTCCTGGGTATCTTGGCGCTCGTATGGCATAGCGAGACGGCGCGCATATCCGATTATGACGTGCAAATTCTCAACGGCATCTCGAGCCAGATCGCGATTGCGCTTGAAAAAGATCGGTTGGCAGCTGAGGTCATCCGCCTCAAGCGCGAGTTGGACGATTTCAGATCCGGCGAAAGGATCATCGGCTCGTCGCCAAAGATCCGCCGCGCGATCGAGATGGCTCTCTCCGTCGCCGACAACAATACGACTGTGCTCGTTCAGGGCGACTCGGGCACCGGCAAAGAGTTGATCGCGAGTCTCATTCAATTCAATTCGCGCCGCGCCGCGCGCCCATTCATCAAGATCAATTGCGGCGCAATACCACAATCACTACTCGAAACCGAGCTGTTCGGCTACGAGCGTGGGGCTTTCACCGACGCCCGCTCGCGGCGCATAGGGAAATTTGAAGAAGCAAACAGCGGAACGCTATTTCTGGACGAAATCGGCGAGATGAGCTTAGCCGCGCAAGTCAGTTTGTTGCGTGTCCTGCAAGACGGTGAGTTTACTCGCGTTGGCGGCAACGACGTGATCAAGACCGATGTGCGTGTGATCGCCGCAACCAACAAGGATCTGGAAAAAGAGATCGAAGAAGGCCGCTTTCGTCGTGACCTCTTCTATCGTCTCAACGTCTATCCTATTGTGCTGCCGCCTCTCCGCGAGCGGCCTGAGGATATCGAACAACTGGTTGCCTACTTCACTGAGCGTTTCCAGCAAAAGAGCGGCAAACGCGTGCTGGGCATCTCCGATCGGGCGCTCCAAATTTTGAAGAGCTACCCCTGGCCGGGCAACGTGCGCGAGCTTGAGAATTGTATGGAGCGGGCAGTCATCGTCGCTGCAGGCCGGGCGGTTACCGAAAAGGATCTGCCTGAAGCGATTCGCCTTAACTCATCGCCTGATCAGGTCAGTAATGTTGAATTATCTGTTCCGCTGAAGATGGAAGACGTCGAACGTATTATGATCACAAAAACTCTGGTTTACACCAATGGTGACAAGGCCAAAGCGGCACGACTGCTCGGTATCGGGAGAAAAACGCTCTATCGAAAACTGGAACAATACAAGAAGTAGTAGACAGAAATCTTCAAACGGAGTAGAGTTTCATTGGTTATCAATCTGATGAGTTTTGCCTCCTTTCTCCTGACACTCTGAGACTAATTTAATTTCGCAGTAGATGTCAATTAGCTTCCCCCTTAACTGTTGGAGAATCGTAACGCCGTAACTTAGCCATCCAATATTATTGGGTTGTGTAAACGAGCTAACACGGCGGTGAGTTTTTCAGGATTACTATACGCAAGAATGGCAATATTCGCCGTTCTATAAGCTGGTAGCCAAGGGCGTATCTTGATTTTGACCGGAACGAATATTAGTATTTCCGGCAAGAGGTGAGCTGGTAATGAAAATTTGTCCGAAATGTCAGCAACAATATCCGAATGGTTTTCAGTATTGTCCGAACGACACTGAATTCCTGATCACGAACGAAGAATATGTTCGCCGGACGAAACCTATCCAATCAAAGCCGGTCAAAGAATCTGCAGAAGGTCCGGCAGTAGAGGTCGTACCGATCACGAACCCGTTTCCGGAAGAGGCGCCGACAAGGCAGCGGCCCCCGGTTCCGCCTCCTGCACAAGAGGCGCAAGGAGAGGTTGTCAGAGAGAGGCCTGCGCCGACGCCGGTTCACAGATCTGCGCCTGACGCGCAAGAGCAGGGTCACAGAGAGAAACCCATGCCGCAGCCGTTTCGCAGGACTGAACCCGTTCAGATACCGAAGGAACCGCCGAAACCCAGGCCGCAACCGATACAACAAGCAGCCCCAACTCCACCGAGACCGACCGGCGGGACTCAGACTCCACAAATTCCGCAAATGCCCGGAGCAAGCTCATCAAGACAGATGACTGAGCCTGCAGGCTTGAACTTCACGCTTCCCGATCAAGGCAGTCTGATGTCGCGTCTTATTGCCGGGCTGAAAAACATTGAGGAGATCTTCAAAGGAGGCCCGCCTGTGCGGGCCGCGAAGGCTGGAGAATTTCAATTTCTTTTGCCCGAAGAACCACTCACCACGCGCATTAAACGAGAAGTGCAAAACGCGTCGATGGAGTTCAAACGCGACCCGCGCCGGTTCGCTATTGATTTTATCAAAGGCGAAGGCAGCAATCGTGCCCGTCGCAATACATTGCTGGCGGGATCCGAGATGGCCTTTGTCGGCTATGTCACTCTCTATTTCAGCTCGTTATCGCTCTCTACTGCTGGGAAAGTGAATGGCGCGATAGGCAAGGGGTTACTCATCGGCTTTGCGGTTTATCTTCTAGCCTGTTACCTCGCTCGTGGGTTCCTGCTCTATAAGTTTATCAATCGCGTCACCAACAAGTTCACGACTCCGAAAGTTGCTTTGGAGGTACTGAACTGGGGTCCGTTGGTCACAGTGCTGCTGCTTGCAGTTCTGCTCTCAAATTACAACTTTTACTGCAAGATATTCCCGGACAAATGCATTCAACCGGAAGAAATCATGCAGGACGTGTCTTTGGTCCTCCCGGTAACCGACACGAAAATTGACCTCAAGCTCAAGGAAGATGCCAAGGCCAAAAAAGAGACCCCTGGAGGAAGCAAACCCAAACCCAAACCTGCCAGTGGTGGCGGTGGAGGTGGTCGAAAGGAACCGACTCCGCCGAGCAAAGGTGTTCCACCGCAGATGGCTCTGACGCCACAAATTATTCCACCGAGCCCTGTACCACCTAAGATCAAGGATCCTACCCTGGTAGTAGCATCGACTATTTACGGGGATCCGAAAGCTATCCCGGTGCTGAAAGGCCCGATCGGTGACCCGACTGGTGTACCTGCGCCTCCAGCAAGCGGTCCGGGTACAGGAGCAGGTATAGGCAGAGGGGCAGGAACAGGTGTCGGCGTGGGTGAAGGCGGCGGTCTCGGCGCCGGCCGTGGGGGCAACGTCGGAGGCGGAGATATGGGACTGGGTGGTGGTGGTGGCGTCCAACCGATGAGCGCGAATCTGAGACCGACAATTCTCTACAAAGAGAAGGCGAAATACACTGAAGAGGCCAGACAGAATAAAATTCAGGGGACCGTGGTGCTGAACGTCGTGTTCACATCCGACGGGCGTATCACCAGCATCCGCGTTGTTCGAGGTTTGCCGGATGGTTTGACCGAGAAAGCGATCGAGGCAGCGCAAAAGATTCGCTTCTCGCCGGCAGTCAAGAACGGCGTGGCGGTCAGCGTGCGCGGCAATCTTGAGTTTACATTCAACCTCTATTAAAAACTGTAGGAAGATGTTGATGAAGAGGCAAGGAGGATCTCCTTGCCTCTTTTTATTTAACGCTATACCAAAGCGAAGAGAGAATACGAAACAAATGAAATACACTCACCTGGTGTTGGTTGACGATCAACAAGGGGATGAGTATTATTGCGTTTCGTTTTTTTTGCCCGAGCTAAAGCTTATCAGTATTCATATAAGGGGCCGTTAGCTCAGTAGGTAGAGCATCTGGCTTTTAACCAGAGGGTCGCAGGTTCGAGCCCTGCACGGCTCATATTTAAAATCAATAACTTAGGGTGCCTTCGCATTCCGTGGAACATTTTACTCCCGCAAAAACTCCCGCAAGCATATTCAAATTTGAAAGATCAGGGCGAGATTAGAGCCGCATATAGCCGGCTCTTTTCTCATCTAAAGAACACGATCCGGCAGACGTTCGCCGCCGCAACCGGGCCGAGCTCCCGATGGTCTGATGTGATCAGTACGCCGTCGACCCGGAGCGCCAGGGCGATCGCGAATGCATCAGCGAGAGCCATCCTGTGCGACGCCTTGACGCCGGCGGCCGTCTGCCAGAATTCCTCATCCATATCGGCCCTGGTTTGAATCCCCAGCGCCTGGAGACCGGCGTAGGCTAACAACGCCTGAGCTTCGCCTTCGTGCCGGATCGACCAGTAGAAGACTTCGGCCAGGTTGATCGCGTGAGCGTAGACGATCGCGTCCGGGCGCGTCAGGATCTCCGATATGACATCAGCACCGGGTTCGTCGTTTAGAAGCGCGATCATCGCGTTGGCGTCGAACACATAGATCATTCGGCGCTCTCCGGTCGAGACTTGAATCGTTCGCCAAACTTCCGCTCTTCGGCTTCCAGCTCTTCTCTCTTCTCTGCCTGAAACTCTTCAGTGCCCGGCATCCCTTTGAACATCCCGCGGACGCGGCCCAGGACCTCACGTCTTGTTTCTATCGACGGCGTGGCGGATTGCGCCTGTTGGATGAGCAGAGAGGCTAACCGCAGCTGCTCATTCTGTGGCAAAGATCGCGCCTCTTGTAACAGTGTTTCAACGGTCATTTTTGCCGAGCCTCCTTTTTTAAGAATCAACTGAACCTACTTCCGAAAGCTCCTCTTTCTTCTCTTTCTCGCAGCCACCGCTCTAACCCTTCCCTACCCTCCTTCTGCCAGACCTCTTTAGCCTCGACGAGGAGCGCGTATGTGTCTGGCTCTTCGATTGCGGCGTGCGCCTTAAAATACTCTTGCACCCCGGCTTCGAATTCTTCATCAGTCATTTGCCTGTGACCCCTTCTTCGCTTGTTGATCAGAATGGTATGTCCTGATCATCAGCCGGCGCCGGCGCATCTTTGTCGCCCTGCTGTTTACCGGCAGGCTGCCCGGACTTGTCACTCGTGCCGATGAAATGAAAGTCGCTCAGCGTCACCTCGAGCGATTGACGCTGCGCTCCATCCCGATCGGTGTAAGTCTCTTGCCTCAGCCTGCCCTCAAGATAGAGCTGAGAGCCCTTGTTGAGATACTGGTTGATGGTCTCATCCTGCTTTCCGAAGGCCGCCACCCGAAACCAGGTCGTGACGTCTTCCATCACACCGTCGCGATTCTTTCTCTTCTCGGTGGTCGCGATGGTGAAGTTACAGACTGCCGTGCCTTGTGGCGTGTAGCGGATTTCAGGATCTCTTCCCAGATACCCAACGATTGTGATTTTATTGAACGATGCCATTGTTATGTTGCTCCTTTTCCTTGGACGCCGGCTTCGGCCTGAGCCTGATGATGCTGCTCTCCTTGTCGATCTCATAGCCAAAGACGCGCTCACGCTTGCTTGTTGAGATGTTGAAGATGCTGATGAGTTTCTTTAGCGTCCTGGCTGTCCTGTACTCGCGGAACACACCAGGAGTCATCACACGCGATGAATCAATCGCAATGATCAGAATGTCACACTGAGCGATTACCTCGACCTGTCGTTTGTGCCAGTCGTGACCTTCTTCGACATCGTGCGCGAATGTGCGGATTGTCAAATACGGGTATCTCGACCGCGCCGCCGAGACGATCTTGTCGGTGTCGGCCAGGTATTTAGGAATAGACAGGAATGCCGTCTTTGCCGATTCCATACGTTCGACGAAGCTCGGAGGCCGCCCTTGTGGCAGTGGCAGCTGCGCAGATTTCTTGATCAGTCGTGTGCTCACTTCGCCGCGCCTCCCTTCGTTATACCGTCAGTACGCTCAAAAAGTACGTCTTCAAGATAATCAATCCTGCGGTAAGCCTCGACG
>JAKEHZ010000074.1 GCA_022614735.1 Acidobacteriota bacterium | reverse complement strand
TTAGGTACTGGTTCTCTTTAAATCCGCAATCCGCAATCCGCAATCCGCAATCCGTAGATCCGTGTCAATCCGTGGTGAATTGCCGCCATTTACTGAGACATTAAAAGATGCTGAAAACAGTTATTGACGCATTTTACAACCGAGTGCTAGACTCAATGAACCTCGCACACGTCAAATTGCCAGCATTGGTCTTCCAACGTTATTTACTGAAAGGAGGACGGCGTGGTTTTCAAGGTTGGGCAGAAAGTCATTTATCCAACGCATGGCATTGCAGTCGTCGAACAGATCGAGTCCCGCCAGATCAATGGAGAACAACAGGTCTTTTATCTTCTCCGCCTGCAAGCCAACAATTCACTGGTCATGGTTCCAACGCGCAATGCGGACGAAATCGGCTTGCGTCGTCTAATTGCCGCGCGGCAATGCGATGAGCTATTGAAAGCTTTAGCAAAAGATTTCTCCCAGCCGCCGACCGATTGGAAGGATCGGTTCAAAGAGTTTTCTGAAGTAATGCGGAGCGGCGATCTGTTTGCCGTTGCCGAGGTGCTCAAAACGCTAACCTATCTGAACCAGCTCAAACCACTCTCTTTCCGCGAAAAACAGATGCTGGAGCGGGCGCGTTATTTGGTCGTTAGCGAGTTGGCCCTGGTGAGTCGAAAATCGCAAGCGAATATCGCGCCGAAGGTAGACGCTGCTTTGAACGGTGCTTGTAACAAACACGCGAAAGCAGTTGCCACCACGCACTGATCCTGGGCTTGCCGGAAATTGCTGCTTCCTGCTCTACGGCTCTCCGCAGAGTGTGAGAATCTCATTGTTGTTTGCCCCTTCTAGATGCATTCTACGCGTACATACTGTAGCTATTTCTGATGTACTCGCCAGATACATTTCACTTTCAGCCTGACAGCCCCGGAAACAATTTTTCAGTGCTGATGAGGAGATAAATTCAATTTCCATTGAGATAAGGTTGTGGCCCGAGCCTTGCACTAATTTCAAATAGCTCGGCAGCAGCGGACTCGTTGTCTTGCTTGAAGCTATGATTAACAACTTACCCTTCAGGCGAGGTGATCGCCGGAAAAAGGAGGAGACTATGCTTTGGACGATCTTCGTAATACTGCTGATTATGTGGTTGCTGGGGATGGTCGGCTCTTACACGCTGGGTGGATTCATCCATATCCTGCTGGTGGTTGCTCTGGTGGTGCTATTGATTCAACTCATCACCGGCCGTCGCGTGGCGTTATAACTAATGAGGAGAGAGGTAAAATGAAAAACAGAATAGCGCTCTCTATGGCAACGTCGCTGTGCCTTGCGCTCTCGATAAGCGTCGCATCGCTGGCGCAGACAAAGGCTCCCAAGAGTCTCAAAGACGAAGTCAATCAATCGCAAAAAGCGGCAGAGGTCTTTCGCGAAATTATGGGCGTCCCTGAAAAAGAGATCCCTCGCGAGATACTTGACAAGGCTGAATGTGTCGCAGTCTTCCCGCAGGTGATCAAGGCGGGGTTCGTCGTTGGCGGCCGTGGCGGCCGTGGCGTAGCAAGTTGTCGAACCGCGACCGGATGGAGCGCGCCGGCATACTTCAATATGGGCGGCGGAAGCTTCGGCCTGCAGATTGGAGCTCAGGCGACTGATTTCGTGCTGTTATTTATGAACCGAGATGGAATGAATAGTCTGCTCTCGGACAATTTCGAACTGGGAGGCGATGCTTCAGTTGCTGCCGGGCCGGTAGGCCGTCAGGCGGGCGCTTCAACCGATCTCAAGTTGGATGCGAAGATCCTTTCCTATTCGCGCAGTAAAGGCCTCTTCGCCGGTCTCGAGTTGAAGGGCGTCGTCATCAAACCTGACAAGGACGATATGCGTGATGTCTACGGCGAAGGTTTGACCGCAAAACAGGTATTGCAGGAGAACAAGGTAACGGCACCTGAATCGGTGCGCGCATTTCCCAACACGCTGGCACGGTATTCATCGCGCAAGCTGAGTTCTAAATGAATGCTGGATGACCAAATGAAGCGGGCTGATTATGGCAATCAGCCCGCTACTTGAAGTTATGCTGTTTCTGGCCTGGACAATAGTTGGAATGATATCGGGTGCGATTTGGAGCCTGCTGAACAAAGACAGGAGGAATGAAAGCTTTGGCCCGACAATTCTACTTGCAATCTGTGGTGCGGTCCTGGGAGGGCTACTCTTCACTCTTTTCGGAACAACCAGCTGGACGGTGATCAATATTTACAACCTTCTGGTCCCGATGGCTGGCGCGATAATTTTCCTTGCCGCTTATAATTCGATCAAACAAGCCTACTGATGGATTAACCACGGATTTACACGGATGCGACGGATTTTCACGGATCAAATCCGCGTCAATCCGTCGCATCCGTGTAAATCCGTGGTTAATCCAATTATTGCTTTACGCTCCGGCAACATCAGCCAGGTTGTATTTCTTGATGATACTATAAAGACGCGGGCGGTAGAGTCCGAGTAGATTGGCTGCTGCCTGCTTATTACCCCTGGTCCGTTGGAGCGCTGCCTGAACGATACTTCCCTCGAGCCTCTCGAAAATATTGAGCGCATCGCCCTCAGTTCCCGGAGGAGGCAATTTGCTGACGAGGAGGTGACATAATTCTTCGAAATCTAAATCTCCATTCGGTGTGCGGTGCGGGATATTGCTTGAAGGGGGAGGCGGACTCAGAGCCTCCGTCCTCGAAGGCTGATCCACCGATTGTTTCGGGACGTTTTTCGTCAGGGGTAAAGCATGAGCCTCAATCGTCTCCTCTCGGGTCAGCAGCACGGCGCGCTCCATCACATTCTGCAATTCGCGCACATTGCCAGGCCAGGAATGTGCGAGTAATTTTTCGTAGGCTCCCTGCGAGATCGCGCGTACAGGTTTGTTGTACTTCTCGGCGAAGACGCGCAGAAAGTACTCGGCCAGATGCTCTACGTCTTCTTCTCGCTTGCGCAACGGCGGGACCTGAATCTCGATGGTGTTGATTCGGTAGTAGAGATCTTCGCGCAGCATCCCATCACGTATAGCTTCAAGTGGGTTGAGGTTGGTCGCACAGATCAGACGGAAGTTGACTTCCTGTGGTTTGTCGCTTCCCAGGGGAATATAGACCCGCTCCTGCAATACGCGTAGCAACTTTGGCTGCAACTCCAGTGGCATTTCGCCGATCTCGTCCATCAATAGACTGCCCCCATTTGCCTGTCCGATCAATCCAAGCTTGTCTTTGGCCGCGCCGGTGAAAGCGCCCCTGGTGTGTCCGAACAACTCCGACTCAATCAATTCTTTCGGCAACGCAGCGCAGTTAATCTTCACGAAAGGCTTGCTGGAGCGCAGGCTCTTGTAATGAACTGCATTGGCGACAAGCTCTTTACCTGTCCCCGATTCACCGATGATCAGTACGTTCGCGTCCGAGCTGGCGACGCTCTCGATCATCTCGTAGATATTCTGCATCGCCTTACTGCTGCCGATGATGTTGTAATACGAGGAGGGGTCAGAGAGCTTGCGGCGCAATTGCCTGATCTCTGTCGTCTGTTCCCGTCGTTCAAGCGCCTTGCCAATCAGGATCGATAATTCATCGTAATTGACTGGTTTTTCCACAAAGAAAAAAGCCCCGGCTTTAGTGGCCTCTACGGCATTGGCGACTGAGCCATAGCCCGTGATAACGATGATCTCCGTCTCGGGCGATGACTCCTTGAAGCGACTGACGAGGGATATGCCGTCAATGTCCGGCAATCGCAGATCGGTCAGCGCGACATCAAATTGATTCTCCGCGAGCAAATTGAGCCCTTCTTCTCCACTCTGAGCCGTCATCGTCTCATAATTCTGCTTGCCGAGATAATACTTGGTCAGATCGAGGACGTTCGCGTCATCGTCGATGACAAGGATTTTTGCTTTTGACATAATCAATATCCCTTGAAGAGAAGATGTTAGATGCTAGATGCTAGATGCTAGTACGCTCACCTAACATCTAGCATCTAGCATCTAGCATCTAACAACTCATTCAACCGGTATTTTCATCGACCGCCCGGTAAGACTGGCGATGACAATCATCAATTCGGTTGGCTCGACAGGTTTTGGAACGTGCATCTGGAAACCTGCCTCCAGAGCGTTGATCCGGTCTTCAGAACGGCCAAATGCGGTCAAAGCCACCGCCGGAATCTTCCCAACCGGGTCGGGCAATTTTCTGATGCGTCGAATCAGCGTGTATCCATTCTCATCGGGCATCCCGATGTCGGAGACGATCAGATCGAATTTCTTTCCCCCTTCAAACCTGGTCAATACATCCATCGCCTCAGCGCTCGATGACACTGGTGTCACGGTCGCCCCGTATTTGCTGAGAAGCGTGGCAACCAGGTCGCGCGCCTGCGCCTCGTCATCTACCGTCAGGATGCACAGCCCACTGAGTACTGGCGGAAAGCTCAATGGACTTGTCGGCTCTTTGCTTTCACGGGTTGGCTCGGTCTCTGCGCTGCTGACGGCACGCAACGGCAGATTGATCGTAAATGTCGCGCCTTTGCCCTCACCGTCGCTTTCACCCATGATCTTACCACCATGAAGTTCGACCAGGTTTTTCACCAGCGATAATCCGAGACCGAGCCCTCCTGCTCGACGCGTACTCGAGCTATCAGCCTGGCGAAAGCGATCGAAGATATAGGGCAACTCTGCCGCCTTAATCCCCCGGCCGGTGTCCTTTACTGTAATCGTGATCCATGGGTCTTGTCTGCTCAATTTCACATCAACACTGCCGCCCTTTGGCGTGAACTTCACCGCATTCGACAGTAGATTCCAGACAATCTGTTGCAGGCGCATCGGATCGCCCGTGATGATCCCGGCATTCAGGTCAAGATCGGTCTCGATCTCCACGCCTTTGCTTTCGGCTGTTGGGTGAACAGTGTCAACTGCATTTAGAATAGCGGGGATCAGGTTGACCGGTCTCGATTCGATCCGCAGCTGGCCGCTGGCGATACGCGCGGAATCGAGCAAATCTTCGATCAACCGTGATTGCATTTCGGCGCTTTGCTCGATCACCCGCACGGCTTGATCTTGAGTGTCCAGGTCTACAACGTCACTCCGCAACACACGCGCCCAGCCGAGCATGGCATTGAGCGGGGAGCGAAGCTCATGAGAGACAATCGCCAGGAAATCATCTTTCGTACGATTGGCCGTTTCGGCCTGTGCGCGGGCCTCTTGCTCGCGCGCGAGCAGCCTGGCTTTAACATCCTCGGACTGTTTGCGCTCCGTCGTGTCAACGGTGAAGCCGACAATGCGGCGCACTTTCCCATATCTATCTTTGACCGTGAAAGCGCGGTCTCGCACCCATTTTAACTTTCCATCGGCGGTGATGATTCGATACTCCTGGTCCATATTTCCGTTTGTAAATTTTTCCTGATCCGGCTTTGTTGCCTCTTCACGGTCTGCAGGGTGAATGTAATCGGACCAGTTTTCGACATTACTCATCAAATTCTCGGCACTGATTCCCCACAAACGTTCGATGCCCGAGCTGATGAATTCAAGCTGACCCGTTTGCGCATTTCTGATCCATAGGACGGCATCGATGTTCTCTGCGATCTGACGGAAACGCTCTTCACTTTCGTACAGTGCTTCTTCAGCCGCCCTGTGTTCAGTAACATCGATATTGATGCCGCTCATTCTGCGAGGCCTGCCCGCGGGGTCATATTCGGTCTGGCCTTTGACCAGAATGCGGCGAACCTCGCCATTGGCCCAGAGGATGCGATGCTCGGTCTTGAAGTTCTGTTTATCCGCGAGAGCGGTTTCGAGCTCACGTTCAACGCGCTCCCGATCTTCGGGGTGGAAACAATCTGTCCAGAGTTCATATGATGGAAGACAGTCGCCGGGCTTGAAACCGAAAACCTCGTAATTCTCATCAGACCATGTAACCTGCTTCGAATCCAAATCCCAGAACCATAGTCCTGCATTCGATGAGCTGACCGCCAGCCGCAGCTCCTTCTCTCGCTCTCTCAGTTTCTGTTCACCCTCCATTTGCTTGGCGATCTCGCGGTGCATACTCACTCCGGTCAGCACCAGGAGAGCCGATGCGACGAGAATACCGATCACTGCGACAGCCGCCGCGAAACGCGCGAACGTCGATTGCTTACCGGAGCGTTCTGCGTAGAGCCGCTGCTCTTCGCCTTCCATCTGATTGATGACTCTCGAAATCTCTTCTCTGATCCGGGGCATTTCTTCTCCTCTGATCAGTCGTCGCGCAACGTCATACTCTTCTCTCTGACGAGACCGGACCATCAATTCCAGCATGTTCAGATGTTGATCGAGGAGCCCCTGTAATTTATCGAGCCTCTCTTGCTGACTGCGATTATCGGCGGTAGAAGTTTTGACCCGCGCAACCTGTACACTCAGCTGCTCCTTCAATTCCGCGTATTTATCGAGTAACCGGGGGTCTTCGGTGAGATAATATTCGCGCAACATCTCGCCAACCTGGTAGATTTGAGACGAGAGTTCTGCGATCTCATCCTCCGCAACCAGAGTGCGTTTCACCTGATCCCCAGCATCTGTCATAGTCCGCACGCCGTGATAGACCAGGAAGACCAGAATGATGAGAACAGCAAGAATGATGCTCAGATAAGATAGGAACTTTCTCTCGATGGGGGTTGTCATAGGTAAATCGTGCCGCTGACCGCGATGGTTGGTCGCCTAAGAAACCATATCGGTCAGCGGCACTGTTGACTCTCACGCAACCTGAAGATGTCCTTCCTTAAACTTGTCCCTCATCTCCAAATTTTCGTCAGAGCAACTTCCTGAATTTCTCAGCCTTACCCCGCGAAGTAACGGCAAATCACGGGCCAAAACTTAGACCATGAAAACCCTTATTTTACAGCCCTTTTTGCTGGCTTTACAATGAATCGTTTTGCTGAGAGTGTAACTTAGGAATACACATCGTATGTGTTTCGTACAGCTGTAGTAAGACTAATGCAAGATATTATGTTAACCAACCTCACCACCAATATCTCGCCATTCACGCGCAATATCTCTGGCGTCGGCAGGTGTTCGCACTGCGACGCTGATCAAAACTTTCCCCTTCCTGACGGCTTCCTCGCACCCCTCGAGGCTCATATTTATAATTGAATTAATCAGCATCCAAACCAGAGCACCAACAAAAACACAAATCATAACTCCTATAATTGTGAAGGCTACCCAGGCTGAGATCACCATTCCCATTTCGGGAAGACTAACTAAATTTTTCAAGAAAAGGCCAGCTAGAGACATGATAATGATGCTCAATCCGATGCCTCCCGAGATCACGAGCCCCCTCATGACTTGACCTTTCAGTTTAGCCGGGCCATGCTCATCGTTCGTCTTAGCGCCCCTGGCAATCTCGGACAACTCAATCACTCTTGTGGCATCTCTGGGATAACCAAAATCCGTCAGTATCTCCTGAGCATGATAAGCATCTCTGTGGCTCTTAAATCGCCCAGTGAGGACGTCCGTCTTTTCCCTATTGTAAGTTTCAGTAAATTGCATAATCTCCTCCTCATCAGAGCGAAAAATCACGCTCGTTCGACTATTGGGCAACCGTCGTACCACGGAGATAATGTTGTAACTGCTTTAAATCTCAATAGGATCATCATAAAGACCGTCTGTTGTTCTCAATCATTACGACTTCTATGTACTCCTGCCAATCACCGTCGTCTGCTTAGATACAGCTAGCCCCGTAAGAACTCATCATAATAGTTTTCTCTAAAGTAAATCTTGTTTGATTACTTTGGTTTCAGCCGTTTCTCCTTCCTCAGGCATAAATTTTGCACTGTTTCATAAGGAGGCTTGGTTCGGATTTCAATTTTTAACAGTTAAGGAGGAGAAAGAAGATGACGCTAGAATCATTTTTGCTTCTGTTGTTGATTGCCGGAATTTGTGGAGCGGTGGGACAGGCGATTACCGGGTATAACCTGGGTGGCATTCTTGTCACGATTGCGGTCGGCTTTATCGGCGCATTGCTGGGCGTATGGCTGGCCGGTGTGCTCGGGTTGCCGGAACTATTTACCCTCTATATTGGCGGGCAGAGGTTCCCGATCGTCTGGTCGATCATTGGCTCCGTCTTGTTTGTCGCCATAGTTGGCGCATTTTCGAACCGCAGACATGTCATCTATCGATGATGAACGAAGTGTGGAGCGGGAGAAAATGAGAAGGAAGGAGGTATCTTATGCCTCAGGACAAAAATTTGTTCGTTGAAGAAGAGCGTCGCCTGGAGAAGTATGAAGATGTCAAGGATGCGGCAAGGAATGAGATTCAAGAACAGGTAAAACGGCGGGCGGATCATCTTACCCCTTCGGAACGGGCTGATGTAGAGGCTTTGGGGAATGAATTGAAGGGCGGGGCGATTTCAGAGGTACGGAGCACTGATCTTGAGGTCAGAAGGGCGCGCCGTATGGCGCGTCTTTCGCAGGTTATTGATTATGTGTTTTACCTGATCTACGGGTTGATCAGTTTACAGATCATCTTCGATCTGTTCGGTGCGCACAGATCGAACGGCATCAGAAACTTCATTGATGCATTGAGCTGGCCCTTCCTGTCTCCGTTCAAGAATCTGTTTCCTGATCCGTCCTCCGGGCGGTTTCAGATCAGATTCTCCTACGTTGCAGCTCTGGTCATCTATCTCCTGCTGCATCTGGCGGTGACTGGATTACTTCGAATGGTCGCTCATCGCAAAGCGGAAATCTGAGAGAGGAGAAAAGAGCGTTTAACAGCATAGTTCGTTCCGTTTCGCTTAACGATTCTTATGCGAGTAGCTAAAAAATGTGCCCCCCGGACGATACTCAGAAACAATGAAAGCGCCCTGGGTACGCATCGCTTCCAGCGTGCTGGTCTTCGATAGGCGGTCGTTACCGGAGACCCGGCACGCTGGAAGCGATGCGTACCCAGGGATTTTCCGAGGAGTTGATGTTACGTCTGCCCGATAATCAGATGGATGTTCGCAACCGTTTGCTCAGGTCATTGCCTCCGAACGATTACGAAAGACTGAAGCCTCATTTGCAGGCAGTCAAGCTCGAGCTCGGTGAAGTGCTTTGTGAAGCCGGTATGCCATTGCCATATGCCTGGTTCGTTACCAAAGGCATTGCTTCACTGGTTTCGACGACGACTGACGGGAACACTATCGAGGTCGGGATGGTTGGCAATGAGGGTGTCGTCGGTTTGCCCGTGCTGCTCAGAGGCGAATCTTTGCCTTATCGTGTCAATATGCAACTTGCCGGTGAGGCATTGCGCGTGCCGATGTCAGTATTGCGAGAGGAATTCTCGTGCAACAGCGCGTTGCACAAGCTGTTTCTACGATACACGTTTGCAGTAATCGTGCAATTCACTCAGTCCGGCGTGTGCAACCATTTCCATACCATTGAAGAGAGACTTTGCCGTTGGCTCTTGATTCTGCATGATCATGCTCAATCCGAGACTGTAAATTTGACGCAAGAGTTGATTGCCGAAATGCTCGGTGTGCGGCGGTCAGGTGTGACTCTGGTCGCAAGCACTCTGCAGCGCGCGGGATTGATCAGCTATCGCCGTGGTCGCATCACAATTCTCAACCGTGAAGCCATTGAAGGCTCAGCCTGCGAATGCTATCGGATCGTCAAGGATGAATTCGAACAGCTTTTCGCCATCTGAAACTTCTTTTGAATGTAATGCCGCAGTAAATGGTGGCAAAATCACCACGGATTTTCACGGATGCGACGGATTAACGCGGATAAAACCAGTGAAAATCCGTCGCATCCGTGAAAATCCGTGGTGATTTTGCCACCATTTACTGCGGCATTGCGTTTGAACAGAGATCAAGCTTGACGCATTTTAAGCGCGGAAATTATAATCTGAGCTTTATCAGAGGGCAGACAGAGCTCTTTATGTATGAATTGCCCCGACAATGCCTGGCTTGTGATGACAGATTTCGTTCGACTACTAAAATACCTCAAACCCTACCGCATTATCTTTGCGTTCTCCGTTGTCTTGATGATCGTGACTGGCCTGCTCGAGGGTGCAACGAGTCTCTTGCTCGTGCCGATCTTTGACAGATTATCGGGCGAAACCAGCGCCGCATCGGGCTTCCTCGATCTAAAACGATATCTGCCATCCGGCAGCGAAGATACATGGCACATCATCGCGCTGCTCTTGATCGGATTCACGCTGGCGAAAGGCGTGGCGGAATACTTTTCATCCTATTCGATGAGTCACATCGGTCAGAACGTAATAGCCGATGTGCGAGCCGCTCTCTATCATCACATTATTCACCAATCAGCGCCATTTTTCGCGAAACGGCCGACAAATGAATTGACTGCCCACCTGATGAGCGACGCGGCGATGGTTGAACGCTCCGTCTCCGACACGCTCCGTGACCTGCTGCGCGAATCGGTCAGTTTGATTGTCTACCTGGCGCTGCTCTTTAAATTCAACTGGCGTTTGGCCGCTGCGATTTTATTACTCGGGCCTCCCGTGGCCTATCTGACAATGGCGTTCAATCGTCGTTTGCGTGGATATATTAATTCGCGACAGGAGAGCGGAGCGGAGATGCTGGATGTCGCGCAGGAAGCAATTTCATCGCATCGGGTAGTGAAGGCTTTCGGGATGGAAGATTACGAAAGCGAACGTTTCGGTAAAGCCGCGCGCAAACAGATGCGCGATCAACTGAGCGCAATGCGGATCTACTTTCTTTCACCGATTGTGCTCGAAACGGTCGGAATAGTCGCGGTCGCGTGCCTGCTCATTTACGCGCAGCGTAGCATCGGCGCAGGTCAGATGACCCTCGGTGAGTTCGTAGCCTTCCTCTTCTGCATGTTCAAAAGCTATGATCCGATTCGTCGCCTGAGCCGGCTGCAGCACGATATGCAGAATGGATTGGCATCGGCTTCACGTATCTTCCGTGTCATGGACGAGCAAATGGAGATGCGCGACAAGCCCGGCGCAGTAAAGATCGAACGCTTCTCGCACGAGATCGAGTTTCGTAGCGTATCTTTCAGCTATGGCGCGGGCTTCGATCTGCCGGTGCTCGAAAACGTTTCGTTCAGAGTCCGAGCCGGGGAAATGGTAGCGATCGTCGGCCAGAGTGGCGCAGGCAAAAGCACTCTGACAAATCTCATCCCGCGCTTTTACGATGTGAGCGAAGGCGCTGTGATGATCGACAGACATGACGTGAGAGATGTGCAGCTCGCGTCGCTACGGGAACAGATCGCCCTCGTCACGCAGGAAGTTCATCTGTTCAACGATACGGTGCGCGCCAATATCGCCTACGGAGCATACGAACGCAACGACAGTGAGGCTAAGATCAGGGAAGCCGCGCGCGCAGCTCTGGCAGACGAGTTTATAGGTAAATTACCAGGCGGTTATGATACCGTGATAGGCGAACGTGGCCTGATTCTTTCAGGAGGACAACGGCAGCGGCTCGCGATAGCACGGGCGATTCTGAAAGATGCGCCGATTTTAATTCTAGACGAAGCTACGAGCGCCCTCGACACTGAAAGCGAAATACTCGTACAGCAGGCGCTCAACAATCTGATGTCAGGACGCACGACGATCGTCATCGCGCACCGGCTTTCGACGGTCCGCCGCGCTGATCGTATTATTGTCATGGATGCCGGCAGGATTGCTGAGACAGGCACACATCAGGACTTGCTCAATCGTGGTGGGATTTATCGCAGGCTTTATGAATTGCAGTTTGCGGAAGAGGTGGCACAGACTTCAGTCTTTGCCTAATTTTTTTCCGAGGAGTCGTTCATGTCGCTTTGCGACGCCCAGAAACTATGAAAATCGCGGTGCGATGTACAGCAACCTTTCCAGGTTGCTGTTGACTAACTGATGTGACCATTGAGGAAACAACAGCAACCTGGAAAGGTTGCTGTACATTTTCAGAGGAAAACAATGCTCAGGAGCATGACAGGCTACGGGAAAGGCGCGGCGAGCAGTGAGAAGTTCACTGTGACGGTTGATATGCGCTCGGTCAACAATCGAAATCTGGATATACACTGGCGCGCGCCACAAGATTTGGCGCCGCTTGAAATTTCTCTGAAAAAACAGATCCAGGCGGCGATTTCGCGCGGGCGCGTAGATGTGACGATAAACTTAGTGCAGACGGCTGACACGGTCTATGAGCTCAACCGGCCGTTGATTCGCGGTTATCTCGAGGCCTTACGCACGATTCGCGATGAATTCGGGTTGTCGGGTGAAGCTGATCTGGCGGCCATTACCCGTCTCCCAAATATCTTGATCGCGCCGATGACCAACACTCTCGGTGAGGCAGTCGTCCAGGGCGTCGAAACCGCTTTGACACAGGCACTGGCAGCGCTTGTTGCAATGCGCGCGGTTGAAGGATACGAACTGCAGAAAGAGCTGCTTTCGCGAGTCGAACGTATCCAGGGGCATCTGGGCGTAATCGAAACCAATTCTGACGGCCTGGTCGAGGCTTACCGGGAAAAGCTCCGGAAGCGTATCTCCGAGTTGTTGGATAAAAATCTCGTTGATGAAACACGGCTCGCTCAAGAGATCGCTTATCTGGCTGAGCGAAGCGATATCACGGAAGAGATCGCCCGCTTGAAGAGCCACCTCACACAGTTGCGTGAACTACTGGCAGGCGATGGGGAGATCGGCAAGAAGCTGGACTTTTTGCTGCAGGAAGCAAATCGCGAGGCTAACACGATCCTCTCTAAATCTGCGGAGCTTTCCATTTGCGATGCGGCTATTGAAATCAAAACTGAGGTAGAGAGATTGCGCGAGCAGGCGCAGAATGTTGAGTAGGGAGGCTGGAGGCTGGAGGCTGGCGGCTGGGGGGGTAATCCCCAGTCCCCAGCCTCCAGCCTCCAGCCTCCAGCTCCTATGAACGGTAATCTGATCATCGTTTCCGCTCCCTCGGGCACTGGTAAAACGACGCTCGTTTACGAGGCTATCAAACGTGATAACTTTGTGAAGCCGTCGATCTCGTATACCTCGCGGGCCCCTCGCTCTGGTGAAAAGAATGGCGTAGATTATTATTTTGTGACGAGCGACGAGTTCGAGACTATGATCGAGCGAGGGGATTTTCTTGAATGGGCACGTGTGCATGGTAATCTTTACGGTACTCCACGACAGTCGGTCGAAGCTCTGCGCGCTGCAGGATATGACGTGATCCTGACGATCGATGTGCAGGGCGCTTCAACAGCACGCAGGTTGTTTCCGGAAGCTACCGGAGTATTCATTCTGCCACCGTCATATGAGGCTCTCGTCAATAGACTGGGCATGCGGGGTGGTGGTACGTCAGATGATCTGCAATTGAGAATGCAGAATGCTCTTGACGAAATCGCGCACTATCCAAATTTTGATTATGTCGTAATCAACAATGATCTTAATAAAGCGGCTGATGAGCTGGCCGCAATCATCCTGGCCGAGCGTTGTCGGCTCGAACGGCAGACGGAAGTTGTCGAACAAATTTTACAAACTTTCAGGAGATAATACATCGAGGTAAGTGACTATGGAGAATCAAGATCCAAACGATATGAAGATACTGGCGATTGATAGCAAATACCGAAAAATTCTAATTGCTGCTAAACGGAGCAAGCAGATACAGAGAGGTGCGCGACCGCGCATTAACTTATCCGGTTCCAAACCGACGCGCATCGCACTCGAAGAGGTGGAGCGTGGGCTGATCAACTTCGAAGTCACTCAGGGAGTTGAGAAGTAGGGAGCGGGGAGTCGGATTGCGGATTGCGGATTGCGGATTGATGTACAGCAACCTTTCCAGGTTGCTGCTATCTCGCTGATGTGACCATTGACGTAACAGCAGCAACCTGGAAAGGTTGCTGTACATCAATCCGCAATCCGCAATCCGCAATCCGTCTCCCCCGTCCCACAAAATTGTTATGAAGATCTTACTGGGCGTTACGGGGTGTATTGGCGCCTACAAGGCTGCTGAAGTTTTACGTGGCTTGCAGAAGGCTGGGGCGCAGGTACGCGTGGTGATGACGAGGCACGCGACAGAATTCATGCGGCCGCTCACTTTCGAGGCGCTTTCAGGACAGCCTGTAATTGTCGAGATGTTTGATCGGCCGAATTATTCTACGATTGAGCACATCACTGTTGCGCGCGAAGCGGATTTGCTGCTCGTCGCTCCGGCCACAGCAAACATCATCGCCAAGTTCGCGCACGGTATGGCGGATGATTTTCTTTCAACCGTTTATCTCTCCAACACCAATCCTGTGTTAATTGCGCCCGCAATGAATGTTGAGATGTGGAATCATCCGACGACGCAGGCGAACATAGAAATTTTGCGAAAGCTCGGTGTGATGTTTGTCGATCCGGGCGAAGGCTATCAAGCATGTGGTGAAGTGGGTGTCGGGCGCCTGGCAGAACCTGAGGAGATAGTTCAGCGCGCGCTGGAAATCCTTCAAATGCGGGGTGAGGATAGTGGATTGCCGGTGTCCGAAAAACCACAAGATCCGGAATCCGCCTTCTACAATGCTCAATCAGAGGATTTCCTCGGTGAGCACGTGATGATTACTGCGGGACCTACAGTCGAAGACCTCGATCCGGTGCGTTTCATCACAAATCGCTCGTCGGGGAAGATGGGGTATGCCATGGCCGAAGCCGCGCGCGACCGTGGCGCAAGCGTAACCTTGATCTCAGGCCCGGTAAGGCTACAGCCTCCGGCGGGCATTGAACCAGTGATTGTGCGCTCCGCGAAGGAGATGTATGAGGCGGTCATGAGCCGCCTTGCGGATATAACTGTGTTCATTGGTTGTGCTGCCGTGGCTGACTTTCGCGCTGCTAAAAGTTCGCCTCAAAAAATCAAGAAACAGGGCCGCAAGGCGATCACAATTGAGCTCGAAGAGACTGAAGATATCATCAAAGCAGTCGGGGCCTATCCCAATCACAATGGCCGCATTGTCGTTGGCTTTGCAGCTGAATCTCAATCGCTGCTTGAAAATGCTGAGAAGAAGCTACGCGAAAAAAGGCTGGATTTGGTCGTTGCGAACGACATCACACAGATTGATGCCGGCTTCGATGTTGAGACAAACGCGGCAACTATTATCAAACGGGACGGCTCGCGCATTGAGTTGCCGCTGCAAGGCAAACGCGAAATGGCTGACCGCGTGCTTGATGAGATTGCAAGTCTACGGTGGATAGTAACTAAGTGATGGACCCCCGGGAAGAACTCAGCGAATTGATCAAGCGAGCTAAGGAGTACCTGCTCTATTACCGCGAGCTTGGTCTGTCAAGCATCGGCGAAAAGACGGAACCTGTATTGACTCTTACACCACCATCGCTATTTATCTCTAAACCAGCAACAACGATGACGACGAAAAAAGAAAAGCCTGCTCCACAAGCGACATCGCTCTTCGGCGAACTCTCTCCGCCGCTGCTCGAAGACCACGACATCAATGAAACGATCGAAGACATTCGTCATGACCTGGGCGATTGCAGGCGCTGCAAGCTCTGGTCGACGCGGACGAAGATTGTCTTCGGTGAGGGCAATCCAAAAGCCGAGTTGATGTTTGTCGGCGAAGGTCCGGGAGCGGATGAAGACGCGACAGGCCGGCCTTTTGTCGGACGCGCGGGACAATTGCTGACGAAGATGATCGAAGCGATTGATATGAAACGTGAAGAGGTCTACATCGCTAATGTTGTCAAGTCGCGACCGCCCGAAAACCGCGCTCCCGAAAAAGATGAAGTTGAGGCCTGTATTCCTTTCCTCTTTCGACAGATCGCAGCGATCCGGCCTAAACTCATCGTCGCGCTCGGCAATCCGGCGATGCAGGCGCTGCTCGATACTAAAATCGGCATCACGAAGATGCGTGGTGAGTTTCAAGACTATCCGCGAATCCGCGGAATCAAGGTACTGCCGACCTTCCACCCCGCTTACCTGCTGCGCTCACCCGACAAGAAGCGCGAAGCTTGGGATGATTTGAAGAAGGTGCGAGATTTTCTTCGCGGCGAGATTTAGAAGAGAGAATACGAAACACACGAAAATGTTTTGGTTTTTGGCAAGTTTCATCTTCCGGCTAACAGTTTCAACACAAAGGGTCAAAGGGTCAAAGGGTCAAAGGGGGATAAATGCTTGATTTTTTTCTTCTTTGACCCTTTGACCCTTTGACCCTTTGTGTTGAAACTTTTTGCTAGTTTCGCCTTCCTGTGAAACATGCCTGGTTTTTCGTTTGTTTCGGATTCTTGAATGGTACTGTCATCACAAATTTTCACATGATTAAGGAAAATGTCCTGCTTGCGCCTTACACGACGCTGCAGATCGGCGGGCCTGCGCGTTACTTCGCTGAGGCTCAGAGCGAAAAGCAGTTGCTCGAAGCACTCGCATTTTCCGAAATGTCCCAGTTGCCGGTCTTCATTCTCGGCGGCGGCAGCAATGTTTTGATTGCGGACGAAGGTTTCCCGGGACTGGTCTTACGTGTGGCAATCAGAGGCATCGAATGGTCTGAGCAAGGAGAACGAGTTTTAGTTACTTCCGGCGCAGGCGAAGATTGGGATGAGTTTGTGCATTCGTGCGTCGATCGCGGCCTGGCTGGCGTTGAATGTTTGAGCGGGATTCCAGGATTAGTAGGAGGAACGCCTGTACAGAATGTCGGCGCCTACGGGCAGGAAGTGAGTGAGACGATTACTTCCGTTCGCGTATACGACCGCCTGACGCAGCGCATCGATGAATTGAGCAATGCCGATTGTCGCTTCAGCTATCGTGCAAGCATCTTCAATACTGTCAACCGTGATCGTTACATCGTTCTCGGTGTAACTTTTGTTTTGAAACCACATGGTGAGCCTGCAATCCGCTATCCTGATGTCAAGGACTTCTTCGCTGATATGTCGACGAAGCCGGCGTTGAAAGAGGTCCGTGAAGCGGTGCGAACAATACGAGAGAGGAAAGCAATGCTGCTCGTGCCCGGCGATGCGGATTGCCGCAGCGCCGGATCGTTCTTCAAAAACCTTATCGTTACGCGCGAGATCTATGAGCAAGTGATAGAGACTGCGAAAGGCCAGGGTTTGATTCGGAGCCAGGAAAGAGTGCCGGGTTTTACTACGGAAGATGGCAAGATGAAGGTGCCTGCAGCCTGGTTGATCGAGCGCGCAGGTTTTCATAGAGGTTACCACCGTGGCCGCGTTGGCATTTCATCAAAACATACACTGGCGATTATCAATCGTGGCGGCGCAAGGGCGCGCGAAGTTTTGGAGTTAGTGGAAGAGATACAAGATCGAGTGCTTATTACATTCGCCGTGCATCTCCATCCGGAGCCTGTTTTTGTGGGATTTGAAAATGAAGACGAAGAGAGAATACGAAACAAACGAAAATAACGAAACAAACGAAATATTTTAAACTTTTTCGTTTGTTTCGTTATTTTCGTTTGTTTCGTATTCTCTTCTGATTTCGATATATCGAGGCATTAAGTAAAAAGCCTCAATTGTCCAGTCTCGAAATCGGATTGATTAGAATTGACGAGTTCCCCGGAATGGAGAATGTGTTTGACTACGATATCGCGCGCAACGAGCGTGCGTGTGATCAGCCAGTAGCGATGACATTTTTTAAAATCGGCTTCAGCACACATAAAGCAGACATTGTTTGATTCGCCCAGTTTGACCAGCAACTCAATCCCTTCGAGGTAGAGAGCTGATGAAGCAAGTTTTTCATAATCCACGCGACCATCAGCAAGCCGATAACTATTGTCTTTCGGCTTTCCTCCGATCCTATCACCTAGAAAAACATACTGTATGCCATTACCCTCTATCGCTCGTCTCAATGACTCGCGGCTGAAATGTGGATTATAACGGCTGAAGGGCTGACTACGGGCGTCAACCAGCACTCCTATCTGATGACGCCGGAGTAATTCAAGAAAAGCGTCAATGCTCACGTTGCTATGGCCTATGCTGTAAAGAGTCATAAGTCTGCGCTCTCATTATCAATCTGCCTGGAGCGCTGTTCAACCGCAAAAAGCACGGTAGGACATCAGGCTGGAGCAGCGTGAGCCGGTAGGAATCTCGTAAGGCAGAGGGTGTAGTTTCGTGCGAGAGCCATTTTTCACTTATCTTTTGAGATGAGCCGTTCGACCGGTGTGCGCCCTTCTTGATCGAACGCGGGGACCTGACAAAATGACCGCTCAGCGAGATTGCTGGCGGGGACACTTTCGGCCAACCCCGTTATGCTCAAGGTTGGTTGCTCGGCAGATTTGATTCGGTGTTGGTCAGGCTGCGTCGTGCGCAGATAGATCAATAAACGCCACATTATCGCAATCCAGATCAACCACTGTCCGACGTGATTGACGGTGGGAATCTCACCGGTGAGTAACAGCGTCAATCCGCAGCCCAGCATAATCCAGCTGATTCCTTTCATTGCTTTTACATTCATGGTGCCTGCCACCCTTTCTTTGCTGATCTTGCGGCACGCCGCTTTGACGCTGGCGTAATCGCCGAAACGACGCAACGCGTCGGCTTCGGCTTCAGCTGGCGTCATCCCGGCTGCAATGTTGTCACGTGTGCGCGATTCGACATGAAAACGTACCTCATCTTCAATCTCACGCTCAATCTCCAGGCTCTGATCAAACAAGTTTATGTGCCGCAAAATGGACTTTATTGGTGTCATTGCTTGTCCTCCTCTCGTCACGCTGTCTGCAAGACTTTGGTTACCGCTTCGCTGAGTTGCTCCCAGTTCGATGTTTCGACGGCGAGTTGTTTGCGACCCGCGCGCGTGAGTTTGTAATATTTGGCCCGGCGATTGTTTTCCGAAGCGCCCCACTCGGCTTCGATCCAGCCCTGCGCTTCCATTCGATAGAGCGCCGGGTAGAGCGAGCCTTCTTCGACTTTCAAAACGTCTGCGGAAGATTGCTGAATCCGGAGCGCGATCTCGTATCCGTGCAGAGCGCCGTGCGCGAGCGTTCTGAGAATAAGCATCGACAGCGTGCCCTGAAGCAGATTAGGTCTGGATTGAGCCATGTGATAACCTCCCTAGATTGACCATGGGAAGATAGATGAAACTTACCTAGATTGTCAAGGGGGAAATGGTTTGAAGACGTATGAGGTGAGCGTTAGTGTCAACTTAGTCTGGTTGCAATACTGATTGGCAAATCGGGAAACCATCTTTTCTATGTTAGAATGTGCTCGAAAAGGAGTTCGAAGCTAATGAGCATTACGATCGAAGCAATATATGAATCCGGAGTCCTCAGGCCACTCTCACCCTTGACCCAACTCAAAGAGAATGAGAAGGTTCGGCTTACCGTCGAGGTGGTCGGTGCAGTTAAGGAAGGGGTCAGTGTGATTGATCAACAGCGGGGAAGCCGAATTCAAATCGAACCTCGGATCGCGCGTGAAATCGGTGATAGTCACGAATACGATGTTATCGGGAGCTAAACCGTGTTGAGAAACATTCCCGACGGGATCGTCTGCTACATCGACACCACTATTTTCTACTACCATCTCGTCAGCGTCCCACCGCTTTCCGACGACTGCTCTGATTTTCTCAGCGTGTTGAGTTGGGCGAATTGCTGGTCAACATCACCGACGTTGACCATATGATCGAAGCCAATCAGTTCATCCGCGAATACTTTGGCCCGGCACGTGAAGCCGAGAAGAAAATCTTCGCCGAAACGTTGGGTGATGCTCCGTCAGGCACACTCATTCAGATCAGCAAATCGGATGATTTCAAACGCAAATACACCAAAGCCTTCGAGAAAGAGTTGACCCAGCATCTGGGCCAAGTCTACCGGATGTTCATCCGCTCAGGGCGGGAGTTTTTTGTCGGCGAGCAGCGGGTTCCGATCAATGACCCGCTCTGGCTGGAGGACGGAAAGAATGAACCGTACAGCGATGAAACCTACGATCTGGAGTTCGGCCTCGAAGGTGAAAAGCAGACCGAATCGGTTCGCATCCGCCTGGTGATGCTGCCCGATCACGGCAACACGCAACTCAACAAGAAGCACGGTTACAACATCCAAAAATTGGGCTTTTACGTGCTACGCAACAACCGCGAAATCGCCGCCGCCCAGTTGCTAGGTTTGAACTCGCTCAGCCGCCATCCCGACTTCATTCGCTTTCGCGGCGAGATCTTCATCTCCGGGCGGATGGATGAAGCGATGGGTATTGAATTCACCAAACGCGACGTCAAACCGACGCAGAGCATCCGCGACCAACTCGACACCCTGATTGGCGGCGACTTGATCTCCATCCGCAAACAGCTTAAAAAGCGCGCCGCCGTCACCGAAAGCCACGACGTGGGTTACGTCGCTGCCGAACGTTTGATTGACAGCAAATCAGCGTTGCTGATCAAACCGCCGCCGCAACCCGAACCCAAGCCGGAAGCGCAGAAGCCTGAAGTAAAGGAGTCCGGCAAGCCCGCGCCCGGTTCCGTCCAATTCATCGTCGGCCATTTCGAGCGCGAAGGCCCGATTTACACGACGGAACAGCGAGGACGTACGATTTACATCGAATGGAACGCCAACCATCCGTTTTACCAGAAGGTGATTCTGGCAAACCGCGAGAACCAGGACGTGATCAATGCTGTGGATGCGATGGTTTATTCGATGGCGGCGGCTGAGTTGCGGCTGTTTGCGGATGAAAGCGCACAGGAGTTATTTGAGCCGTGGAAGACGGATTTAAGCTCGAATCTCCGCATCCTGTTTTCCTAACCCCCACGTCTCTGAACGCTGGTCGTGCTTCAAATCTGTTGCGGGTTGCGCTAAAGTGTACCCGTATGACAGTTGAAGTAATCAATCTGATTTCATCGCGTCAGGCGACCGCTACGGTTAACGAGTGGCTAGTGTGTTATGTAGGCGACCGCTACCTGGCGGGTGAGCCAGATGTCGATGGTAATGCAGAACTCGGCGAGTCTCCATTCTGTATGTGCATCCGCAAGATGATCCTATCGGAACAGCCGGAGAAGTAACCGTAGACGCAATCACCGGTGAAATGCGGACTCGCCCCCAGGTTAATGAGATCAAAGGCCAAGCGCTGAATCTCTACCAATCCAGACATGGCTCAGAAAGCCCCCCTTTTATCCTCAGGAAACTGATTTTTCCTGTGCGGTGGCCTGCCTGCGAATGTCCTCGAATCATTCGGACGACTCGACACTCTCTTCGTGAAAAGCCCTGAAATTGCTCACGTTTGATTGTCTTCACACTCGCCGTAAATGCTCTTTTGGCCAATCGCTTCATTTGACAACGGCGGAGCCGTAATGCGTCGGGACTTTACCCATTGATGGGCATCCTAGAGCCATCAGAAACAGGAAATGTTTATACTCAAAGTGGAGCTATGGCGGACGAGAAATTAGCGACTGCTCGTGTGGCTAAGCTACAGTCCTCTTCTAACAAACAGACAGACAATTACTGATGCGAAATGACCACAGCTTACCTCGAACACTTCACAAGACTTCGTACTGATTCCAGCCGGAGTCGCTGGCCTGCTACAACTTATCACCGCGCTCCGCATAAACCGCTATTACTGCTTGCCGTGATGGATTTGATCGCGGAAGGAACCGTCTCTTCCAATCTCATTGAGATCACTCCCGATCTCGGTGAACTGTTCACACTTTACTGGGCGCGGGTGATGCCACCGGATCAGCGCGGCAATCTGGCTTTGCCCTTCTTTCACCTTAAAAGCGATGGCTTCTGGCATTTGATACCGCAACCAGGCAAGAAAGCCATTGTCGAAGGGAGCGATCAAATTAAGTCCGTTCATCGGCTTCGAGAGTTGGTAATCGGTGCGAGATTGGATGAAGGACTGTATCAACTGCTACGGAACAAGAGTTCACGCGAACAACTTCGTGCGCTCCTGATTGAAAAGTACTTCTCGCCGGAATTGCATTCGGGGCTGATGGAGCAAGGCATCATCAATCTTGAAGCCTACAGCTACAGCCAGAATCTGCTCGAACAAGCCAGGAAGCAAAAAGATTCAGAAACCCTCTCGATTGGGCAAGCAGTACGACTAGCTGCACGCGATCAAGGATTTCGCCGCGCTGTGGTGACGGCCTACGATCACCGCTGCGCAATTTGCGGTGTACGTATGCTGACGGCTGACGGGCACACCGTCGTGGACGCTGCTCACATCAAACCATGGAGCGTCAGTTTTAACGACAACCCACGCAATGGCATGGCTCTTTGTAAACTTTGCCATTGGAGTTTTGACGAGGGGATGATCTCGGTTTCAGCCAAGTACATCGTCGTAACATCTCCACAATTGAGCATCAATCACAATATCCCTGGCCACATCATTACATTTGCCAGTCGCAAAATCATTGGGCCCAAGGAGGAGAAGCTCTGGCCTGATCTAGACGCCTTGAGTTGGCACAGACAATATGTATTTCGCAAACGTTGACTTTTCGTACACGGGGGATTCAACAGAACTTGCCACAGGAGTGGAACCTGATTGAAAGTCATAACGAGAGATCATCAGGCTATAATCAACTGCCTTAACTAATGACGTGCGATGGGTCCACCTTGGCAGTCGTACAGGCTGAGCCAGTTGACAACGACACATCATGTTTGAGTTGCACTAGCAGCGATCTGAGACCAATCTTCATAATGGCAGAAAAGAGATCCTGTTAATCCATTCCTTCGCCTCGGAAGCATGCCATATCAATAACAGTTCCTCTGCTGCCACAACAAGTGATAGATGCTGCGGGACTATAAGTAAACCGGGGCTTGTTTGATTTTGAATGAACTCGGCGAAATGGTCCGGCATCGTGGACTGATCGTGAGAAACCACTATTCGCCCTTCTCTGGCAGCAATGGCGAGAACCTCTAGATCATCCAATCCTATCAGCTCAGCGGCTGGGGCGGTTTGAAAATCCACACCTGCTTCTCGTCGCACGACAATGCTCACGATCGTTTGATGAAGGTCAGCATCGGCCTGAAATCGGGCTTTCATGAAGTGGTTTGAAGTAACTGACGACGAACTTCCGCCATTTTCTGGTAGAACATCGGGTCTGCGTCACGCGCGGCCTGACGTTTAGCTTCATAATCGGCGCGACGCTGTTGCAGATAACGGTCGATCTCATCACGATGAGCAAGATAGAAAGCGATTGCACCATAGACTTGTTCCAGCTTAAGCACGGGGAATGATTGTGCGATGGTTTCGGCAGACTCGCCATTCCAGAAAGCGTAGACAATTGAATCCAAGGAGACGCGGCTACCGGACACTCGCCAGACCCCATCCTTCTGTATAACGTATTCTGATTGCATAGCAACTCCATTTGATTTTCTGCATTAGTCATTTTGCCCGTCACTTAACAAAGAATCAATGAGTAGCAGTCCTTTCTACTCCTTGAGCAAGTCTCTTCTATACTCAAGTTGCCACAAGCCACTTAAGCCGCTGTACAGATGCCTTCAAGCATTCCACGACAAATTCTATATCGCGCTGTGTGTTCTCCTTTCCCAAACCAAAGCGCACAGAACTATGCGCACGCTCTTCGCCATATCCCAATGCCAGAATAACGTGCGACGGTTCGACTATAGCTGTTGTGCATGCTGAGCCTGTTGACAGTGCCACATCGTGCTTGACTTGTACCAACAACGAACGGCTTTCCACACTGGGAATGGCAACGCTCAGATTGTTAGGCAGACGCTGAGTCGGATGACCATTGAGTTGAACACCTTCGAGATTCTCCTGCAATCGGTGCCACAGCAAATCACGAAGTTCGCCCACCCGCTTCGCTTCCGCTTTCATCTCCTTCGCCGCGATTTCAGCTGCTTTGCCCAAGCCAACTATACCGGGAACATTGAGCGTGCCGGAACGCATCCCGCGTTCGTGGCCGCCGCCGCGCATTTGCGCCGACACACGAACGCGCGGGCGGCGTTTACGCACGTAAAGTGCTCCAATTCCTTTAGGGCCGTACATCTTGTGAGCGGAAAGCGAGAGCAGATCAATGTCCAGCACCTCGACATTGAGCGGGATGTAAGCTGCTGCTTGCGTTGCGTCGGTATGAAACAGGACTTCGTGTTCGCGGGCGATGCGCCCGATGTCAGCGAGCGGCGCGAGCGTGCCGATTTCGTTGTTAGCCGCCATAACCGAAATCAGGATCGATTGCGGTGTGATGGCGCGGCGCACGTCGTCGGGGTCAATCAGGCCGTACTGGTCTACGGGCAGGTATGTGACACGGTAGCCTTTCTGTTCCAGGTACTGGCACGAATCGAGCACGGCTTTGTGTTCAGTGACGCAGGTGATGATGTGATTGCCCCGATCGGCGTGCTGTTCGGCGGTACCGAGGATGGCCAGGTTGTCTGATTCGGTCGCGCCGCTTGTGAAGATGATCTCGTCCGGTTGCGCGTTGATCAGCGCGGCAATCTGCTGGCGGGCCTTTTCGACGGCGCGATTGGCTTCTGCTCCGTATTCGTGATCAATGCTGGCGGCATTGCCGATGATCTCGGTGAAATAGGGCAACATCGCTTCCAGCACGCGCCGGTCAACATGAGTGGTGGCATGATGATCCATATAGATCGGTCGGCGAGAATGACTGGCGCTGTCAAGCTGGTGCTTCTTGGCCATTGTTTGTTATCTGATTCTATACAACGACGGTCTCTTGCTTTCTAGCGTCGAAGTGGAGGCGATAGGCTCGGGCCAGATACGGTTCCGCCTGACCGAGCAGCCGCGCGTCCATCTCCGCATCGGTCGTTAACAGAGCGACCTGATCGGCAACTTGTGGAATGAAATCGTGCAGCAAGCGCGAGCGGTGGCTGTCATCGAGGCGGGCGAGCGGCGTGTCTATCACGAGCGGCAACTGGCGGCCGCTGACTTGTCGCAGCGACCACAGCAGGGCAAGGGCGAAGAGTTGGCGCTCTCCGGCAGAAAAGGCCGACAGGTCGAGCGCGCGCCCATCCGCGCCGCGCAGTTCAACTGTGAAGAGATCGGGGCTGATGCTGACCTGTTCGATCAGGTGTTCTTTGCGACAGATGGTGTTGAAGCTTGTGATCAAGGCTTTTTCCAACGCGGCGATACGCTGCCGAAGCAAAGCCTCGTGATAACTGCGCAGAGCGCGACGGCTGCGTTCGGCCAGTTGCGTCTGCCGCTGGCGCGCCTGGACGGTGGCGAATTTTTCGCTTACGCGCTCCAGCTTTCTGGCGGCTTCGGCGCGTTGAAATTGCGCGGCGCCGATCTGTTCGTTGAGTTCAGATTGTCGCAGGCGCAGTTCTTCTAGCTCGGTTTGCAGACGTGTAATTTCAGCGTGAATCGGCGCTAGTGTGGCTTCATCGGGCACGCGCCGCAGATCGGCTTCAATCCTGGTTTGTTCCTCCTGCAGGGCACGCAACCGTTCACCGATGAATGAGGTTTGCTGCGGCACAGAGTGTTGTACTTGAGTGATCCAGCTCTGTAAACGTTCGCGTTCCGGCTCGGCCAGTTCGTGAAGGACGGAGGCTTTGGCAGTCTTTTTTGCTCTGGCGGCCTTGCGCAATTTCTTTATTAGCCTCTCGGCAAATTGGTTGCGGTTGAAATACGAGATTTTTATATCCTGCCACAGATCATCCTCTTCGATAACGCTTTTCAACTCGTTCAAATGTTGTTCGAGGTGTTCGGCGGATTGGGTGTTGTCGAGAGAAGCTTCAATTTTGAGCCTGTCGCTCAAGCTCGCACAGAGTTCCGGGGCGAGCGCAAAAGGCAGGAGTTCGGCGCACATGTCGCGCAACTGAGTGGAGAGTTGATCAATTTCGCGCTCGATAGGTTGCAATCGCTCCAGCATTGCAGAACGGCGTGCGGCGTAGGAACCACCTTCGGCCACCAGCCGCCGCTCTTGCGTGGAGAGCGCTTCATCCAGCCGCTTCTCTTCAGCGAGGAGCTTTTCTGCCTGTTTCCCTAGTTTCTCCAGTTGCATCTCCAGCTTTTTGAGCGACGTCTCAATCTGCTTCTTTTCTCCGCGCAGCCTGTCGCCTTCCTTGCTTCCACCACCCCGCAACGTCAGATAGCGATCAATGTCGTTTTGCAACCGTTCGACCAGGTCTAGGCCGAGCAGGCGTCGAAGCGTGACGCCGAGCAATTCGCTGTAATGATCCGGGTGGGAGAGCGCCTCGAGCTTTTCAGCGTCGAAGAAACAGACGGCAGCGAGTCCGGGCGGGAAGAGATCGTTCAGCCAGTTCTGATAATCCTCGGCGGCGACTTCCGGAACCTTGCCGTCGCAAAAAAACTTCAGCGTTTCGGTGACCTGTTCGCCGCTGCGGCGCCAGCGACGCTCGACCAGGATGCGCTGCGGTTGCCCTGATCGCACGTAACGGAAACTGAGCGCGACGAGCGCGTCATCCGCCATCACAGGAATGCCAATTCCCATGCGACGATGCAACCGGCTCACTAGAAAGTCACTGTAGGCTTGGCGGCTGACCTGATCGCCGAGCGCCAGCGAACCATGTAGCGCCAGCATCAACGCTTGAAACAGCGTGCTTTTGCCGACGCCGTTCTGCCCGCTGATGACCACAAGTGGATGCAACGCGTTTTCCGCATTGCGGAGGCGGGCGGGGTCATCACTCACAGGCATGAGGTCAAAATCGTGTCTGCCGTGAAAGACTCCGAAGTTCTGTATTGTCAGGTTGAGTAATCGCATTCTCCGAACGGAGTTGTCTGTTAGTAGCTCAGCCGGGTTTACAAGGCCGTTTGCGCGAACAGGATATCTTCCTCACTTCGCCATTCCTCAGCCAGCACTCGCTCTATCGCTTTCTGAATACCGGCGCGGCGCGCCATTCCGTTTGCGCGGCGTTCCTCTTCCAGCATTCGCGCAACCAGGTCAAATGGCACTTCGTTCTCCTTGCAGATGCCGGCGAGCAGTTTTTTCTCTTCATTATCGAAATGGCCGTTATCGTCCACCGGCCAATCTAAATTGTAGCCGTTGACATCGCGGAAGATGCGCGGAACGGAATCTTCCCAATCCTGCCGCTCGGTGCGCCAGAGGCGGCGGATTTCGTGCAACTCTTCATCCTCGATTATAGTGGCCTGCGGGTCTGGGCCATTGCGGCGAACCTGTTGCTGGATGTGCAAAACTTTTTCGAGCATTTGCCGGCTGGTGTCCAGTTTGTAAGTGCGTACAGCGGGCGTACCGTCCTTTTTGAAGACGACCCTGCCGTCGCGCCCCTTGATGTCTCGGAACTCGCGTTTGCGCGCCGGATCAATCGTCACGGCCAGCCACTCGCGGAATTCTAGCAACGGCTCCAACCACTCTTCGCCGCTGTCAATCATCGCTTCCATCGAAGTGTCGCGTGTGGCGACTGTGCAGACCCAGCAACCGAAACGGGAGTTGCCGCACGACGGCGTTGAATCATCAATCACCAGCGGGCATTCGCCCGCGCTGGCGTTACGGTAGAGCGCCGCAAGGTCACGATTGTTGCTGCCCCAAGGCGAGGCGACTTGCAGCAGGTAAGTCCACACGTCGTCGGTCGAAAAGTCGGCGATGGGAGCATAGACGTAAGCGCCAGGCAACATTGAATGGCGGCGCAGGAAGTGGTCCCCGATCTGGTTGGTTCGCATCAACTGCATCCGCGTCGAGCTTTCGGTCTTGCGCACGCCCAGCACCATAATCACTTCGCCGTATTGACCGACCTTCTCAGCGATAAAGCGGTTGGCTGGCTCAATCTTGAGCCTTTCAGTGCACCATCGAAAGCGAGAGGTTGGGGCCGGATAGCCACGTCCTATCAGGTTGACCCAGAAACTGTTGTTGAGCGTCGGCATCACCTTTTCGGCACGAAACGGCATGCCTGTTGCTGCGGCTGTTTCATTGATGCGGCGCAGCGTCTGGTCAATGTAATCGACGATGACTGGCGTTTCTACTTTTGTATCAGAGGCGATTACAAACACCGGCTTCTGCCGCTCTTCAGACGGCATTTCTTCCAGCGCCTTCCAAACCAGTTGCAATACAGTGGTGGAGTCTTTACCGCCGCTGTAGCCGATGACCCAGGGTTGAGGGTAGCGGCGATAAACATCGCGGATTTCGTCATTGATATCTTGAATTGTACGATGCTCGAAGACCGAGCGTTCGTATGGCAGACCGTCAGCCATAATATTAAGAGTGCAGCATAAACTTTATCAGGAGTTGATCTCTCTCCTGAGCTTCACTACAAGAATTAAAATACAATAAATTGTGGTGAGAGTTTAGCGCATGTAGGCCATATTGTGGAGGCAGACCAGAAAAATTTTCGTGAATTTTTATCAAGCTGTAGCCATGTGCGTTGATCTGATTCCCCAAGTCTCACTATATCTGCCGCAAAAGTTTTCAGTTCAGCCTCTATCTTCAACGATCACTTCGGACAAAGGTCTTGCTGCTTCCTAACGCACCGGTGCTTTAATGTCTCTGATGATGCGCCGACTACCGGTTATCAAACCAGACTACATAATCCTTAACCGGTTCGTAGTTCGCTGAATGCCGATCAGTCACTTCCAGATCGCACAGCGGAATCGCATACTTCTCTTTCCCAAGTCTCGCCTTCGTATTCTGCGAACTCGGTAATTCTGCCTTGCCAGCCGGTAATATCGCCGCCGGTGTCAGGATCCTTCGTTCCCGATTTTACCGCCACTGAATCACCCACTTTCAAGTTTAATCGGTTCTCTTTCATCACCCCTCCACGATAATCTTGTCTGCTGCTTTATCCATGATGTCGCCAGGTTGTTCTGTCGAGGCGGGCGCACTGACTGGCGCAGCATTCGCTTGATTGCGCTCCCTCTCCTCCTGCTTCTTCCGCGCATCTGTGGTGAGGCGTTCCTCAATGGAGAAGACACGATCCGGAGCGGTCTTACCAAAACGTTTGAAATACAAATGTTCAATGAATTGCGGCAACGGCATTTTCCACGGTTCTTGACGATGGTTCCCCAGTTTACCGAATTTCTTGGGATTAAGCCCAAGTTCGCGCGCCATTTGCACTTGAGCGTGTGAGAGGTGGTACTTCCTGCGCGCATCAATCCAGATTTGTATTTTCTCCGAGATCTTCTTCTTTGCCATCGCCTCCTCAGAAGCCCCGCCCCTTCCGGGCCGGAGCAACGTAAAATACTCCTAAGACCGCCAAAAAGCGGCCTCCTTGCTTGGAAATTCAATTGGCGGT
>JAKEHZ010000073.1 GCA_022614735.1 Acidobacteriota bacterium | reverse complement strand
TTCTCTTCAAATCCGCAATCCGCAATCCGCAATCCGCAATCCGCAATCAAAAGTTTCGTCTTCTCTCTCGATATCTCAGTTGACACTTTCCTATCAATATTCGACAATTTCCTCTGCTTTCGACGTTCAATTGTTAACACGCCGAGCAAGCGCTGGGATTTATTAGAGATTAAAGATAGTATAGATAGTATAGATAGTTATGTGGGCTTTTCCCCCTTGAAGCCTTTTCTGCTTCGATTGAAAGGCGGAAGATACATGAAGAAAGCAATCAATATTTTGATCGCGGGCTGCATGCTTGGTGCAGTGGTGGTCGCTCCAGCTTCAATTACCGGATTCTCCTCCGGTATCGTCGAGGCATCCCCATCATTGGCACTCGTCACCGGAACAGTGAAAGATGTTCAGGGCACTCCGCTGGTTGGCGCTGTCGTTGCGTTGCTCCAACCTCATCCACGCGGCAGAGAAATCAAGAGTGTCAAAACAGATACTCAAGGTAAATTCTCGGCTGATATCGCTCCGGGCATTTATCGTCTGCGTGCTTCGGCCGAGGGATTTGTCGCGCAAACATTCGCGCGTGTCAACCTCGACCGCCCGGTAAGAGTAACCTACGACTTCCAGCTCAGACGTACCGATACGCTGGTGCAAAAGCGCGGCGATAGCGATGACTACCGCTGGATCGCGCGAAGCGTGCCGCGTCACGTCCTGAATTTGCGTGAAGATACGGAAAATGGTGAAGAAGCGGCCGATAAAAGTGCCAGTGAAGATGTGGCGATTCAAGATAGTTTGAGAACACCGCGCCCGTCATTTCATGGGATGACTCAGCTGATCGCAGTTAGTTCAGCCTCTCAGGACGGCCTTCCTGGCGCCAACTTCTTCGGCACGAACTTCGCCTTTTCGGGCACACTACCCGGCAATGTTGAGATGGCCCTCATTGGTCAACGTGGTGTTGGATACCTCGCGCCTCAACGTCTTTCAGCAATCGCTACCGTGCGTCCGAATGACAGGCACCAGGTCACCGCATCAATCGGCTATGGTCAGGTTGCGCTCGCCCGCAAAATGAACCCCGAAATTGACGCTTCAGATCCGGCCATTGATACCTCCGGTACTCTTTCAACCGGCCGTTCACTTGATCAACTTTCAGTTACAGCAGTAGGGTCGTGGCAGGTCTTCCGCCCTCTGCTGATTATCTACGGCTTTGATTATTCACGTTTCCTGGGGTCGGCAAACAGTCAAAACGATAGCGTGGTGCCTCGTTTCGCTGTGCAATATGCCCCGTCTTCGCGATTGCGTCTGAATGCCGCTGTCACACCTGGCTCCGATCAATACCGCAACTCTCTCGAGAGTTTCAATACGGAAAACATTCAGGCGACTTTTGAGGATTCGCCTCCTTATATCGCTTTTAATGATTCCCCGATCCTCGACCGGAGCCGGCGTTTTGAAGTCGGCATTGAACGACTATTCGGAGATGGCGATTCTTCACTTGAAGGCTCGGCTTTCTACGATTTGATCTCGGGTCACGGGGTAGGTGTGCTCGCTCTGCCACTCGAAGCCTCTCCTGAAACTCAGGCAACAATCGAGCAAGTCGCTCATCAAGTCACGGCGATGAATGGGGCGGCGCGTGGCATACGCGTCATCTATAGAAATAGCCTGGACGAACACGTAACAGCTTCGGTCGGTTACAGTTTCGGTCGTGGCACGAGCTTCAACACTTTGTCTTTCGATTCCGTGAGGCCGGCGGAGATCTTCCGAGGAGGATTCTTTCAGGTAGCCACGGCTAAACTCGATCTTGATTTTACGCATGAGACCGGCACACGCATTTCGACGGTGATCAGGCTTTCGCCTTCCGCCGTCGTCTTTGCAATAGATCCGTTCGCCGGACGATTGAGCGTTTACGATCCAAACATCAATGTCTATGTCACTCAGGATCTGCCGAATTTCGGATTGCCGGTACGCTGGCAGGCCCTGGTTGATGTTCGTAACCTGCTCGATCAAACCAACGGGGTTGAGGATGGGATGACGTATCTCATCGCAGCTCGCACTCGGCGCACGGTACGGGGCGGATTGTCATTCAGGTGGTAAGAGATAACCTTCTGATTTCCAGGTAAGTGTCTCGAGAATATGAAAGAGATGTAAAGCTATCTCTTTACATTTACATCTTTTATTTTGACTGGTTCGACATGCTCTGGTCGATATCCAAAATTTGAAATCAAAAATTCAAATTTCTGAACGGCACTTCCCAACGCACTTTCGATCTTGAGCAGGCAAATTCTCCTATTTGCCGGAAATCATTGAAACTAATAGCCATGAATCTCGATTGATCAATGATTTTCCTCCTCAAAGTAGGCTGGAATAACAGTTGCTATTATTTACCTGATAATTCTGACTCAATGGATAAATAGCTGATCCGGATTCTGAACTATGTGGGAGATTTGTAAACTGTCGTGAAGCCACGGGCAAGCACAATCAGGGTTACAACGCGTGCGATGCTTTTACTCTTCGTCGCATTCCTCGCGCTTGCCGCTGGCGTGTTTAACCTGCGTGACCGTCTGAACCAGAAGCCTGTAAAGACCGACGGCGTCGTGTGGCGCGATGACGCGAAACTCGGTGTTGTCGCAGACTTGGTCGAACCCGGCGGTCCGGCGGCTCGGGCAGATGTTCGCCCCGGCGACGTTCTGATTGGAATCAGCACTACAGGCTCAGAGCCATTTGATGAAATCACCGAAGCTCAACAGGTACAGATTTATCTTGACCAGGCCAAGGACCAGATTCAACTTGGTAATCCGCTCACACTCAGCTATTTCATTGAGCGTCGCAATGACGCCGGTGACACAGTAATTCGCCATGGTTATGCCGATCTGCCAGATACACTGCTAGAACGTGAAACTCACACAGTGCGTGGGTTGTATCTGGCCTTGCTCGGTCTGATCTACCTTGGCATCGGAGTCTACTTTTTACAGAGGCAGGGCCGCGCACCGTATGCCACGCACTTCTTTTTGATCTGCCTGGCGGCTTTCATCGCGCACTTTTACAGTCCGACCTTAGAGCTCCGCACCCAGTTCGACAAAGGCATTGATTTTGCCGACAACATTGCGCTGATTCTGCTCGCGCCGCTCTTCATTCACTTCGCGGCGATATATCCGGCGCGTTATCACCTATTGACTCGTCGCCGCTGGCTGGGCGCCTTGCTCTATGTGCCTGCGCTGTTTCTGGTCGCCGCAGAGATATGGCTGCGCTTCGCGAAGTTGCGTGGACTTATTCCGGTCTCACCGGTCACTCTTAGAAACTTCCTCTCACAGGTCGAAATCATCGTCTTCGCGGCTTCAATCATCATCAGCTCTGCCCTGCTGATTCGTACTTTCAGGCAGTCGCGCTCAATTATCGTGCGCCTGCAGTTGAAGTGGGTAATCTGGGGGATGAGCGTCGCCGGTGTCGCCTTCGCTGCTTTCTATCTGCCATCTTATCTGGTTCAGCCCAATGTCTCTTCGTTCCTCGTGCTGATTTCGATTGCACCGCTGCCGCTCATCCCGTTGACGCTTGGTTATTCGATCGTGCGTTACCGGCTGACTGATGTTGACGTGGTGATGAGACGATCGTTCGCTTATATCATTGCCACCTTATCAGTGGCGGCCCTCTTTGGTTCGGCCATGGCTGTCAGTTATGAATTCCTGCGCACGTGGTTTTCACAGTCGCAGGAGGCCACTCTGTTGATCGCTGCGATCTTCATGTCGGTCATTGCGATGCTCTTTGCGCCGGTGAAAAACATGGTCCAGGAACGCATTGACCGAATCTTTTACGGAGAGAAATACGACGTCCGCGTCACTCTCCAGGATTTCGGGCGCACGCTCTCATCAGCGACTGAACTCGAACCGTTGCTCGACAGCTTGATGCGGCGATTGAAAGAGGCCTTCTCAGTCGAACAGCTGGCCATTTTCATCGAGTCCCGAAACAACCCATCCGGCTTCAGGCTGGCGCGTGCGGAAGGCGTCGATCAGGAGATAACGCTGCCCAACGATTTCCTGCAATTGTTGCGTGAGCATAGCGATACGACCGGGATCGTTCGCTTGGAAAATCTCGATTCAATTGATGAAGACGAATCCGAAGACCTCTTCTCATCATCGCCTTATTATCGTTTCAGCTATTATGTGCCATGTGCAGTGCGTTCGCGCGTCGCAGCTGTGATTGCACTCGGACGCACAGTCGATGGCGCCCTGCTCTCTTCCGAAGATACTAACCAGCTCAGAGCGATCTCCGATTATGTCGCAGTCGCGATTGAGAATTCCCTCTTGCTCGAGGATCAGGCTCAACGCGCGAAAGAGATGGCTCGACTGAAAGAATTCAACGAGAACATCATTGAATCTATCAACGTCGGTGTCATGGTGATCAATCTCCACGGCCGCATTACCAACTGGAATGGCGCACTCGAAGAGATTTACGGGCTTAAGCGCGAGCAGGCCATCGACCGTCGTATTACAGAAGTCTTCGATGCCGAAATGCTCCGGGCATTGCGCGCTTTGATGGAGCGGGAAGAGTGGCAGAAGGGGGAACCGTCCAACATTTACAAATTCCGCGCGACTTCATTCGATGGCCGCGACCTGACACTCAATGTCTCCCTTGCCGCATTGCAGAGCAAGACTGAAGAGATCGAAGGCACGCTTGTCGCTATTGAAGATATGACTGAGCGAATGATACTCGAGGAGCAATTGCAGCAGTCCGACAAGCTGTCATCTATCGGCCTGCTCGCTGCCGGAGTAGCGCATGAGGTCAACACGCCGCTGACCGGCATTTCGTCTTACTCGCAGATGCTGATGCAGCAGACCCCCGAAGCAGATCCGCGCCATCAGCTGCTCGAAAAGATTCATCGTCAGACTTCACGGGCTTCCTCCATCGTCAATAACCTGCTCAACTTCTCGCGCGTGAGCGATTCACGCTTCGCTCCCGTTGATCTGAACCGGGTGATTGACGATACGATTCAACTCCTCGAATCTCAGCTTCGGAACACACAAATAGAAGTCGTGCGTAGCCTTGCCGACAATCTGCCTCCTGCCCTCGGCAACGCGCCCAAGCTGCAACAGGTCTTTATGAACCTGATCCTCAATGCGCGCGATGCCATGCCCGATGGTGGATGTCTGGAAATTTCAACGGAAGCAGATGACGCTTCCGTCATCATCCGCTTCCGCGATTCCGGCATAGGCATCGATCCGGAACATCTCCCGAAAATTTACGATCCATTCTTCACCACCAAAGATATCGGCAAGGGCACAGGTCTTGGTCTCGCAGTAAGCTACGGCATTATTCGAGACCATGGCGGCCACATGAATGTCGAGAGCAGACCCGGCGAAGGCACACTCTTCCTGATCACGCTTCCACTGTCCACAGGGAGACAGCAGCTTGCTACTGCGAGCGATTGATAACCACAAAATCCGTCAGCACCAGTACTATTCAAGCCATGAAAACAATTCGCCTCATTGCTTCAATGGTCCTACTATTGTTCTCATTCTTCTCCTGCGTGAGCGCCGCTGAGATCACAGCTGGGATAGCGCGCGTTGAGATCACCCCTCCGACCGGATATCCGATGGGCGGTTACGCCAATCGTCAAGGCCCATCCACCGGCGTACACGATGCGCTCTACGCAACCGCGCTCGTGCTGAAGACCGATGGCCTGACCATTGCAATCGTAAGCTGCGATCTCCGTTCGTTCCCGTCTGAGCGAGTTATTAAGCTGGCACGCGACCGTATGCTGGCGGACCATGTCCTGATCGCCGTCACACATACACACTCCGGGCCGCTCACGTGGGAAGACAAAGGCTGGCCGAACCCTGCGCGCTCATGGTTCGCCGAGACCGAAGAAAAAATCCTGCGCGGCATCGAAGAAGCACAGAAGAAGATGTTCCCGGCGCGCATCGCCGCAGGCTATGGGAAAGTCTATCTCGGGCACAATCGCCGCAAAGTCGAGGCCGATGGCAAAGTAACGATGCTCTGGAGAAATGACGAAAAGCTCTCCACCAGCCCGATCGATCCGGCCGTCGGCGTGATTCGCATTGATGACCAATCAGGCAACCCGCGCGCGATCATAGTCAACTTCGCCTGTCACGCGGTTATCCTTGGACC
>JAKEHZ010000072.1 GCA_022614735.1 Acidobacteriota bacterium | reverse complement strand
GGGGCTGGAGGCTGGAGGCTGGAAGTTGGAGAAGGTACGAAATCTTCTCTTCAGCCCCAGCCCCCAGCCTCCAGCCCCCAGCCCCTAGTTTTCGGAGGAGGAAATTTACTCGTATGTCGAAATACAAAGCCTTTCTGATCCTGGCGTTCTTAGCCGCTTGGATCTGGGCCGCCATCAAACCTGTTTATCCAGATAGCTGGCTGCTGGAAAACTACCTGGTTTTCTTTTTTGTTCCCCTCATTTTGATCACCGGAAAGTATTTCAAGTTATCCGACCTCTCCTACACCCTGATCACAGTCTTCATGATCCTGCACGTCGTCGGCTCGCACTATACTTATTCCGAAGTCCCGTTCGGCTACACGCTCCAACAATGGCTGGGCGCGAGCAGGAACATGTACGACCGGCTAGTCCACTTCTCATTCGGGCTGCTATTGGCCTACCCGATCCGAGAAGTGTTCTTGCGCATCGCAGACGTCAAAGGGTTTTGGGGATTCTATCTGCCGCTCGACGTAACCTTGTCGTTCTCCGCCGTCTACGAAATCATCGAATGGCTGGCTGCGGCCAACGTCGACTCCACGGCGGGCATCGCCTTCCTGGGGGCTCAGGGCGACGTCTGGGACGCGCAGAAAGACATGACCCTGGCGGCCAGCGGAGCGATTTTGACGATGCTGATCACCGCGGTCGTCAACTGGGTCTATAATCCGACTTTCGCTAGGGAATTCAAGGAAAGTTTCAAGATCCCCGCAGGTGACTTGCCGCTAGGCGAAGAAAGGCTGAAGCGCTGGCTCCGTATAAAGTGATAGCCTCGGTACATCTCCGCGCAGGGCGAGATTCTTAAACATCGTAATCAATCACCACTGGCGCGTGATCAGAAAATATCTGGTCACCATAAATCTGTGGAGAATGGGCTACTTTATTGAGCGCAGGCGTCGTGAAGTGATAATCCAGGCGCCACCCGACATTGTTCTCACGGGCTCTGCCGCGATTTGACCACCACGAATAATGTACCGCTGTCGGGCCGACCAGGTTACGAAACGTATCGTGATACCCCACCTCCAGGAAGGTAGTGAGCCATGCGCGCTCTTCGGGCAAAAAACCGCTGTTCTTCTGGTTGCTGCGCCAATTTTTCAGATCAATTTGTTGATGGGCAATATTGAAATCCCCGCAAAAAACCAACTCGCGTTTGCTTTTTCGCAATCGCTGGCAGTGTCTTAGGAATTCCTCCATGAACTTCAGCTTGATGGCCAGCCGCTGCGGGCTGCTCGTCCCCGAAGGAATATAGGTTGAGACGATGCTCAGGTCGTCGAAATCAGCCTGCAACACACGTCCTTCGCAATCAAAGGCGGAATTCATCCCGAGGGTGACGCGTTTCGGCTTTGCTTTAGAGAGTAACGCCACGCCGCTGTAACCCGGACGTTCCGCCGGATACCATTGCGCATTAAACCCGAGCGTCTGCCACTCCGACGGCGCCTGCGTAGGATTTGCCCGCACTTCCTGTAAACAAATCACGTCCGCACCACTCGCGGCGAGCCAGGAGACCACCCCTTTCGCCGTCGCCGAACGAATGCCATTGAGATTGAGCGTAAGGATGCGCATGGAGTCATAATAACAGAAATCGTGTTTTATGCCTCGACCGTAAGACCTGCGTAGACAGCGCCTCCACCGTGCGGCGTAGCGGCAGACTAACTCCTGCCGGCCGGATATCTCAGATTTTTGAACGCGTTCAGAAATATTTCTTGACTTTCTCCTCCTGCAGGAGTAGTTTAGTTTTTGAACAGGTTCAAAATTATCGATATCAGTCTGTTGAGGATCAGAATTAAATCGACCTCTCCTGGATCGGATCTGACGATCATGAAAAAGAAAGCTCTCTACCGAAAGCCGCTTGAAAGCTCGGATTCCACTGCTAAAAAAAGTGAGCAGACCAGATCGCTCATTCTCGAAACGGCGCTGGAGTTGTTCACCGAGCATGGATATGAAGAGACTACGATGCGCGCGATTGCCGAAAAAGCCGGGGTGGCGTTGGGTAACACCTATTACTACTTCCGCTCTAAGGGGCATTTGATCCAGGCGTTTTATGACCGTTTACACGAGCTGCATAGGGAGACGTGTGTTCCAATTATGCAGCGCGAAAAGACGCTGAAGGGAAGATTGCGCGCGGTCATGCGGCAGATCCTGGCCGATATGGAACCATACCATCAATTTGCCGGAGTCTTATTTCGCAGCGCGGCAGATCCGCAAAGCCCGCTCAACCCCTTCAGTCCCGATTCAGAGGCCGTCCGTATGGAGAGTATCGAATGGTTTGCCGAAGTCTTAAAAGGGACAAAAACGAAGATCCCCCCTGATCTGGCCAGGGAACTGCCGACCTTGCTCTGGCTATATCACATGGGCATTGTCCTTTTCTGGATTCACGACCGGTCGGCGAAACAGGTTAAGACCTGGCGACTGATGGAACAGACAGTCGAAATCATCTCGCGATTGATTTCGATTGCAAGTCTCCCGCTCATGCGCCCACTAAGAAAATCCACGCTCCAAATGCTCGCAACTCTGCGCGAGGATGTGGCCTGAAGTCCTCAGCTACGAAAAAAGGTTGTCGGATATGTTCTCTCTCTTCAAACCTAAGGGCGAAATGATCGAAGCGCTAATCGAGCGCCAGAACAACCAGGAATTCTCTTATCCCTTCGTCGGGAAGACACGCGAGCTGTCAGCGCCACCACAGGGTTACGATTGCGATCACAACCGAATCTGCCTGGGCAAAGGTGAGAGGGTTTTCTCCGCTGCCTGCGCAGCTTTGCGGCGCTGGCATATGTTCGAGCTTGGCTGGGTCGAGATCTATAATTCTGCCGCGCCGATCAAACCCGGTACGGTAGTGGCGATGCTGGCACATTGTTTTGGTCTCTGGTGGTCGAACATTTGTCGCATTGTTTATGTGATTAACGAGCCCGGACCGGTACGCAAATTCGGGTTTGCGTATGGCACGGCTCCGCATCACATCGAACGGGGCGAAGAGCGTTTCACTATTGAATGGCACGATTCAGACGATTCGGTTTGGTACGACATCTACGCCTTCTCGCAGCCGTCTTATTGGATGGTCAGGCTCGGATATCCGCTGGCAAGACGGTTGCAAAGGAAGTTCGCTGAAGATTCAAAAAGAGCGATGCTTCAAGCAGTCGCAGGCAGTGAAGCATGGTTTAGAGGATAACCAAATGAGTGTTACACCGGTGAAGTCGGCGCTGGTCGGTCTTGTCTGCTGGTTTGTCACTGGCTTCGTATTACATCCGTCGCCCTTTGATTTGAAATGGGGAGTATTGTTGTTCTTGCTTGCCCCGCTCGTCTTGTTGCCGCTCGGGTTGCAATTAGTAGAGCCCGAAACGCGAAATGGTGTTGAGAGGTGGTTGTGGCGGTACGCTTCGTCACTGCAGCTGCCGGCGGCAATCGCTCTTTTGACGGCATTCGCGTTCCCGGCGGGATTGCTGGCAGGTCTTCTATGTTTGCCGTGGCTGCTGACGATGGCCATGATTTCGTTGAGTGGTTTGATACGAGCGTGGCGACGTGGTGTGTGGCCGTTAGCTGAACTGAGTATCGATGCGGGAAAGAGTTATTTAATCGTGGGTGCAATCTGGGCTCTCCTGTCGCGGCTGGGAGTGCGGCCATTAAACTTCGAGCCGGTTATTGTTTTGCTCACAGCGATACATTTCCATTACGCTGGGTTTCTGTTGCCGGTGATGACTGGTTTAGCGGGGCGACATTTGAAAACCAGAGTTGCCGGCATTGCCGCGTTCGGAGTCATCACGGGAGTGCCATTTACTGCCATTGGAATCACGATCAGCCAGCTTGGGATCGGTCATACGCCGGAGATGCTGGCTGTGCTGATCACTGCTCCTTCCGGTTTGCTGACGGCAGGTTTGCATTTCATGCTGGCCGCGAGACAATTGCAGCTGCGCATTGTACGCTGGTGCTGGTTGATCGCAGCAATTTCGCTGTCATTCGGTATGCTGCTTGCGGTTTTGTATGGATCGCGCTTTTATCTGGAGTTGTCCTGGTTGGATATTCCTTTGATGCGAGGCTCGCATGGGTCGATTAACGCGCTAGGATTTGGATTGATAGGGTTGATCGGTTGGTATCTAACGGGCATGAATGAGTATGAAAACATGCAAAATAGTCCTCGTTCGACCGCGCGATCCGAACAATATCGGCGCAGCCGCTCGGGCGATGAAAAACTTCGGGTTCAATGAGCTCGCCGTCGTCACACCTCATCCGCCGGTGTGGGATGAAGTGGTCTCGGCAGTGAATGCTGAAGATCTGCTGACCAACGCGCGAGTGGTCGGGACGCTTGTCGAAGCCATTGCCGATTGCACTCTGGTGGTCGGCACAGCAGAAAGCACGCGGATCGAGCAGAAACAAAGGGTCTACAAACCCGACGATTTGAGTCGCGAGCTGCGCGATACAGATCATCGGCTGGCGCTGGTCTTCGGTCAGGAAAAGCATGGGCTGACCAACGATGACCTCAGCCACTGCCATCGCGTGATGAGCATCCCCACTGTGTCGGATTGCCCGTCGATGAATTTAGGGCAGGCGGTGGCGGTATCTTGCTACGAATTGACGCGTGGGGAGACAGAGCAATCAATCACTCCGCGCCCTGTCGAAGCGGCTACCGCGGGGGCAGTCGAAACATCGTTGCAGCTTTCGCTCGATGTGCTGCGTTTGCTTGATTTCATTATGCCCGGCAATGAGGCGGATTTGACGCGCCGTTTGCGAAGCAGCTTACTACGCTATAACCTGAGCGAGTACGATGTGGGAATGTTTTGCAGCATTTTGCGCAGAATCAAGAACGGATTGAGCAAAGCTACCAGATAATGAGCAACGAACCCAACAAAGTCATCTACTCAATGGTCGGGGTCAGCAAGTACTATGACAAGAAAGCTGTCCTCAAAGACATATACCTTGGCTATTTTTACGGCGCCAAGATAGGAGTGCTGGGTTTGAACGGCGCAGGCAAAAGCGCCTTGCTGCGCATTATTGCAGGGGTTGATCAGGAGTTTCAGGGCGAAGCTGTGCTGTCGCCTGGCTACACCGTCGGTTATCTCGAACAGGAGCCCAAACTCGACGAATCAAAAACGGTCAAAGAGATAGTCGAGGAAGGCGTGCAGGAGATCGTCGATCTTCTCAGAGAGTTTGATGAGATCAACGCGAAATTCGCCGAGCCTATGTCGGATGACGAGATGAACAAGCTGCTCGAACGGCAGGGTGAGGTGCAAGAGAAGCTTGATGCATTGGGTGGCTGGGATCTGGATAGCCGATTGGAGATGGCTATGGATGCGCTGCGTTGCCCTCCGGGAGAGACGCCGGTCCAAGTATTATCGGGGGGCGAGCGCCGCCGCGTCGCATTGTGCCGCTTGCTGCTCAAACAGCCGGACATCTTGCTGCTCGACGAGCCGACAAACCATCTCGACGCGGAAACCGTCGGCTGGCTCGAACAGCATCTGCAGAAATATCCCGGGACAGTCATCGCGGTCACACATGATCGCTACTTTCTCGACAATGTCGCCGGATGGATTCTCGAACTGGATCGCGGGCAGGGAATTCCGTGGCAAGGCAACTATTCATCCTGGCTCGAGCAGAAGCAGGAGCGTCTGCGACGGGAAGAGAGATCCGAAAGCGCTAGACAAAAAACCCTGGAACGCGAGCTCGAATGGGTTCGAATGGCTCCGAAGGCTCGTCACGCAAAGAGCAAGGCGCGCATCAAGGCCTACGAATCATTACTCAATCAGGAAGTCGATAAGCGTTCAGAAGAGCTTGAGATTTACATCCCGCCCGGGCCGCGACTCGGCCATCTCGTAATCGAAGCCGAAGACGTGAGAAAAGGCTACGGCGACAGACTGCTGTTTGAAGGACTGTCGTTCAAACTGCCGCCTGGCGGCATCGTCGGCGTGATCGGGCCAAACGGCGCAGGGAAGACGACTTTGTTTCGTCTGATTACGGACCAGGAACAAGCCGATGGCGGGAAGTTCAAGACCGGCGAAACGGTCAGGCTCGGCTACGTCGATCAATCTCGCGAAACGCTCAGACCGGAGAAAACTATCTGGGAAGAGATTTCTGATAGTCAAGATACGATTCAATTAGGCAATCGGCAGGTCAACTCGCGAGCTTATGTCGCTCGTTTCAACTTCTCGGGAACAGATCAGCAGAAGAAAGTAGGCTCGCTCTCGGGCGGAGAACGAAACCGTGTTCATCTGGCAAAGATGTTGAAGTCAGGGGCGAATGTGATCTTGCTCGATGAGCCGACGAATGATCTCGATGTGAACACCCTGCGTGCGCTCGAAGAGGCTCTGGAGAACTTCGCCGGATGCGCAGTTTTAATCAGCCACGATCGCTGGTTCCTTGATCGCATTGCCACACATATCCTGGCGTTTGAGGGTGATTCTCGGGTCGTCTGGTTCGATGGCAATTATTCTGAATATGAAGCGGACCGGCGCCGTAGGTTGGGCGTGGATGCCGATCAGCCACATCGCATCAAATATCGGCAGTTGACGCGTGATTGATGGGAAGAGAGAATACGAAACAAACGAAATAAACGAAACAAACGAAAAAGTTCTGATCTTTTCGTTTGTTTCGTTTATTTCGTTTGTTTCGTATTCTCTCTTCTGTTTCGTATTCTCACCTCAAACCGGCAGCCGGGATTTGCATTCATCCATTCGACCTGCGCGCCAATCAGGTTTGCACGCGAGTGAATATTGGCAATGCCATGTCCGGTCCTTTTCATCGTCAGACCATCAAAACCGATCCCATCATCTTCAATGATAATCACCAGATCAGTTGTGTCCTCGGTTCGCACAATCATCTTCACCTGCTTAGTCTGTGCGTGGCGGCAGATGTTGTTCAACGCTTCCTGCACGATGCGATAGAGCTGAATCTTTTCGATGTGCGATAACTGCAAACGATCCTCCAGCTCCGTCTCGCAGATGAATTCATAAGAGAATTTCTCTTCTGCGGGGAGATGCGCGACCGCATCACTCAACGCCCATTCCAGGGCAGGCAGGAAGCCAATGTTTTCGAGCACCGAAGGACTGAGATCTTCGCAGATATGTCGAATCTCGTTAGATATCGATTCGATTTCACGGCGGAGCAGGGCAGGGGGCGGCGATGAATCGTCAATGCCACTCGCCGGGAGCTGATCGGTTAAAACGAGCAGGTGGCGCAGATCCGAGAGAGTTTGATCGTGCAGATCGCGGGCAATGCGACTGCGTTCGGCTTCGGTCTCCTTGGCCAGCCGCAATCGTGTTTCGTGCAACTCGGTATTCGTCTCTTCAAGCGCCCGATTTGCCCGCGCGAGTCTTAGCTGTTGACGAAAGGCCCAGACCGCGGCGGCAACCGCAATGGCGAGCAATGAGGTGAGTAACAGTGTTGGCCACGGGAATGGCGCCTTTCGAATGCGCAATCGCAGAGTGAGCGGGGCGGAGTAGACCAGGTCGCGGCTGATCGAACGCGCGACGATTGAATATACGCCCGATCTCAAATCATTAACCGGGAAGTGCGGATCGTGGGTCTTAATCTTCTGCAGCTCCTGACCGCTCCTGTTCTGCAGAATGAATTCGTATTGAAATTGGCTGGGAAATGTCCGGCTGCTGATGCCTGTGACTTCCAGCAGTAAGGATTGCATGGTGTGTGGCAGAGACAGTTCCGCGGTCAGGTCATCAGGCAGGTAGATTCGATCGGCTACCAGCCGTGTGACCTGCAGACGCGGCTCGATCGAGCTCGGATGATGCCGGACGACGCCGCGATTGGTCCCGATCCAGATGTCGTTATTGCTTGAAGCTAGAGCAAAGACCTGCTCCGAAGTGAGGCCCTGCTCCGTGTTGAAGCGGGCCGTGAGGTTTTTGTCGGGGAGGAATTTGAGCAGGCCGGTATTTTTTGTCGCGCACCAGACGATTTCACGTTGAGAGTCTTCGCGCATCACTAGCAACGCGCGCACGTCAACATCCGGGATGACATTGCGAATAGTATCGTCTTCACGGACATACAGACCTTGTGAGGTGCCAATCCAGATTCTCTCCCCGGCAATTTGGATTGCGCGGACTGACCGGTCTGATAATGTGCCTGATTGTTTCTTCGGCATAACGTATGAGGTCGTTTGAGAACCGTCGAAGCGATGCAGTTCGCCATCGATTGTGCCAAACCATAATGCTTTTTTCCCCTCGACGGCAAAACAGATTGCGCGCTGCGCAGCCACATTGCTCAAAACGAGCTCGCGTTTCCTGCTGTCTTTACTGATTTCAAGCTTCTCAATGCCGCGGCCGAAAAGCGCCACGTAAAGGCCTTCTCGGAAGGTCGCGAAGGCACGCACGCTCTCGCGAGATCTCAAATTTGGGATCTCAGATCTGAGGTTGGCTGAATCAGCATCTGTTTCGTTCTCGATTGTGACGATTGTTTCGGGCGTGGGCGAGAACCGAGAAAAGCCGGATGACTCTACCGGTCTGACAAAAAGCCCACCATCCGTGCCGGCCCACACTCCGCCTGCTTTGTCTTCATAGAGTGTGTAAACAGAGTAACCTTGAAGTTCAGTCACTTCAGACCAGATACCATAATCCGCATCGTTTGCGTCAGTCGAGAGCCGGAATAATCCGCGATTCGTGCCAGCATATGTCTCGCCCGACAAAGCGCGGAGCAATGACCAGACGACATTACTCTGCGGATCATTACTTATATTTGCAGATCGGAAACTGTCACGGTCATAACGACAAACGCCATGGTCAGTGCCGAACCATACTATGCCTTCGTGGTCACGGAAGATTGTAAAGATTTGGTTCGAGCGCAGACCGCCGTCTGTGGTTTCATACGTCAAATGCTCGATCAGTTTTGCATTCTCACCTTCAAGCTTGAGCAGGAACGCGCCTTGCCTGTTGGTGCCGGCCCACAGCTCACTATTGCTGCCGTGTAAGGCGGTAATTGCGCGGATATTGATTGCGCTTTTCGATAAAGTCTCATTGTTCAAAACCCACAATCCGCCCGCCTGGCGGCTTGCCTGTTCGCCAATCCAGACTCGATTGCCATCGGCGAAGAGTGAAGTAACAAAGTAGGGGCGCGGTCTTGCGACGGCCTCACGAAGATTACTTGCGCTGTTGATCAGTGCTCCCCGTCCGCTCGATCCAATCACCAATTCACCGGATTGAACAAATGAAGCCGCATTCAATGGAAGAATCTCATTCTCTTGATTTGGCGACCTAAGCAACGGCTGGGAATTTCGATCGATCTTCGTTGCGATCAGGCGTTTTGAGGAGGCCCGTTCGCTGCGCAGTTCTTCATAACCGGTTTCACGGTAGTGTATGATTTCGCCTTGAGCGGTAACAATTGCAACTTCATTTTGGGCAGAGACTGCAATTCCGGTTACTGCTCTTCCGAGAGTCTCTGTGAGAGGTTCCAGGCGATCATCAAGTAGACGAGCTGCGCCAGCGGCCGTTCCAATCCACAGATTACCACGGGCATCAAGTTTCAGAGCATGGATTCGCCTCGAAGGCAAAGAGCCTTTGACCGCTAAAGCCTGGACATTTCTTCCATCGTAGCTGACCAGGCCGGTGTCGGTCCCAAACCAGAGTAAGCCTTTGGCATCTTCGGCAATCGCGTTGACGCGGTCTGACGGCAGGCCATGAAAAATCGTCACCGCGCCCCAGCGATGGAGATTGAGTGTGGCTTCATCAGCTATCCTAACGGGAGCGGCCGTTCCGATTGCGGCAGCCTCTGGGGCCGGTTGTTCAGCTGCTGGTTGGATGGATTGGGTCGATTGGGAAAAAACAACAGAGACAACCAGCGCGAGGATAAAGAGAAAAGAGCAAGTTTTGCCTAAATGAAAGCACATAAGAGCGGCATAAATGTAAGCACGAATCTAGCCGAGCGAGTGTCTCAAACATTCAGCCATAAAAATACTATTTGGCGGATTGTTTCCTTTCATTCTCCTGCTCGGCTGCAAATTTCTTCCGATCTTTTTCCAGCCATTTCTCCAACTCTGCGCTTGCCTTCGCCAACTCGTCTTCATTGATTAATCCGCGTTTTAGCGCTTCAAAATATGCCCTCGTGCGGATGTTGAAAGCCATCTTGTCGTAAGTTTCATCCGAGGTGCCTTCGGAGCTGATGGTTAGAAGTTTCTCATAAAGCGTCGTCAAACGGCTTTCGACGCCGCGCAAACTGAGATGGCATTTTCTGGCGATTGCCCAATTAGATAATCCCAGCGCGAGGTAATAGAGGGCCTCGGCTTCGAAATCCGTCAGCAGCGGTTGTGTGAAAGCATCTTTGAAATTGGGATCGATCATATCCGCGCCGTCTTCCAGCACGGCGGCGACGAAACGCAGGAACCGGCTTTCCGGGTTGTTCTTGTCTATAAAACCATAAGCAGGCGGCGGCTGAACGCTGCGCACAATCTTGCGAATCTCGTTGATGTAAATTTCGTGCGGGAATTGTGTCCAGAAGATGATCCGCGCCTGGGGGAAGCCTTTCCAGATAGCGCGCGCCGCTTTGACACCGGACAGTCCGGGCATCTGAATGTCCAGGACGCAAAGATGCGGACGATCGGATAACGCTATCTTGACGACGCTTTCACCGTCTGGAGCCTCGAGGATCGGACGGTAAGTGGGAAATTCGCGGTCTAACAGTTCACGCAGGTAAGCTCTTTGTGCAACATTATCTTCGGCGATCAAAATTGACATAGCCTTCAATAGTTTACGTATTATCCGTGATGATAATAAGCCACCATCAGCCATTTGAACAGGAGTTGATCACTCTCGACAACCTGTGGGTATCCACGCAATGGATTGCGGATTGCGGATTGCGGATTGCAGATTGCGGCTTGTTTATCTGCAGGGATCGAGTTCAAAACGAAACCTGGAAACGACAAATCCGCAATCCGCAATCCGCAATCCGCACATCCGTGGTGAATTGGATCATTTACTGGGGCACCACCGCAAAATGTAGGTAATGCTTGCTT
>JAKEHZ010000071.1 GCA_022614735.1 Acidobacteriota bacterium | reverse complement strand
TTCGTGATGAAGACCATATCACGTCGAAATTTTCTTCACAGCACGGCTCTGGCATCTATCGGATTGCCGGTTGCCCCCTCTTTCAAATTTTTCAACAATCAAACTGACATCCGCATCGAAGATGTCTCCTTCAGCAATGAAGAATTCCTCTACCGTGCCCCATACAAATTCGGTGGGGTGCCTGTGGATCGCGCGACCATCTTAAATGTGAACGTGGTCGTGCGGAGACGTGATGGCAAGACGGCTAAAGGTTTTGGTTCGATGCCTCTTGGCAATGTCTGGTCATTCCCTTCGCGTGAGATGTCATATAACACGACTTTGAATGCGATGAAGTCTTTGGCCGAGCGCATCGCGAAAATCACTGCGAGCTATAAAGAGTATGGCCATCCGATTGACATTAATTTCACTCTTGAGCCTGAATATCTGAAAGCCGCAAGCGAAGTATCGAAAGAACTCAAGCTCCTCGCATCAATCCCCAAGCTCTGCGCTCTCGTTACCGCAAGCCCCTTCGACGCCGCACTTCACGATGCTTTCGGAAAAGCCGGCAATCGAAGCTGTTATCAGACTTATGGTCGCGACCTCATGTCGCGCGATCTGTCTTATTATCTCGATCATTCCTTCAGGGGTGAATCCCTCAATCGTTATGTACTGCAAAAGCCGAAACCGGGAATTGCGATGTTTCACTCCGTCGGAGGCTCTGATGCAGTTTTACCATCTGAACTTTTGCAACGAATCAACGACGGACTTCCCGAGACGCTCGCTGAATGGATCAAGTTTAACGGCCTGACCCACATCAAGATCAAATTGCAGGGCGAAGATTTAAAATGGGACATCGAGCGAACTGTCAATATTGATCGCGTCGCAGCAGAGACAAGGCCGAAAATAGCTTGGAAATATTGCGTTGATTTCAACGAACGATGTCCGGATGTGGAATACGTGCTCGAATATCTGCGCAAGGTGAAAGAGCTGACACCTCGAGGCTTCGCGCGCATTCTCTATCTGGAACAGCCTACGGCGCGCGATCTGAAAGCAAATCGCCGGAACGTAATGCACGAGGCGGCGAAGCTCAGGCCTGTTGTAATTGACGAATCATTGACCGATCTGGAAAGCCTTCTGCTGGCCCAGGAGATGGGATACACCGGAGTTGCCCTGAAAGCATGCAAAGGGCAGAGCCAGGCGATGCTGATGGCTGCCGCGGCACAGAAGTATAAGATGTTTTTGTGTGTGCAAGATCTGACGTGCCCCGGCGCCTCACTTATTCATTCGGCAGGCATCGCCGCTCACGTGCCCGGAGTTTCCGGCATTGAAGCAAATTCGCGTCAATATATGCCTGCTGCCAATAAACCCTGGGAGTCGCGTTTCCCGGGGTTGTTCAAAGTGACGAATGGAATGCTTGACACTTCGCAGCTCGATCGACCCGGGCTGAGTGCGACCTCGGAAAGCTGAAGAGAAAACGGAACAAACGGAAATTTTATAAATCTTCCGTTTGTTCCGTTATTTCCGTTTGTTCCGTTTTCTCCTCAAGCCTTTGCAAATACTTCGCGCGCATCGCCAAGGTCTCGCGCAGAAGGCGTGATGATCGTCCTCGCATTGATGTAAATCTTCTCACCTTTTTCAAGGGCGCGTTTGACATCATCCTCGCACACGAAATCAGCCGTAAGATGGCCGTTATTCACGGCTGCATGAGGTTCGGGTGGCAATGGTGTCTCAGGAGGCGTTTGGCCATTCGTCGCAGTGTTATCTCTTGAATCGGCTGCGTTATTCGTGACAGCCTCCACTGGTGGTTTGCGTGCGGCAAGGAATCTATCGACCAGAGCTGTGACGGCAGCCTCGTCAATCTGCGGTGATGGCGTAGTTGTGACTGTCGGTTGACTGATATTTCCGCTTGCTGTAGTCACCGGGCGTGTCTCGAAAGCGACACGCTTGATGTCCATCAAATGCAAGGGTGAGATGTTGTCCGAAGTCACGTTTCCGCCCCAGGAACCACATCCTAAAGTCATCGAAGGCGCTAGCGCAGTTGAGAAACCTATTGCGCCGTGAGTCGCAGGGGTGTTGACGACGACGCGCGCCGCCGGCATCAAAGTCCCGTAACTTAAGGCCGCGTTGCGATCGCGCGTATGAATCGACGCAGTGTGCCCCATTCCACCATAATGAAGAATCTCATCGCATAGCTTACTGCCTTCTTTCAGGCCATTGACGACGTAATAAGTAAGAATCGGTGAGAGTTTCTCGATCGAGAGAGGATAATCACGCCCGACTCCACCGACTTCGGCAATCAAACACCTTGTAGTGGCAGGAACACTGATGCCGGCCCATTCGGCGAGGGTTGTCGCCGGTTTGCCGACAATTTTCGGGTTCAAGCTGCGTTGTGGCGTAACGACCAGCTTTGCCAGTGCCTCGGCCTGCGACTGATTGAGAAAGAATGCGCCTTGCGCAACGAGTTGAGAGCGCACTTCCCTGTCAAGCGGGGCATCGACAACGATAGACTGTTCTGAGGCACAGATTGTGCCGAAGTCGAAGCATTTCCCCGCCAATACATCACGCACGGCTTTCGCCGCATCGGCGGTCTTCTCTACGAACGCAGGCACATTACCGGGGCCAACTCCGAACGCGGGCTTCCCTGACGAATAAGCTGCCCGCACCAGCCCCAGCCCGCCTGTGGCCAGAATCACTGCCGTCAGCTTGTGCTTCATGAGAGCCTCAGTGCCCTCGATGGTTGTCAGTTCCAAACAACCGATTGCATCAACAGGCATCCCGGCATTCACAGCGGCATCTCGCATCACCTTGGCCGTTTCGACGACACAGCGCGTCGCGGATGGATGCGGACTGAGTACTATTGAATTGCGCGATTTGATTGCAATCAGGATTTTGAAGATAGCCGTCGATGTCGGATTGGTCGAGGGGATGATCGCGGCAACGACTCCTCGTGGAGCGGCAATTTCGACAATAGAATCCGACTCACGCACAACGCCAACGGTGCGTAATCCTCTGAAGTAGTTGTGGACCTCAACCGCAGAGAAGAGATTCTTGACGTTTTTGTCCGAAGGATTTCCGTATCCGGTCTCATCGTGCGCTAGCTGTGCCAGACGCATGGATTCGCGCTGCGCAGCCTGCGCCATCGCTTCGCTGATGGCGTCAATCTTAGCTTGATCAAAGGTGGCTATAACGGCCTGGGCCCGATGAGCGGCATCGACCAGATCACGCGCAGCCTGAACTGATTGCAGATCCTTGTCTGACATACCTTAACTGATACTACTTTTTGCCCTCATTCCCATCACTCAAAGCCCGCTGTTCAGCAGCTTCAATCCTGGTCCCCGGCCGATACCCGTTCTGTGGCACGATGCGTTCGACTTCGATATGAGGACGCGGAATCACATGGACCGAGACAAGTTCGCCGACCCGACGTGCCGCTGCCGCGCCTGCATCCGTTGCCGCTTTGACCGCGCCAACATCTCCGCGCACAAAGACTGTGACATAACCAGCGCCAATATATTCCTTGCCTACAAGCTGGACGTTCGCTGCTTTCACCATTGCGTCAGCCGCTTCGACTGCGCCGACGAAGCCCTTTGTCTCAACCATGCCAAGAGCTTCCATAGTCATAAAATTATCCTCCGATAAAATGGAAAGTCATCTGAATAGGAGATTACAGGCGAATCATAACTCTGTCATGTGACTAGTACAAGCAATGAGAGGAGGCAGGGTTAAGACGAAACTGCCACCATAGTAACTGAAGGCAAATCACTGCGGATTTTCACGGATGCGACCTGATTTCAGGACACATTTTCAAAATCAGGTTGCAGAACGTAATGCAAGGTGGAACACAAAAAAGGCAAAGGGAGCAAAAAAGACAAAAAATCTTGGCCCTTTTGCCTTTTTTTGCCCTTTTTGCCTTTTTTGTGTTCCACCTTGCATTACGTTCTGCAACCTGACTTTGAAAATGTGTCCTGAAATCAGGTCGCATCCGTGAAAATCCGTGGTGAATTCCCTTCAGTTACCGAGGCATTACCTCCTTACTGATTATATTTATAGACAGAATCTGGAAATTGCTGTATCTTTTTGAAGTGGTGATCCTCACTGGACACCGGGCCTCACCCGGTGCGTTGATTCCCCCGCTATACTTTGGCCATCGCTTGAGTCACCACTAATTTTTCACTCAGCGTGGTTTTTACTCCGATCGACGTGGCTCGCTCATTTGCCTTGGCATCTGTCTGTCCGCACCCTCTCCTCTAACAGATGCTGCCCAATAGCAACCAATCAAGTCCCCTATCGAAGGATAGCTCTACCCCAAAATTAAACGTTGTTCCGATCTGACCTCTAGAAATGAAAGGCTTATGAAGAAACTCTCCCTAATCTGCACAGCATTTTTGCTTGTTATTCTTGCTCTCAACAACACCCTGGTTCGCGGCTTGATGAAATGGCTCAATACGCCCGCCACGACCAAAGCCGAAATCGTCGGTAAAGATGGCCCGCTGACCGTCATGGCGCAGAACAGTATAGTTAACAAGTATGCCGTACTTGCTGCTAATGCATCTGCGGGTGCCTCAGCGATAGTCATCAACAATCCGGGCGGCGAGAATGGTCTCGATCCGGCAACACTCACCCCAGGCGATCTGCTATTTATCATCCAGATGGCCGGCGCTTCGATCGATACCAGCGATACCCCGAACTACGGCACTGTGACTAATCTCAATAATGCCGGTCG
>JAKEHZ010000070.1 GCA_022614735.1 Acidobacteriota bacterium | reverse complement strand
CACTTTTACAAAGTTAGCCTCTTTTACAGGAATGAAATTGGAATACAAAAAAGGCAAAAAGAGCAAAAAAGGCAAAAGGGCTAAGAATTTTTGCCTTTTTTTGCCCTTTTTGCCTTTTTTGTGTCCCACCTTGTCTTACGATCTGAAACCTAACTTTGAAAATGTGTCCCGACATCAGGCGAAACAAGCGAAAAAGCTGAGAAATTTTCGCCTGTTTCGTATTCTCTCTTTGGTCTGGTATAGAATATTGTCGATTTATGCAGGCACAAATGACAAATCAACCCCTGGTCGAAATTAAAGACCTCAAAAAATATTTCCCCGCCTCACACAAAAAAATAGTTCAGGCAGTCGATGGTGTGACGTTTTCCATTGAGCGAGGCGAGACGCTGGGGCTGGTCGGTGAGTCGGGTTGTGGCAAGACCACCGTCGGACGCTGCATTCTGAGATTGATCGAGCCCACTGGCGGGGAAGTGCGGTTCGATGGGCGCGATCTGGTAAAACTTGGGCGTGGAGAGCTGCGCGAACTGCGCCGCCGGATGCAGATTATATTTCAAGACCCATATTCATCGCTCAATCCGCGGATGACAGTAGGCGCGATCATCGGTGAGCCGCTGGAAATTCACGGTGTCGCCGGCAAAAAAGAGAGGCGCGAACGAGTGGCAGAGCTTCTGCGTGTCGTCGGTCTCGATCCCGATTACGCCGATCGCTATCCACATCAATTCAGCGGAGGCCAGCGGCAACGGATCGGCATTGCGCGCGCGCTGGCATTGAATCCCGACTTCATCGTCGCCGATGAGCCGGTCTCCGCACTCGATGTTTCGGTGCAGGCCCAGGTAGTCAATCTGCTGCAGGACCTGCAGGAACGATTTGGTTTGACATATTTTTTCATCTCGCACGGGCTGGCTGTCGTTAAACATATCTCGACCCGTGTCGGAGTAATGTATCTCGGGAAGTTAGTCGAGCTTGCCCCTGCCGAGGAAATTTATGCCAGGCCATTGCATCCGTATACTCAGGCTTTGCTCGAGGCAATCCCGATTCCCGACCCCGATGCGCCCAATCTGCCAAATCTGAAAGACGGCTCGAAGCGGAGATTGAGCGGTGATGTGCCGAGCCCGATTGCGCCGCCCTCAGGGTGCCGTTTTCATACACGCTGCCCGTACGTCATGGAGCGATGCAAAGTCGAGGAACCGAAATATACTGAAATTTCGCCGGGGCATTGGACGGCGTGTTTTCTGCACGAATCAGAGGTACAATCTTAGTTAACCTAGTTTTACCTTTCAAGTAGTCAATTGTTCATGGGCATCCTCTCGAAGCCCCCAAACCAGGAGGAATAATGAATCCGGAACTGAGCTACGCTTCCCAGAGCGAGAATGTCACTCCAGAGCCGAGGCCGCAAAACTTCTTCAATCGTTTGATCGGCGTCTGGTTTTCTCCGGGAGAGACATTCGCTGAAATAGGGCGCGCGCCGCGTGTCCTTGTGCCAATGATCGTTTTAATGGTGATGGGTTGTGTGATGGGTTATCTGATGATCGAACGTATCGGTGTGCGCAACTTCTTCAACGCACAGTTTGAACAAGCGGTAGCGAGTGGACGGATGTCGCAGGAAGACGCGGACAAGCAGCTTGATGCAATGACCACCGGCACAGTAGCGGCTTTTACCAAATACAGCTTCCCGCTTGTTGGCCTGATTCAGTATCCGGCCATGGCCCTATTCTTAGTTGGGATCTGCAAATTGATTACGATGCTGATCGGAGGTGACAACCAGTTCAAACCGTTATTTTCCGTCACGCTCTATACCTTGCTCGCTGTATCGGTCATATCTTCTGTGCTACTGCTAGTGTTGCTCTACTTGAAATCGCCGGAGGAGATCGACGTCAACAATTTGATCGGGTCGAATGTGGCAGCTTTGCTTTCCCTCGCTTTCGGCAAAGACGGGCTGCCAAAATTCGTGATGGCGTTTGCGCGCTGGATAGATCTGTTCTCTATCTGGATGATCACATTGCTCGCAATCGGCTATGCCGCAGTATCGAAAAAGGTTAAAGCATCGACCATGGGAATTGCATTAGGATGCATTTACGTGCTGGTAGCACTGATAGCCGCGGGATGGGCGGCAATGCGCGGTTAAGTTGAATGATGACCAATCAAGAGATTGCCGGGGTCTTTCGTCGTCTTGCCAATCTGCTTGAAGTGCTCGACGAAAATCCCTTCAAAATTCGCTCGTATCGCACGGCTGCAGATACGATAGAAGATGCAACAACACCGCTTGTTGAAATCGTTGCGGCAGGCGGTGCGGAAAAGCTGCGCGAATTGCCGGGCATTGGCGAGGCGATCAGCAAGAAGATCGTTGAGTTAATCGAAACCGGGACTTTCAAGCTTTACCAGGAGGTGACGGAGGAGATACCTGAGACAGTTCTAGATCTCCTCAGGGTCGAAGGCATCGGTATCAAGACCTTACAAATTCTCTATCATCAGTTTAAAATTACCAGCCTTAAAGATTTCGCCAGGTTTGTTGAGGGCGGGGGATTGAACAGCTTACCGCGATTGAGCGTAAATACGCAGGCGCGGATGCGAGCGTCACTCAGAGAACTCGGTTACTGAAGTAAGACAAAGAGAATACGAAACAAACGAAAAACAGTTTTCAGTTTTCAGTTTTCAGTTTTCAGCGATATCTCGCCCCAGCTGAAAACTGAAAACTGAAAACTGAAAACTGTTTTTCGTTTGTTTCGTATTCTTCCTCCGGTTTTTTAAAAAGCATCTCGTTAGAAAGGAACGCAGTATGTGGACTCAGAGGCGAACAGTCAGAAGTGAGCCTGTTTATGATGTTGTGATTGTCGGATCGGGTGCGGCAGGCGGCACGGCAGCGTGGGTATTGGTGCAGGCCGGATTGAAAGTCGCTATGCTTGAAACAGGACCACTGCGCAAAAACCTGGTTGATTTCCCTTATCACCCCCCGTTCCCTTTCGAAGACCCGTATCGCGGGATTAAGAACCAGATCGACAAGAGCGAAGAGTTCAGACAGAAATATTCGATCCAGGGCAGTTCGAAGGACGAACCATATACGACTCCGGAAAAAATGCCATATGACTGGTTCCGCGCTCGTAATGTCGGCGGACGTACGATGTTCTGGGGGCGTTTTGCGAACCGGTTCAACGAAGACGATTTCAGAGGATATTCGCGCGACGGCCACGGCAAGGATTGGCCGATAACTTACAAGGACATCGCGCCATACTACGACAAGTCCGAGATTTTTATGGGTGTCTGCGGGGCAAAGGAGAACCATCCCGACCTGCCCGACAGTGAGAACTTCCTCCCGCCCGTCGCCTACAAATGCTCCGATATTGCCATCAAAAATGCGGCAGAGAAGCTTGGTCTGCGCTCCATTCGCGTGCGCCGCGCGATGTTGACCAAGCCGTATAATGGATATGCCCCATGCCATTACTGCAATGACTGTGACAACGGATGTGAGACGCATTCGTTCTACAACTCCGGGTTTCGCCAGGTCGTGCCGCTGCTGAAGAAATACCCGAAGACTTTTACACTGATCACAAACGCGATGGCGCACAGGATCAATCTCAACGCGAAAGGTCTGGCGAGCGGCGTCGCTTATATTGACAAGACAACAGGAAGTACCCGCGACGTCAAAGCGCGAGTTGTTGTGGTTGCTTGCGGAACACTGGAGAGCACTCGCCTCCTGCTTCTGTCGGATATCGCCAACTCGAGCGGAATGATCGGCAAAAACTTCATTGAGCATCTCGATGTCGGCGCGCAGGCTTACTTCCCCGAATTGTTCTTGATAGACCGCGAAGGAGGCGATGGTATCGGCGGCTCGCACATAGTCATTCCCTGGTTCGGTTACTTCCGGCCTAACGAGAAACGCGACTTCGTGCGTGGCTTCCAGATCGAGCCTTCGTCGCGCATCCGCATGCGGCCCGACAGAGATCCGAAGAACATACCCGGTTTCGGCAGTGACTATAAACGCGAAGTGCGTAAATGGACAGGCGCGCGTGTGGTGCTGGCTTCGCACGGCGAGATGCTTTCATCGCCGAAAAAGTTCGTCGAGCTTGACCGAGCAGTGAAAGATAAATGGGGCATTCCGGTGATCAAGATTCACCATCCGTGGGAAGAGAACGACTACGCAATGTATAAGTACATTCGACGGACCTACGAGGAGATCTTTTCCGCGGCGAAGGCAGTTAACATCCGATTGCCAAATGAACCCGACAAACCGGGTCATTCGATCCACGAGATGGGCACGGTTCATATGGGCAGCGATTCGAAGACATCGGTGCTTAACCAATTCAACCAAACATGGGATGTCAAGAACCTATTCGTCGTTGACGCGGCATCCTTCACTTCCGGAACGCATAAGAATCCGACGCTCATGATCATGGCGCTGAGCTGGCGGGCGTCGGAGTATATGCTGGATGAAATGAAAAAAAGAAATTTGTGAAAATCGAAAGGCAAAAGGTGAAAGGAAGAAATCAAAAGGCAAAAGGCAAAAATAAAGAAGGAAGTTCCGACCTTTTGATTATTGATTTCATGAGAACTTTCTTCTTTATTTTTGCCTTTTGCCTTTTGATTTTCTCCTTTTCCTTATGAAACGTTGGCTTCCCTTATTGATCTGCCTCGCCCATTTCCTCACCCTGGCTTACCTCGCCAGGCAGCACCCCTTTGGAAATTTCGCCACCGAGACTGATTTCTATCACCTCTATGCGCCGGACGCGGAGCGCATTGCTGCCGGACAATTTCCCCGAAACACGTTTCAAGGGCCCGGATATCCGGCGCTTTTGTCTCTGATTGCCGGGATGACTGGCGGTGATCTGTTTACGATCGGCAAATGGTTCTCAGTCGTTTGCGCAGTCCTGGTTGGGTTCCTGACGTTCAAACTCTTTGCGCGGTTGTTCGATTACTGGGTTGGCATAGGCGCACAGTTGATAGTGCTCGTCAGCGGCGAATTCCCGCAGTTTGCGATCAACGCGACGACAGATATTTTCTTTCTGCTGATTTGTCTTCTGGTGCTGACTGTTTTTATGAGCGAGTCGCTTTCCGTGCGTCGGCGGATGGCGTTGGCGGGCGCGCTCATCGGCCTTGCTTACTTAACCCGATACAACGGCGTCTTCCTGCTCGCGGTCTGTTTGATCGGGATCGTTCTGCTCAATCTCTTCGAGCAGAGATGGGGCGAGCGATGGGTTTCAGCCGTAATCCTGGTCGCTGCGTTTTTCATTGCGGCCTCGCCGTGGCTCTATGCGAATTACAAGCATCAGGGCTCACCGTTTTACAACACCAACTACCTGAACCTGGCCACAGAGTTCTATCCCGACCTGGTTGCGGGCAAGACCAATCAAGACGGCACGCGTGTGCTTGAGGAAAAATTCCATTCATTTGGCGATGTGCTTCGGTACGATCCGAAGCGCATCATCACGCACTACCCGATCAATCTTTATGAGAGCCTTCGTCTCAGTATCAGGGATAACCTGGTCAACGAGCCGGTCGGTTGGTCTGCCCTGCTTGGCATGGCTCTCGCGTTGATCGGACAGAAATCAAAAAAGGTGCTGCTCGTCTTGATCGCCGGCACGCTCTATCTGCTGATGATGGCTCTCACCCATTGGGAAACGAGGTATTACTTTTTTATCCTGGTGTTGTACTCGGGTTTTGCGGTTTACGCGGTGTTGCGTTTGTCTGAGCTGGTTCGCACGCATCGATGGTTCTGGCAACCGGTCACCGCCTTCATTCCTGTCGCGCTGGTTGCTGTCATGTGGTCGATGTCGCTCGCTGAATCTCGCAAGGACGTGAGACGCTTTCTTGACTCTCAACCGATAGAACTGATTGAGGCGAGCAATTATCTCAACAGCGTTAACCCGCAGAGCGCGCGCTTGCGCATAGTCGCGCGTAAACCGCACTTACCCTACTTGAGTCGCAACGAATGGGTATTCTTTCCCCCTGTGAAATCGATCGAGGAATTTCGTGCGTGGGTCGAAAACAGTAACGTTGATTATATCGCAGTCGGCAAAAGGGAATTGAAAGAGCGCAAGGATCTGGCATCGCTCGGCGATCCGAAACATGCGCCGCCCTGGTTGAAAGCGATGTGGGTTAACGATGATCCGATCTTTATCTTGTACAAACCGGAAGTGAAATCTGAATAGACGAAGAGGGAATACGAAACAAACGAAGGAGAGAAAACGGAACAAACAGAAATAACGGAACAAACGGAAATTCTCTAGGATTTTTCCGTTTGTTCCGTTATTTCCGTTTGTTCCGTTTTCTCTTCTGTGACGTATTCTCGTTCGTACTCCGTGGTGAACTGCGCGATCTGCCTTTTCACTTCATCGTCGCTCCAACCCAATTCTCTACCCATCAAATCCGCTGCAACAGGAGCGCATCTCAACGAGCCATCGCCGGCCAGCATCGCCAGGCGAGTGCGACGCGCAAGCACATCGGCGAGAGTCAGAGCCATTTCGCTTCGCGCCGCGTGTACAACTTCAGCGCGAAGATGCGGCAGCCCTTCGACCAGTGGCTCTCGCAACTGCTCATCCTTGTGCATGAATTCGATCAATTGCTGGTAGTTTGAACCATAGGCGTAAACCAGATGATCGGCCGTTTCGGTGGTCAGCTTTTCATTCTCGACGAGCCTTTGCGCGACCTTCCCTAGTTGTTCCCGAGTCATCAAGCTGCCACTGAGGGCGATATTGTTCGTATCTACATCGCCGGACACGATGCCAAATCGTTTGCTCAGCCTTCGCGCAGCTAAATCAACGGCCCGTTCGGCCATGAGCCGGTAAGTGGTTAGTTTACCCCCTGAGATCGAAATCAACCCATGAGTTGACTCATATAACTCTTCTTTGCGCGAAACGTCGGTTGTTTTTTTGGCGTTCGATTCGCTGATGAGCGGCCGCAATCCGGCCCAGCTCGAGATCACATCCGATGGTTCGAGCTCCGCGCTCGGAAAATAGGAATTGATCGCGCCGAGGATTTCGCCGACTTCGTCTTTTTCTGCGCGCGGCGAATCTAAATCTCCTGCATAATCATTATCCGTCGTGCCTATGTTCACTCGCCCCTCCCATGGAACGACGAAATAGAACCTGTGACTCCTCAGCGAAGGGATTAGCCATGCGGAGCTAATTTGCAAGCGGTCTGCAGAAACGGTCAGGTGAATACCCTTCGATGGCCGCACACTTTTCGACATTTGTTTTCCTGACTGTCTGTCGAGGCCGATGATGTCGTTCATCCACACACCGGTGGCATTGATCACAACTCGCGAGCGCGCTGCGATCTCATTTCCAGTCAGTTCATCGCGCAGATGCGCGCCGGCAACTTGACCTTCAGCGTCTTTGATGAAGCCGATGGCGCGTGTGTAATTGGCAATGGATGCACTGCGTTCGTATGCAGCTTTGATGACTTCAATGACGAGCCGCGAGTCATCCGTCAGCGCGTCATAATAAAGAAACGCGCCTTTCAGTCCCTGTGTGTCGAGGTGCGGCGCCAGCTTCAACACTTGATCATACGACAGGCGCCGATGACTGCCGAAGCTATAACGTCCGGCGAGCAGGTCATAAAGTAAAAGCCCGGCGCGCATCTTCAGCGGATGATCGTAGTTACGTCGAGCGTTCCGGTAGATTGGAATGACGAAAGGGAAAGGCTTTACCAGCTGCGGCGCGATCTGCAAGAGGATCGCGCGTTCGCGCAGTCCTTCACGAACGAGCGCGAAGTCGAAATGTTCGAGGTATCGCAATCCGCCGTGAATCAACTTGGTTGAGCGGCTCGACGTGCCTGAAGCGAAATCTCGCTTTTCAACCAGTGCCACACGTAAACCGCGCGCCGACGCGTCAAGTGCAATCCCCGCTCCGGTGATTCCACCGCCGATAATCAAGATATCGAAGGTCTCTTCTGAAAATTTTTCGAGCGAGTCGCGCCGCGTGCGCCAGGAAAATTCAGACATAAAGGGAGCTGAGAACTTTCATCTTTATTTTTGCCTTTTGCCTTTTGATTTTCTTCCTTTTGCTTTTCCTCACTCGCTCCTTCGCAAAGGGATCTGCGCTTGCAGCTCTGTGCCGAGGCCAAGTTGGGTTTTGATCCGGAGGCTGCCGCCCAGCAGACGGACCCGTTCTTCGATACTGACAAGCCCCAGGCTGCCTTTTCGCTTCGCCTGCTCGAGATCGAAGCCGGTACCCTTATCGGCGATGGTTAGATGGATGTCCCCGTTATGGTTGGCGAGCCTTATACTAGCTTCGCGCGCGCCGGAATGCCTGGCGATGTTCTGCAGCGACTCCTGTGTCATACGGTACAGGCACAAGGCTACGTTCGGCGGGATGGTTTCGCCGCAGTTATCAATTGTGAGCTTGATCTCGATCTCTTCGCGGCGACTGAATTCGGGGCAATAGGATTTCAAGGCCGCTACCAATCCGACATGCTCCAGGACGGCGGGGTGAAGTTCGTGGGACAACAGGCGTACATCATCCGATAGCTTGACGATCCTGTTTTGCAGGTTTGTTAACTGGTTGCTGACGGAGCCTTCTGGGTCGGGGAGCCGGCGCTGGATGTTACTCACGGCCATGACCAGGGCCGCGAGTTGCTGATTCACGTCATCGTGCAACTCCCGTGAGATCCGTTTGCGTTCTTCTTCCTGCGCGAAGATCAGTTTGCCCGCGAGATCCCGAATCTGCGTATGGCTTCTCCGCAGCGCCTCTTCTGAATGCCTGCGATCGGTGACATCGATCATAAATCCGCGGAGCAGCCTGGGCTTGCCATTTTCACGCTCGACATTAACAACGTCGAGAATACACACGCTTTTTCCTTCCGCGGAGACCATTCGGTATTCGAATTCAAAATTCTGAAGGTTTGCGCTCGATTGCAGACAAAACTCGACTGCACGCTCCCGGTCATTCGGGTGAAGATGGTTGACCCAAAAGTCTTCCTCATACCATTGTTCCCGTGGATAGCCGAGCAGCTTTGCCGCGCGAGGGCCGACATAGGTCATCTGCCAGGTCTGGGCGTCTGCCTGCCAGGGCAAAGCGTCGGTAGTTTCCAACAGCATCCGAAGGCTTGTTTCGCCCTGGTGTAGCGCATCTTCCATCAGCTTACGCTCGGTAATATCCACCGTGATGCCACGAAGTTTGAGGAAATGATCATTGACAACTATAACCTTGACGATCCCCCGCAACCATACAGTCCGTCCGTCTTTGGTGATCATCCGATACTCCAGCTCGTAATCTCTCTTCTCGGCAATGGCCTGGCAGCGCTCTGCCAGGGTCCTCAGCCGGTCCTCCGGATGTAGGTGATCCAACCAGAAGGTCGGTTGTCCCATCCAGTCCTTGATGGGATAACCAAGCAACCGCTCTGCTTGCTGGCTGACAAATGTGAAGCGAAAGGATTTCGCAGTGAGGTCTTCTTCCCCTTCCCAGACGATGACGCCGACGGTTTTCAGGAGGGCTTCCAGGTCCCGCCTGGTGTTGGTCACGTCTAACATTACCCCGTCCCACAACGTCCCTCCGTTCGGCAAATGGCGCGGAGTCGACCTCAAGTGTATCCACTTCACCTGGCCTTGACTGGTGAGCAGACGTGCTTCGACGTCGAAGATTGACAGCGAGCGCATCGATTCTTTGCTCGCCGCCCGCATGCGCGGCCGATCCTCCTCCAAAATCATATGGTCGTAAACGCGGTAGTCCTTCATTACCTCATCGGCCGTTACTCCGGCCAACTGGCTGATGCCCGCGCTCATATATGAAAAATAGATTTTTCCGTCCGGTTCCCGCACGATCTGGTAGATCGCGCCGTTGGGTAGATTGTCCCCCAACGTGTGCAACCGCGCCTCGCTTTCTCTAAGCGCTTCTTCGGCCCGCTTGCGCTCGGTGATGTCGAGGCACGAGCCCATATAGCCAGTGAATCTGCCGCTGAGCGTGAAGCGCGGGATGCCCGTGTTCAACACCCAGCGATACTCTCCGTTAAAACGCCGCAGCCGGTATTCCATCTCGAAATCATTTTTCTCATAAAACGCTGCGAAATAGATCGTCCGGCAACGCGCGACATCGTCAGGATGGATACCCTCAAACCAGCCCAGCCCCAACTCCTGCTCCAGCCTTCGGCCAGTAAAATCGAGCCAGCTTTGATTGAAAAAATCGAAGAGCTGGTCCGTACCAGCCATCCAGATCATGACCGGAGCCGTGTCGACCAGGATGCGGAAGCGGTTTTGGGTTTGGCGCAATGCCTCTTCGCTGTGTTTGCGATCGGTAATGTTCTCGAGCATCACCAGAGAATAGAGAAATGCTCCGTCCGAGTCGTGGACCTTGGTAACAGTAATTTCGCCCCAAAAGGTTTCGCCGCTCTTAGTGCGGTAGCGCTTCTTAAGCTTGAAGCTCGGTATCTCGCCCCTTGCGAGTTGGAGTGACAATTCCTCCCCTTTCTCGACGTCTTCCGGGTGAGTGAGATCAACGAAAGTAAGCGATTGGAGTTCTTCCTCAGTGTAGTCGAACGCGCGACGGAGCGTGGCGTTTGCCTTGAGAAAACGGAAATTCGGTCCAGCGAAGGCTATTGCGATGGGAGCGTGTTCAAAGGCTAGACTGAAGCGCTTTTCGCTCTCCGCGAGCGTGTCTGATGTCGGCTGGGCTTCGCTGCTCTCCGCCTGGTGGTGAGCTACGGCATCCTGCTGTAGAGTGATTTGTTCTCGCCAGTATGGACGGCCGAAGATACGTTTCCAGCCCGTCGGAGCATTCATCGGGCTATCCTCCCTTTTCAAAACTGACAAATAAGTATAATTATGCTGTCTTCTCCTGGACGGATATATTAGCGTAACTCAATCAAAACCTTAAGCGATCTCATCCCCCAATGCGGGATCTGCCTATTTTGTATGAGCCCTGTCGTAATGTAATGCCTCAGTAAATGACGGCAAATCACCACGGATTGACACGGATGCGACGGATGAACGCTGATTAAATCCGTAAAAATCCGTCGCATCCGTGTCAATACGTGGTGAACTGCCGTCATTTACTGAGACATTACGTCGTAGTCGGAGACTTGATTTTATCGCTTCACTCAGGTAGACCATGAGAAGCATTTTTTGCCGCGAGGAGTTGCCGGGCTTCTCGCGCACACCGGTCAAAGGATGTATCAGCAATTCATTCAGCGATTTAATCACTGGAATTTATAAATTGTCCCAAGGCTGGAACTATTTTTTGTTTTTTTGGAGTTTTATGAAAAATCATCGTTGCCTCAATCGTCTGATATTTTTTTTACTATCTCTAGGTCTAGTTTGGCCGATTGGGTGGGTAGAAATAGAAGCACAGACGAAACGCCCTGGCCGCTCGGCAAGTACGACGAAGAGCCAGAAAAAACGCACCGCCAGGAGTCGCAGCAAAGGGAGAAGCAAAAGCGCCCGCGCCAGGGGGCGTCGCAGCAGAAGCTCCGCTGCCGCTTCACGTCAATCCTTCGACAAAGTTATGTCGGAGAACCGCGCTCTGTTGAATGAATCGAATGACTCTGACCTGGCGAGCACAAAGATCGATGAGAGCATACTTCGCGCTCACGTCAAATTTTTATCCGATGATCTGCTCGAGGGGCGAGGCCCGGGAGCGCGGGGCGGAATGCTCGCAGCCAAATATATAGCCGCGCAATTTGAAGCACTCGGACTCGAGCCCGCAACCCCCGATCGTGCCTTCTTCCAGCAGGTGCAGATGATCGGAACAAGGCCTGATCCGTCAAATAAACTCGTCGTCAAAAGCGTTCCAGTGGGATCTCAAAGCAACGCCGAATTCAAATTTGGCGATGATTTTGTTGGGGGCACAGAACTGGAGCAGACCGAAATTCCAATCAACGGCGACATCGTCTTTGCTGGTTATGGCATTCTCTCACCGGAAAATAGGTGGGACGATTACAAAGGTCTCGACGTCCGGGGCAAGGTCTTGATGATTTTGGTCAACGATCCGCCCGCGACGGCTGCTGAGCCGAATTTGTTCGGCGGGCGAGCGCTGACCTACTACGGCCGCTGGACCTATAAGTATGAAGAGGCTGCGCGTCGCGGCGCTGCCGGTGTCATTCTGATTCATACGAAGGAATCCGCCGGTTATGGCTGGAGTGTTGTCCGCAATTCCTGGGGTGGTGAGAGATTTGGTCTGCTGCCTGAGAGCAAAACTCCGACATTGAAAATGAAATCCTGGGTGACCGAAGAGGCCGCGCGCAAGATCGTGCAGATGGGCGGCCAGAACTTTGATCAACTGCGCCAATCAGCTACGACGCGAGATTTCCGTCCGGTTACCCTGAACGCGAAAATTGACACGATGCTCCGGTCTCAGGTTCAGCGTTTAACTTCGCCTAACGTTGTCGGAATCTATCGCGGCATCGATCCGACGCTGAAGAACGAATATGTCGTTTACTCTGCGCATTGGGATCACCTTGGTATCAGGCCCGATCAACCTGGGGACAATATCTACAATGGCGCGGTTGACAATGCCACGGGCATTGCGGGCGTTCTGGCCATTGCCAAAGCCTACACAATGCTCAGCATCAAACCAAGGCGTTCAATTTTGTTTATTGCCACGACAGCTGAAGAGCAGGGATTGCTCGGCGCAGAATACTACGTACGCAATCCGCTCGTTCCGATCTCACAGACTGTGGCAAATATCAACCTCGATTCCATGAACGTGCTCGGGCAAACGACAGACATCACTCCGCTCGGCGCCGGTCGATCGACGCTCGGCAAAATCATCGAAGAGGTCGCGAAAGAGAACAACCTGACAATCTCTCCCGACGCCCATCCCGAGCAGGGATATTTTTACCGCTCTGATCATTTCCCGTTCGCGAAGGCTGGTATACCGGCAGTCAACTTTGAACCGGGGACGAAGTTCGTAGGCCATTCCGACAAATGGACTGAAGAGCAGATTCTCGACTATCGCGATCATCGCTACCACCAACCGTCTGATGAATACAGCCCGAACTGGAATTTCAGCGGTATGGTGCAACAGGCGCGGCTGGCTTTCTGGATAGGTGTGCGTGTGGCAAATACCAACGAATCACCTCAGTGGAACAATGGTGATGAATTTGAGCGCGCGCGTCTGAAAACTCTGGAGCGTGCGCAGCAACCGAATGAGGAGAGGTAGGAGAAAACGAAGGAAGCCGAAACTAGCTAAACAGGTTCAACACCAAGGGTCAAAGGGTCAAAGGGTCAAAGGGTCAAAGAAGAAAAAATCTAGCATTTATCTCCCTTTGACCCTTTGACCCTTTGACCCTTTGTGTTGAACCTGTTTAGCTAGTTTCGGCTTCTCGGTTATCAGCGAAAGCCGGACTTTTCTGCGCGGTAAATAGTCCGGCTTTCGCGTCTCAGCAGGCGGCCTCACCAGGTGCCTGCCTACCCCTGACACCGCATCATTGTTTAACTTCAGAGTCTGACCAGATGCCTCCATCGGTTCCAGGCGTGAAGTTATTGAATGGCCGAGTCGCATCATCAATAGAGTTCAGGAATTTGACCAGAAGTCTACGGTTATTCTCATTGTTGAGCACGTCCGGGACTCCTATTGGCTTGCCGGCGCGACGATGCGTAATGTTGTCGAGGATATCATCGAGCGTTAGCGCCGAGCCATTATGGAGCAATGGACCCAACGCCCACGCGCCGAGCAATGAGGGTGGAGCGAAACCAAGGGCGCCGCGTGGCGCGTTCCCATTATCGCGAATCTCATTGACGTTGGCCGGGTTGAATGTGCCAACCTGGGTAAGCTTGCGAATGAGCTGTTGATCAATGATGGTGTCGCCGGCTGCCGGAGGCGGAGTATAATCGCGTCGAGCAACTGACCATCCGCCACCGCCATGGCACGATACACATCCAGCTACCGCGAAGATCACCCGTCCAGCCTCGATCTCAATTCTTTCCCTAAACCCGGCCCTGCGCAGCGGCGAGATCGGCGAGCGAATGCCATGCCTGGCGAATTCATTGAGCGCGTCGAGCTGGACACTGCGTCCGGTATTAGCAGGATTGAAGGCGTTCAGAGCCGGATCCTGTGGGCCATCGGGCAGACCGTTGAGCGTGATCAGGCCGAGACCTCCCTGATTGTTGCGCATATTGTTTTCGAAGTCCTGAAACTCGTCGAAGATCGCCGAATAGTTCAGTATCTTCTGATCGTTCTTATTGTGAGGGTTGAACGAGCCATTGAGGGGCACGCTGCGACGGGGCCCTGAGCCGAAAATCCAGACCACCTGATCGGTGGTACCGAAAGCGTGGCACGACACGCAGCCGCTCCAGCCTTCGGCCGACACACGGCCAGGCGGAATGACCGGCCCCAGAGTCGGCAGATTGACTTTAGCCGATGTGAAGAAAATGCCCTTCCCATACTGAATCGTTGCTTCGGGCGTGCCGGGTTGCGGCAATGCGGCGCTGCTCACTGTGGCGAGGACCTGCTCAGTGTCCAAATTGACCACCGTCATGTCGCGCGAAACTTCGTTTGCCACATAGCCACGCGTACCGGTCGAGTTGATGCAGATCCCAATGGGCTTCTGGCCCAGTTCAATGCGGACAATGCTGCCCGGGTCGCCAGCCTGCTTCGGCGCATTGATCGTCGGCGTGCCGTTTGCATCGAGCACGACTTTGACGAGAATGTTTGAGCCCATCGATACCATCCAGCCCACATTGCTGTTCGGCTCGAAGGCGATGTGCCACGGCATCGCCATGAAGAGTTTCTTCGCGCTCGGAGGCTCGAGGTTGATGCCGCGGTTCATGTTGATTGTTTGAAGTTGACCGCCAACTTGCGCCTCGACATCGGCAACCGTATCAATCACGTTCAAGAAACCCTGAACGTTGACGTTAAAGCGCTGTGGGCCGTCGGGCGAGGCGGCGTTGTTGGGCAGGTAAGCGCGATTGCCCTTGATCGCGATGGAATTGAGCGAGTTCGGGAAAGCGCCGGTCGGTACCGTGAAAGTCGCCGGGTTGGTCGCCGGTATGCGTTTTAATGCTGAGCCGTTGGAAAAGAATCCGGTCTCCGGCATCGGGACGAGCACAATCTGTTCGATGACATTATCGTTGAGAGACGAGAGAACGGTCACTCGCCCTTCTTTGTAATCGTCAGCGCCGATGATCGCGTTTGGACGATCTACCGCGTTGAACTGTGTGACATAGATCTTCTCGTCAGTATCATCTACATCACCATCGCTCGTTATTGCGATACCGCGCGGCTCCAGACCCACATCCGTGACCGTATTCAGGACAAGATTGGTTGCCGTATTGATCACCGAAATATCGTTTGAGCGCGCATTCGAGACGTACAACTTTGTGCCGTTCGGGGTCAACGCCAGGCCGTAAGGCTCAGTGCCCACCAGAATCGTTCTGGTAACCTGCTGGCTTGCGGTATTGATAACGGAGACCGTGCCGCTGACAGTATTGGTGACGTAAGCGGTCTGGCCGTTGGGATGAATTGCTACACCGTTCGGTTCATCGCCGACCCGGATCTCCCCGACTTTTTGGTTGGCATCGTTTTGAACATTAAAGACAGACACCGTATCGTTGTCAGGATTGACCTCCCAGACGAAATTATTGTCGGGGGTGATAGCAATTGGGCCAGAGCTTGTGGGACCGCTTGTTGTTTGCGCGGAGACTGACAGTCTTCGATCTCCGTTGTACCAGCAAAACAGGGCGCCGGCGATGAAGAGCGAAGATAGCGTAAGTTTTGCTAACTTTAATTTCAATTTTT
>JAKEHZ010000069.1 GCA_022614735.1 Acidobacteriota bacterium | reverse complement strand
CGCGCAAGGTGTTTGTCTTGTTAGGACAAGGAGTTTTCCTTTTCTTATCGCAAATTCAAAGAGCTAATGGGCTTTCGCACGGGCTGCGTAAGTCCTGTTATGCGAATCACGTAGACGGTTCCATCTTCGATGATGAAACGGATGGCCTCATGCGCTTCTTCCTGAACTTTTTCAGTGATCTCAACTTTGTAGGCCATCGCTTCTTATCGGAAATCCGAACTCTTGCCGAAGCTCTTCAAGAAACTCTCTCATCGGTTTCGTCTTGCCAGCGCGAACTTGTTCAAGGCTCGTCTCGGTGGCTTCGTATTCTTCCAGTTGATCCAATGTCATTTCCAACATTTCAACCGCCATTTGCTCGAACTGCTTGCCTTGTGCCGCGGCGCGTCCGGCGATTCGCTGTTCAAGCTCGGCGGGAATGGTGATCGTTGCGCGCATAGTCTTTACCTCTTCAATTTTGGACGGATCAGATCGTCTTTTGCCATCTGCTGTAAGGATACCTCGAATATTGGGAGCGGGCAATAAACAGATGGATCAGGAATTTGCCTTAGCGTTACGATCATCAGTGAAAAGATTATCTTCCTAAGCATTGGCCGGCTTCCTATGATCGTTCCTCGTCGTCGAAGCCGCGCGGTTAACACCAGCGCCTGTAGCGCTTCACATATCCCAACCTTCAATGATTGACCTACGCCGAGCGTCGCGTTCGAGAATCGCGTCTACAGAGCGAAGGCCGCAGCGATTCGGCAAAGCGCTCTCCCATAGCCTCAAAACCATTTTCCCCACACGCTGATGTTCAGGGACGATCAACAAAATCTTCTCTTCCGCATCTCGAATCTGCTTTAAGCCGCCCCATCCCAACGGATACTCAATAGTCAAAAGAAAAGGCTTCAGCGGATGAATCTTCAATCGTTCGATTAGTTGTGATGAGTGGTAGCAGTCCCAGCCGCTCTCGCGTCGCGGCAACGCGCAGATCACGCCAGGTATCCTGGGTGGCGGGTATGTGTGGCCAATGTGCGCATCGTAAGGCTCGCCCAGCAACGCGCGCGTTCGCTCCTGAGTTTGCCCTATCCGCAAATCACACGGCATTTTCGCCAGTCGCTGGTGTTCATAAACCCTGTGTTCAGGATCATATATGTAAATCTCACCGATCTCATTTCCATCGTCGGTTTTGCCGGCGAAGAATTTGACCCCGCTGCCCCGGAAATCGTAAATGCCGCCTGTGTCCAACCTTATCGCTTTCAGGCCGTCGTAGTCAGAGACGACCGCTTGCGCTTCATCGTCAGCCCAACTCCGGCCAATCAGATCGAACAAAGTGAGTTGATCGTCGCTCGCCATAAGAAACAAATCTCCTTTTGATCTTTCCTTTATTGTTTCCCTCTCTTCGGCGAATTCCTTTTTTCGCCAGGCCGCTCCGGGGCCGCAGCCCTGCCATTCGAGTTTGCCCGCTCCTTGAAACCTGCCTATCGCTTTACATATCAAGTCCGGCTAACTTCGGGACGGGATTTGATGAGGTCTTGCAATGTGAAGCCGCTGGTTTGGGCGACGATGGCCGCGGCACCAATCTCGGTTTTGGAACCATCCGCAGTGTTCGATGATGTCACGCACGCTAACCATCGGCGGCAGAATCCGTTTCGCTCCGGCGTCGAGAAGTCGAGGCTTTTCTCCACCAACGGAATCACCCACGCAAGTGTTCCTTTCTTCATGCCGAAGCCCACACTATGAGAGGACTACATTGTCCCCGAATGATGTAGTCATTCGCCGCCGCCAGCAGATGGCTCATCTTCTCCGGAAGGGACGATTGTGAAACGCCCGGCTGTACGATCACTATTTCATAGCGTGTTTGCAATGTTCTGGCCCGCAGGGTGAATTCTTTCAACAGCTCTTTATCCCCTTTGAGAAACTCCGATCCCTGATGAGTTCTGCATCGCCTTTCAATTTTCTGACGCAGGCTTTCATTGTCATGAATCCAAATCAGCGATTTGATGACCTGACTGCAGACCTCATACAAATCTTCGGCCCGTTTGCCCGCTTGCTGCCCGCCTGCGCCTTTACAATGATAGAGTTGAATAAGAAGCTCTCTCTCTGACATTGTGAAGGTTACGAAATCGGCGATCTCGCCGGAACCGTGATCGTAATACACTATCTGCGCCCCCGTATTGACCAACTCTCTTTTCATGTGATCCTGTATCGAGACTTTGCCGTTAGCGCACTGGCCAACCTCGACCGTGATGTCCACCCCTGAACCTTCCCAGTCAATTGGCAAGATCTGTGAAGAGGCATCGAAAACTTCCTGCTCGCCCGCCGTAGATTTGAAGAGATTGTTTTGCTGCAACCTCGAGAAGTCGGCGAAATAAAAACTCAATGGCCTGCCGTTGAAATAATCTATAAGGCTCATGGACCCATTTCCACGATGAACTGTCACGTCACCTGTCGCTGTCGTGGCAACGAACCTGAAGTAAGAGTTGGTTTTCAGTGAAAAATCAGCCTCCCAGATCAAATCTTCACCGACGAGACGGACGCGAATCCTGCTTTGATCCGAATGTTGCTGGTCAACTTCCAAATCCAAATCGAGCAACTGCCTTTTTACTTCGAGTCCGTCTGCTTTGCGATAAGAGACAGTCAGCGGATTTTTGAACGCGTCCAGGTCCCATTCGGCGCCGATCACCCCTCTTGGAATCGTAGTTACTGTTTCTCCGACTGAGAGCCAATCCAGACCAGAATGGGTCAGGACTTCCTGCTCACTGACGATGCGTTCCGCCAAGTTCCTGCACCAGCGGATCAACTCAGGGATGCGCGTATTGTTGTTGCTCCAGACTTTTGACAAGCTGCTGTAGCCAATGGTCACGGGCTTCTCGCCCTCTCTGGCCCGTCCGAAAATGTGTCCCCGATTGTACAAGCGACCGTCGCTCGGATTGACAGCCTTCTGCGCGCGTGAGCCGGCAAGCGTGCGGTACGATTCGGTATTACTCTTCATCATCCGATTTCGCATGCCGATGTTGAAGAAGTCGAAGTTTTCCAACCCTATCAGCACCTTATTGATGCGATTGAGGGGCAAAGCATGCGGAACGGCGCCTCTGACCAAATATGCCGCGATATCTTGATATGTCTGCTCATGACGAATCGAAGAATTGATGAACAGAAGGCGTGATTGATGATCAAAATAAACCACGAAAAGGTGATAGTCCGATCCGGTGAATTGTTCAAGATCAGTCCAGCGCGGTTTTGTTTGGTTGCGAATGATAAAAACCGTGAAAGGGACCTGCGCATTGTTCCGCCGATAGATCACTGGCAGCCAGTCGGGTAATTCCAACTCCAGATCAACATCTGCGTCCTGACCGACCTGAAAAATCTTGACGTGACTGTATGGCCAAAGCGCGTGTAGGGAAAGATCGGCAACCTCCGATTCGGTGACCACTGGCGGATCACAACTTTCCATCATTTCACGCGCTTCAATCTCTTCTTCGATCCGCCCCTGACTGAGATCAATCACCATGTTCTGCCAGACTGCGCCTTCGGCATAGAGCCGACCTATTTCCCCTTCGACCGAAGAAGGGATCGCCAGAAATTTCGCCGTGCCGAGATTGGGAGCATTTGTCCGGGCGAATCTGCCGATGAATTGCAATGTGATGGCAAGGCTCTTATGTGGGGCGTGAATCGCGGCGATTTTCAACTGGGGCAAATCAAAGCCCTCACCTAGCATGTCAACACAGATAATACCGTCCAGTCCCAATGCGCGTAATTGCTCTATTATCTTTTTGATTCGGCCATAAGAATAATCGCTCGTCACGAGTTCAAGGCGCAGACCGGTATGTTGTTGATAGATTTTCTTCAGTTCTCTGGCGCGCTTTTTTGAATCGGTTCGCACCATCAGCAGATGATCAAACCTCTGTGCGCGATCTTCTTTGAAAGCGTTTTCCGCGGCCACCGCGATCCTGATGTCATTTTCTGCCTCGGCGCCTTCTTCGACCGGATAGTATTCAATCCTGCCAAAGATTTTGTCTTCATACGCTCGGCTGACCGGATAGACGTAAACGGGTTTCCCTTTAATTTCACGCCAGTCACGGCGGAACGGAGTTGCGGTGAACTTCACAACTCTGGCATGAGGTAATGCTGCCAGCAGCGCATTCCAGATTTTCGCGGGGCTGTGGTGCGCCTCATCAACCAGCACTAGCAGCTTGTCGGAGAAGTAAATCAGGCAACGAAGAATCAACAACTTACAGGGGCACGATAGTTTGTAAGTTGTTGATTCTTCGTAGCACGTTCGGGAT
>JAKEHZ010000068.1 GCA_022614735.1 Acidobacteriota bacterium | reverse complement strand
TATCGTGAATTCAAATCACCCTGAAAACAAGATTCTGCTGCGTGCCATCGACCTCACCAAAATTTATTCCGGCCGAGCGGAAGACGTGATTGTCTTCAGAAATCTAAACCTCGAAGTCGCGTGCGGCGAGATGATCGCGATCGTTGGAGCCTCGGGAGCGGGTAAATCAACGCTTTTGCACTTACTTGGAGGACTCGATCGACCTACGTCAGGAAACGTAAAAATCGGTGAGTTTGACATCGCAAAATCCGCTGAGCTAGACTTGGCGCGCTTTCGTAATCGGAGAGTTGGATTCGTTTTCCAATTTCATCATTTGTTACCGGAGTTCTCTGCACTTGAAAATGTAATGATGCCGCAGCTGATCAGCGGAGCGACCAAACATGCGGCACTGACCCGCGCCTCTGATCTTTTAAATCGCGTCGGACTGGGTGCGCGTTTCGACCATCGCCCCGGCGAACTATCCGGTGGGGAACGACAACGAGTGGCGCTGGCGAGAGCGCTTGTTTGTTCGCCGGTTTTACTGCTCGCAGACGAACCGACAGGCAACCTGGATCAGCGCACAGGTGTTGAGGTTCAGACGCTCATCCGGCAATTGCAGGCGGAAGAGCAATTGACTGTTATTATCGCCACCCACAACGAACGGTTGGCTGGGACTTGCAATCGCGTGCTGCGTCTGGAAAATGGAGCATTGAGTGAGTTGAAAGTTGAGAGTTGAGAGTTGAAAGTTTCTGCTTTCGAGCTAAACTACAGACTGGATGACACGATACTTTTAACTTTTAACTCTTAATTTTTAACTTTTAACTTTGAAGTTGAATTCGGATGTTCGAACGATATACCGAGAAAGCGCGCCGCGTCATATTCTTCGCCCGCTACGAGGCAAGCCAGTTTGGCGCGTCGCAAATCGAGGCCGAGCATATACTGCTGGGCCTGATCCGCGAAGATAAAAATCTCACCACTCGTTTTTTTCACCGCTCTCACGCCAACATCGAATCAATCCGCAAAGAGATCGAAGAACGAACGATCCTGCGCGAGCGGATCTCGACCAACATCGATCTCCCACTCTCGAGCGAGGCCAAGCGCGTGCTGGCCTTTGCGGCTGAGGAATCTGAGAAGTTGGGCACCAGGCACATCGGGACTGAGCATCTGCTGCTCGGACTGCTGCGCGAAGAGAGCTCGGTCGCGGCGGAGATTCTTTACGAGCGCGGTCTTCGACTTTCGGACATCCGTCAGGACCTCATGCGGCAGGCCAATATGGAACGCAACGCGAGCGCGCGCAAAGAGACACCGCATCTCTTTGAGTTCAGTCGTGATCTGACTGAATCTGCCCTCGAAGGAAGACTCGATCCGCTGGTGGGCCGTGAGAACGAGATCGATCGCGTCATTCAAATTCTCTGTCGTCGCACGAAGAACAATCCCGTCCTGATCGGCGAACCCGGCGTCGGCAAAACAGCCATCGTCGAGGGATTGGCCCAAAGGATCGTCAATGGTGACGTGCCGTCATTCCTCATTGACAAGCGCATCCTGGCGCTCGATCTGAGCTTGATCGTCGCCGGCACCAAGTACCGCGGGCAGTTCGAAGAGAGGATGAAGACGATTATGCGCGAGTTGATGGAAAACCCGCAGTATATCGTCTTCATTGACGAGTTGCATACGCTGGTCGGCGCCGGATCGGCTGAAGGCAGTCTGGACGCAGCTAATATTCTCAAACCCGCACTGTCGCGCGGTGAAATTCAATGTATCGGCGCGACGACCCCGGCCGAATACCGCAAATCGATTGAAAAGGATCGCTCGCTCGAACGCCGTTTTCAGGCCGTCAAAGTCCCGGCGCCAAATGAGGTCGAAACGATTGGGATCCTTGAAGGCATCAAGGACCGTTACGAGTCGTACCACAATGTGCGCTATGCCGACGAAGCGATTGAAGCGGCCGTTTATCAATCGAACCGTTATCTGCCGGACCGTTTCCTGCCCGACAAAGCGATTGACATCATTGACGAGGCGGGCGCGCGCGTGAAGCTGCGAGTGCAGCGTGAAAGCGGTTATGTGCCGCCCCCGCCACGCTGGCATCGTGAATTCCGCGATTCGCGGGATTACCGCGAACGAGGTTACTCCAGTTCCCGCCGTCCAGCGCAGTATTACGAGCCGCCCGATTTCGAGAATGTCGCCGCGCTCGTCGTCAAGCAGGATATTGATGATGTCATTGCGCGGTGGACCGGCATTCCCGTCTCATCTCTGCAGGAAGAAGAGATGGCCAAGCTGCTCCGGATTGAAGACGAGCTCCACAAGCGAATCATCAGCCAGGTCTTGGCGATCTCGGCACTGGCTCGTGCGATTCGCCGTTCACGCGCCGGGCTCAAAAATCCGGCACGCCCTGTCGGTTCATTCCTCTTCCTGGGCCCGACCGGCGTTGGCAAAACCGAAGTCGCGCGATCACTGGCTGATTTTCTCTTCGGCACCGAGCGCGCGATGATCCGCTTCGATATGTCAGAGTTTATGGAGAAACATTCGGTCTCGAAGCTGATCGGCTCACCGCCAGGTTACGTCGGCCACGAAGAGGGAGGGCACCTCACCGAGCGCATTCGCCGCAATCCATACTCGGTGTTGCTGCTTGACGAGATTGAAAAGGCGCATCCCGATATCTTCAACATCCTGCTTCAGGTTTTTGAAGACGGCATTCTGACCGATGCTCTGGGCAACACGGTTGATTTCAAGAACGTGATCATCATCATGACCTCGAACATCGGCGCGCGCTTCATTCAGAAAGGCGGTCATTTGGGATTTCAATCCTCGCGTGATGACGGTCTCGCCAAGACCGAAGATCGGGTATTGGCAGCGGTCCGCGAAACATTCAACCCTGAATTCATTAACCGCCTTGATCAAATTATTGTCTTCGATTCGCTGACTGACGAAGACCTGTTGCGGATTGTCGGACTGCTCATTAACCAACTCAATGAGACGCTGCGCCGTCGTCACCTTGAAATTCGGATGACCGGGGAAGCCAAACAATGGATTGTCGACCAGACATGCACCGACCGCAGCTATGGCGCAAGGCCTCTGCGCCGTGCGCTGCAAAAGTACGTTGAGGATCCTTTGTCGGAGGCTCTCATCCAGGGACGGATTGGAAAGGCCCCGCTGGTTGAGATTTTCCTTGATGGCCCCGGCTTAAATTATCGAGCGATAATCGCTGAAGAACTAGCCGGAGAGCTTAAAGAGGACGATGAAGAAGTATTGATTGGTTAGAGACATCGTGCAGAGAGCAGGCCCATTTTCCATAAATCATTTTCCATATATCATTTGTCATTTTTCATTTGTCATTGAAGAAGCCGCGTTTCTTCAATGACAAATGAAAAATGACAAATGATATATGGAAAATGATTTATGGAAAATGATTTATGGAAAATGATTTATGGAAAATGGGAAGTGGAGAGCATTCCTTAGATCTTGATCTAATGTTATTATTACTTCTGGTGACCCCATCCTGATTTGTACTGATTTATACTGAATCGTGCCCAAACTATTTCCCCCTGTTTACAATCTGTCAGCTCCTGATCGAGAAAAACCTGCGGCAGGGATATCGTGTGTGTGTGGAATGCGCCGTAAGGAGAGGTGGGATGGGCAGAACTTCAGGTGTTTTTTTGGTGTGGTTGGCGTCCTGGCGGTAATTTTCGTATAATACACGGTCTTAAAAATAGCACTGCAATCTTGGCAATGTGGGTCGTTCATGAACTGAGTTGTTTTTCGGCATCTCCTTGCCGAATCGTCTAAAGCCGCGCAGGGTGGTATGTGCGCGGCTTGAACTTCATAAACGATCAACACTGTTCAGTGGGAGAAGTTTCATGACAAAGCGCATTACCCTCCTGGAGAGCGCGATAATCTTTATTTTTGTTTTGCTTATCTCTGCGAGTCCGGTAGAAGCACAGCAAGCTCAGGCCGGACAGGAAACATTCATTGAGGACGTAGAAATCCGCGGCAACCGCCGTATCCCGAGAGAATCAATCCTCTATTACGTGCAGAGCAAACAACAGGATCGCTTCGATCAAAGTCTGGCCCAGCGAGATTTGCAAGCTATCTTGCAGATGGGTTTATTCGACCCGCTGGCAACGAAGCTCTTTCTCGAAGACGGTCCACGCGGGGGCAAGATCATCATTTTCCAGGTTAAGGAATATCCGATCATTCGCTCTCTTGAATATCGCGGCCTGAAGTCGGCCACGGACAGCGAAATCCTTACTCGATTTAAAGAGCGCAGCGTAAAGGTGGGCAAAGAATCGCAATTCGATCCGGCAAAGGCCAACGGAGCGCGCATCGTCATACGTGAGCTCCTTGCCGAGAAAGGCCATCCTGATGCAAAGGTCGAGGTCGAGGTTGAAGAGATTTCGGCGACCACCGTAGCGCTTGTCTTTAATATCGAGGAAGGCCCGCGCGTCCGCGTCAAGGAGATCGAATTTGTCGGCGACCGCGACGGATTCTCTCAGCGTCGCCTGCGCGGCGCGATGAAACTGGTCAAAGAGTCCGGTCTGATCTCGACCTTCACCTCCAAAGACATCTACTTCAGAGATAAGTTGCTTGATGACCTGGAACGAGTGCGATTCTTTCTCGGCACGAAGGGTTATCTGCAAGCGAAGATAGCCGAGCCGAAGGTCGAGCCGGCGGGAAAGACGAGCAGCGGGATACCATTACCCATTCTCAGCAAATCGGGCCCAGGTTTGAAAATCACAGTGCCGGTTGAGGTGGGTCGTCGCTACAAGATTAAAAGCGTCGAGGAGAAGGGTGTGACGATCTTTCAACCCGGGCTTGTTAAGGCCGTCTCACAGTTGAGGGAAGGCGAATGGGCTGACGCCAAAAAGATCCAGGAGAATGTCTTCAAGGGCGTCAAAGACCTTTACGGCGAGTACGGATACATCCAAGCCGACGTGAACCCCATCCTGAAGTTCACCGACAAGACGGCGGAAGAAGGAGAGGTTGAATTTACGATTGAAGTCGACGAAGGCCGCCAGTTCTCCTTGCGCCGTCTGGAGTTCATCGGCAACACAAACACGCGCGACTCAGTGCTCCGCCGCGAAGTGATGCTCAACGAAGGCGATCCTTACAACAAACGTTATTGGGACCTCTCGATCCTCCGCCTCAATCAACTCGGTCTTTTTGATGAAATCAAAGAGAAGGATGCGATCACGCGCACCAACGACCGCGAACAAAACGTTGACATAGATGTACAAGTTAAAGAGAAAGGCCGGCAGCAGATTCAATTGAACGGCGGTGTTTCGGGTTATGCGGGCAGCTTCTTCGGCATCGAATATTCGACCAACAATTTTCTTGGTTACGGCGAGACCCTCTCACTCGCCTTTTCCGGAGGCAATCGCCAGATTTATGCTCTGGTTGGTTTCACCGAGCCTTATTTTATGGGCAAACCAATAAGCCTGGGAGTTCAGGTCTATGCCCAGCAGGCTCAGTTCGTTGGTCAGGGTTACAACTTCCAGAGTTTTCAGCAGCTCGCGCAAGCGAGTGTATTTGGCTTGTCATCGATCGACGCATCTACACTCTTTACACAAAGGACGTATGGCGGCACGATTAGTGTGGGTGGACCGCTGAATCTGTTTACGAAAAAGTTCCCCAAGTTTGGTCGATTGGCACGGCTTCAGATGTCATACTCGCTCTCCAGTAACAAAGTTATAGATCCGGAGGCCAACCGCGATAGTGACCCGACTAATAACATCCCGATAACCTATTCTTATCCGGCGGTTCTTACGAGTCGTCTCACGCCGTCAATCTATTACAATTCGAAGTGTTGCAACTACCTCGATCCATCTCGCGGCCAGAGCCTGTTTCTCGGCTTCTCGCTCGCGGGCGGGTTCCTTGGGGGCGACGTGAATTTGATTGCGCCTTCGCTCCAATATGAGTTGTTCATCCCGGCTTTGAGACGAAAGTCAGAAAAGCCGCACGTAATTGCAATGCGCTTCCGTGGCGATCATATTCGCTCATTCGGCACACCATTTGTCACGGATACCCTCGCATTTGTCGGAGGCATCCCAATTTACGAGCGATACTTCCTCGGCGGCGAGAACGATATTCGCGGTTATAACTTCCGCTCCGTTTCACCGGCTGTGCCTTACCGCTCGTTCGCATCGACCCAGAACCCGGTAGCGAAAGTGGTAGATCCGAACGACCCGACAAGACTTATTGATGCGCCTCCCGGTACGGTGCATCCGAGTGTGCTGAGCAACTATACGTTCCAATCACCCCTGGATCCGGCGGCAGGTTGCGGATTGGAGCCTTCGGCAACTTGCAATATTGTCCCGACCGGCACTTTCTTCCAACCCATTGGCGGAGATACACAGTTTATCTATAACCTTGAGTATCGCGTCCCAATTGTCAGTGTTCTCTCGGTTGCGGCTTTTGCAGATGTCGGTAGTTCATTCAATACACGCACGTACCGCGATCAGATCGTCAAGTCAGAATTTATCCCGGGCCAAAATATCACGTCATTGGGAGCGCTGACTGGCGGGACAGTTACCGCTGAGGGAGTATTGCTTAATCCATCAGGACGAATCGCTACGGCTGCTGAGCTTACGAGCGCGCCAACCAATGCAGCAGGAAGTCCGGTCGGCTTCCGCCCGGTCTCTATCTTTGGAGATAGTCGCAGTTACAGCATCGTGGACATGAATGATCGTAGAGGCGGTTTCTTCTCCGATCTGCGTTCGGCTCTGGTCTCATCCCTCGGAATGGAAGTTCGCGTGCAAATGCCGGTTATCAATGTGCCGTTCCGTTTGATCTTCGCCTATAACCCACAGGCGAATACGGATCCGGGCGATCCCCAAACGATCTTCATCGAGCGTAAAACGGTGGTTCGCTTTAGCGTCGGGAGAACTTTTTGAAGAAAATTCGTAGTTCAGAGTTAGAAGATCGCAGTTTGCAGAAAATTATCTGCCTTCCACTGCAACCTGTGAAACGATTATAAGATTGGAGATTTTTGCGAGAATGAAAATCAAACTATTGTTGACCCTAACCATCCTGCTTGTCGCTGGTCCGAATGTATTTGCACAAACAGGGACCCCGGCCGGCGGGCAGGGCGCTAAACCAGCAGGCGGCGCAGTGGGGGGGCAAGTGCCCAAAATGAAGGTTGCGATCGTAGACGTACTGGCCTTCCGCGAAAAAGTGGGAGAGCTCAAAATCAAGTATGACAAATTGCAGACTGAATTTGGCCCCCGTGCCCAGCAACTGGAAGCTATGAAAACCAAGCTCGCCGCTCAGGAGAGGACTTTGGCAGAGAACAGGACCCTGACTCCGCAGCAAGCTGCAAAGCTCACTGATGAATTCGAGCAGGGCAAGAAGGAATATGAGCGGTCGCTGGAAGATTCACAAACCATAGCGCGTAAACGAGAACAGGAAGAGACCGAAGCGATTTACGATAAATTGAGTAAATTCCTGGACCAGTATTGCGCCAAGAATGGCATAACTGTCGTCTTCGATGCGCGCCGTCTGCAAGATACCGGCCTTGTAGTTTTCGCTGCGACTGCAGCAAACATTACGGAAGACTTTATCAGAGAGTACAACAAGGCCTATCCATCTCCGGCCACGACATCGGCCAAACCATAATTAAAAATAGTTGGTAGTTCACAGTCCGCGGTAAATCACCTGGTTTCATATCGGCGAACTAGCAACTGGTTAGACGCAATTTTAACTACGATCATAAGGAGCAGAACGAAAATGAAGAAACTGATTTTTGCATTCGCGCTGAGCAGCTTGCTTGCAATTGTCGCTTTCGCACAGACCCCCACTCCCCCGGCTACTCGCCCGGCGGCCACAGGCACGACCCCCGCCAGTACAGCAGCTGCAGGCGGGACTGGCGCGGAAGGCAAGGTTGCTTACATCAATACAGCCCAATTCCGAATAGGCGTTCAAGAACTCAAAACGAGGATGGATGCTCTCAATACTGAGTTCGAGCCGAAAAAGAAAGAGATTCAGGCAGGAGAAGAGGCGCTCAACAACCTCAAGTCCAGGATACAAAATCAGGGCAGCACTGTCAGCCCGCAGGTCCGTGCCCAATGGGTCGAAGAAGCTACTGAGAATGAAAGGAACCTCAAGCGAAAGGCTGAAGACTATGAGAGCCAGGGCAATAAACGACTGGCTGAGATATCACAACCTGTTTATGACAAGGTCGGCGAATTCCTGAGGCAATACTGCCAGCAGCGCGGCATCGTGTTGGTCTTGGAAGGCGGCGCGGCTGCGCAAGCAGGAGTTCTGCTCTGGGCTTCTCCGGCGACTGATATCACTGAGGATTTCATGAAGGAATACAACAAGGTGCATCCTGCTGGGGCTGCTACAGCTGCGCCTGCCCCGAAGAAACCCTAGATTAGGCTCAATAAAGAGGGAAAGGGCAAAAGGCAAGGCAAAAGTTGTTTAGCCGCTCACTTTTGCTGAAACTTTTGCCCTTTATTCAACAAATTTTGCGCTCTGAAGAGTCCAGGAGAGAATACGAAACAAACGAAAAGTTTTTAGCTTTTTCGTTTGTTTCGTTATTTTCGTTTGTTTCGTATTCTCTCCTGGACTCTTCAGAGCGCAAAATTTGTTGAATAAAGGGATTATGAAGCTGGCTGAACTGGCACAAAAGATAAAAGCATTGCCACGCGGCGATGGAGAGATTGAAATTACTGGTGCTGCTTCGCTCGATGACGCTGTTGGCGGTGACGTGACCTATGTTGCTGACTCGGCGCGATTGGCTCAGGCGAAAGAATGCAAGGCTTCCGTTTTGATCGTGCCGCCGAAACTTGCAGACGAAGCTTTGATTTCCGATCGCAACCTGCTTATCACCGATGATGCTAAACTCGCCTTCGCCCGCATCATCAGCCTGTTTTATTCAAAGCCTTATCAGGCACGGGGAGTGAATTCAGACCTGGTTCTCGGCGAAGGCTCCCATATCGGTAAAGACTGTTCTATATTCCCTCGAGTGACGATTGGCTGTCGATCGATCATCGGTGACCGAGTGACGCTGCATCCCGGCGTTGTCATCGGCGACGGCGTGAAGATCGGTGATGACACGGTGATCTTCCCCAATGTCGTCGTCTACGATGAAACTGAAATTGGCGCGCGCTGCCGTCTTCATAGCGGCACTGTGGTCGGCGCGGATGGTTTCAGCTTCACCCCCGACGAAGAAGGTCGTCAATTCAAGCTGTTGCAAATTGGGCGTGTCGTGATTGAGGACGATGTCGAGATAGGCGCTAACTGCTGCGTTGACCGTGCCGGCTTTGGTGAAACTCGCATCTGCCGCGGCGCGAAGTTCGACAACCTGATTCAAATCGGCCACAACGTCGAGATAGGTGAAGATACAGTGGTCGCCGCGCTCGCGGGATTTTCCGGAGGCACAAAAGTCGGTCGCAGTTGCATCATCGCCGGTCAGATCGGCACGAATCAGCACATCACTATCGGCGACCGGGCGATTATTACGGCGCGAACAGGAGTGACTAAAAGTGTCGACCCGGGCAAATTAATGGGTGGGATGATGCCGGCGCAGGATTATCAGTTATGGCGTAAGGCGCAGGTGTTGTATTCCCGGCTGCCGGAGTTGTTCGAGCGATTAAAGAAGCTGGAGCAAATCACCGGCGTAAAATCAAGTAAATAAGACAAGATGGACATAAACGAGATCCAATCGATCATTCCACACCGTTACCCGATGCTGCTCATCGATCGCGTTCTTGAGCTTGAACCTCTTAAGAAGATTGTGGCGATTAAGAACGTGACAATGAACGAACACGTCTTTCAAGGACATTTTCCCGGCGCCCCCGTCTTACCGGGTGTCTTCATCATCGAAGCCATGGCGCAGGCAGGCGCTGTCTTACTCTTCCGAGAAGTACCCGACCGCGAAGGCAAGCTGCTCTATTTCACTGGCATCGAAGAAGCTAAATTCCGCAGACCGGTTCGTCCCGGCGATCAACTTCGACTTGAGGTCTCCGTGATCAGGTACAAAATGGGCTTCGCCAAGCTGCGAGCGGAGGCTTACGTCGACGGCCAACTGGTAACCGAAGCAGTCATCTCCTCTGCTCTTGTGGACCGGCCAAAATAGTCTGGAGTCCGTGGTCTAGGATCCATAGTCATAAATCAAACTCCGGACTCCGGACTCCGGACTCCAGACATCCGTTTATGATTCATCCCACGGCAATTGTCAGTTCACGCTCTCAGATCGGCGAACATGTATCGATCGGGCCATATTCGCTGATCGGTGATAAGGTCATTCTTGAGAGCGGTGTTGAAATTGCCGGGCACGTCGTTATTGAGGGACCGTCTGAAATCGGCAGTGGCACACGTATTTATCCCTTCGCCGCCATCGGCCTGCCACCACAAGACATTAAGTATAGAGGCGAGGAAACACGCCTGAAGGTTGGCGAGCGAAATGTCATTCGTGAGTACGTGACGATGAACCGTGGCACGATCGGAGGCGGAGGATTGACTTCCGTTGGCAACGATAATCTGTTTCTGGCGCAAGCACACGTTGCACACGATTGCATCGTTGGCTCATACAGCATTTTTGCAAATACCGCTTCTCTTGCCGGACACGTCACGATAGGTGATCACATTACACTCGGCGCATTCACGGGCGTGCATCAATACTGCCGCGTCGGTAACCACGCTTTCGTCGGCGGGTACTCGAAGATCGTCAAGGACGTCATGCCATATGCTCGGACCGATGGCATTGACCCGAAGTGTTACGGCGCAAACACAATTGGATTGCGACGCAAAGGCTTTTCGAACGAAACCATCCGCCACATCCAACACGCGTTTCACCTGCTGAGCGCTTCAAAACTCAATACATCGCAGGCGCTCGAGCGGATAAAGGCTGAAATGACAGGCATACCTGAGATCGATTACCTGATTGAATTCATCGAAACATCAGAGCGCGGAGTGATCAGGTAGATGCCATCCAGGAGCTTCATCTTCGAATTTCACCCACTGACACCCGATCGCTGGCGCGATTTTGAAACTTTGTTCGGCGAACGCGGCGCGTGCGGAGGCTGCTGGTGTATGTGGTGGCGTCTCGCACGCTCTGAGTACAATAAACAGAAAGGCGAGAAGAACAGACGCTCGATGAGGGCGATTGTCGACGCCGGGCAATCTCCGGGCATTCTGGCCTATGTTGAGGGCGAGCCTGTTGCCTGGTGCTCGGTTGCGCCGAGAGAGTCCTTCGCAGCGCTCGAGCGCTCGCGGGTTCTGAAACCGGTTGATTCTCGGGCAGTCTGGTCAATCGTCTGCTTCTTTGTCGCCAAAGGATACCGGCGCAAGGGCATTTCAGTGGAGTTGCTCAAAGCCGCGATAGATTTTGTTCGCAAGCGCGGCGGACGAATAGTTGAAGGTTATCCTGTCGAGCCGATGAAAGACCAGCCGGATGCGTTCGTCTGGACTGGATTGGCTTCGGCTTTTGCCAAAGCAGGATTCGTGGAAGTAGAGAGACGGTCGGAGACAAGACCGATTATGAGATACGAAATTAGAGACCGGAAAGGCCAAGAGGGAAAACGGAACAAACGGAAATAACGGAACAAACGGAAAATTATCAATCTTTTTCCGTTTGTTCCGTTATTTCCGTTTGTTCCGTTTTCCCTCGGTCTTTACGTCTCGCCACATGCCCGAGTAAGAGAGTAATGAAATTCGGTTTGATCGCAGGCAATGGACGCTTCCCTTTCCTCGTGCTCGAAGGCGCGCGGGCTGAGGGTGTCGAGATGGCAGTTGCTGCAATCAAAGAAGAGACCGATCCGAAGATCGAAAAGCTGGCGACGGTTGTCGAATGGATCAGCGTCGGTCATCTCAACAAGCTCATCAAATTTTTCAAGCGTGAAGGAGTGACTCACGCGGTGATGGCCGGTCAGGTCAAACACGTTCAGATTTTCAAACTCAATGCGCTTCCCGATTGGCGAATGGCGCGGATGCTGGCTCGACTCAAAAGGCGAAACACCGACGCCCTGATCGGCGCAGTCGCAGAGGAGCTGGAATCCGAAGGCATGAAAGTGATTGACTCGACTACTTTCCTGCAGCCTTTGATCGCTCGCGAAGGAGTCTTGACCAAACGCGCGCCCAACAAACACGAAATAGCCGACATCGAATACGGTCTGCACGTTGCTGTGGAACTTGCGCGTCTGAACCTTGGCCAAACGATCGTTGTTAAAAACCAGGCAGTTGTCGCCGTCGAGGCCATGGAAGGCACTGACTCGACGATTCGCCGCGCTGCCGAGCTCGTCCGTGGCCGCGCGCTTACCGTGGTTAAAGTCGCCAGGACTGACCAGGATATGCGTTTCGATGTGCCGGTTATCGGGTTGAACACAGTTGAAACGCTGCGAACATGTAATGTCACGGCGATCTCACTGACCGCAGAGAAAACTTTGATCTTTGACCGCGATGAGACGATTGCCTCAGCCAATCAAAACCGCATTGCTATCATTGCGCTCGCATCCCAGGCTCTTGCCTACTCTCCATCCGGTGGCATAGCATAGCTGTGCAGTCGTCACTAACAGGTGACTCAATTCCGTTTTTTTACCTTTCAACGATTCTAACTATGCTGCATGCCTGGGTAATTTGGCTAATCATCGCTGCCATCTTTGCTGTTGCCGAAGTATTCACACCTGGCTTTGTTCTGCTGTGGTTCGGCGTCGGCGCACTAGCAGCCTCGGCCCTGGCCTTTTTCGGGGTCGACAGCGTTGCTGCACAAATAATTGTTTTCTTGATTGTGTCAGTCGCGTTTGTTATCGCATCGCGAACGATCCTCGAGCGTTTCTTCACCCGCTCCTCAAACAGGGGAAAGCTCAGGTCCGGAGCTGAGACAATGATTGGGCAAATCGGCACGGTTGTTGAATCCAGCCGTGGCCCGCTCAACGAAGGTGCGGTCAAAATTTATGGTTCAATCTGGACGGCATTCCCATCCGAAGGTGAATGGCCTTTGAAGGAAGGAGACACTGTCTCGGTCGAACGGATCGAGGGCAATGCGATATATGTGAGACGCACTGGCCGTCTGGCACGGCCGTTCACAGAGATTTCCGAGCAATCTTAAGATGAAAAAGATGCTAGATGCTAGATGCTAGATGCTAGATGCTAGGTGAGCGTCCTAGCATCTAGCATCTAGCACCTAGCATCTTTTAATGAGGAGGAAATCATGGGACTTCTGATTCCTTTGATAATTATTGCAATCATCGTGCTCGTCATAGCATGGAAAGCCATCCGGATCGTGCCCCAGGCGACCGTTTTGATCATTGAGCGACTCGGCAAGTTCGACCGTGTTGCAGCAAGCGGTCCGAATATGCTCACGCCTTTCCTCGACCGCCCGCGTGGAGTAAATTGGTCCGGACTCAAGCACGGTACGGTTCAAATCGATCTCCGCGAGCAATTCACCGACCTGGCGCCGCAACCCGTAATCACGCGCGACAATGTGACGATCCTGGTCGATTCGATCATCTATTGGCAGATCACTGACCCGATCAAAGCGGTCTATGAAGTCAGTGATCTGATCGGCGGCATTATCCAGTTGACGATCACTGCAATGCGAAATGTGATCGGTGAACTCGACCTCGATCACGCTCTGACATCTCGCGATACTATCAACAGCCGTCTGCGCGGCACACTCGACGACGCGACGCATAAATGGGGCGTCAAAGTCACGCGAGTAGAGCTAAAAAACATCAATCCTCCAGAAGATGTTCGCATCACGATGGAAAAACAGATGACAGCCGAGCGCAATCGTCGTGCAATAGTCTTGCAAGCCGAAGGTGAGAAGCAGGCCGCGATTGCCCGCGCGGAAGGTGAGAAGCAGGCCGCGATCACTCGGGCTGAGGGTGATAAGCAGGCCGCGATTTTACAAGCTGAAGGACAGGCACAGGCGCGACTCACTTCCGTAACTGCCGAGGCCGAATCCATACGCCGCATCTCAGAAGGGATCACCGGGGGCCAGGGCAACCCCGCGCATTATCTGATTATGATGAAATATATCGAATCGCTGCGCGAGATGTCGCGGTCGAATAATTCCAAAGTCGTATTTATGCCTATCGAGACGAGCAGTGTCCTTTCGAGCATTGGGGCATTCAAAGAAGTGTTCGCTGATCAGGGCTCACCTGAGGCTGTTCCTGTGCCGAGGATACGACAGAGGGTAGAGTGATTCGTTTGTTTGGTTATTTTCGTTTGTTGCGTATTCTCTCTTCCTCCGTTCTGCGCATCAACACGGCGTATTCGGGCGGAAAGGCCCTCGCCTTCCCCTGGCCGTTCATAACGATGTGATGTGTTTCACCTTCTGCCAATAAAACCCTGTCGGTTGCACGCAAGACTTCATAGGTAAAACTAATTGCGCGACTGCGTAAATGAGCGACTCTCGTGCGGATTAAGATCTCATCGTCATACTTCGCGGGCGCGCGATACTTCACACGCAACTCGGTCACGGGCAGATAGGCATTTGCTTCGTTCTCCATATCGCGATAGTTGAAGCCGTAATCGCGGCACAACTCGACTCGACCAACCTCAAACCAGATCAAATAGTTTGAGTGGTAGACGACGCCCGAGTGATCAGTCTCGGCATAACGCACGCGCAATCGCGTCTCGCTCCAGTGGTGGTTTTCGGTAACGGTCATAGATGTTCTTCGCGGTTTCAAATCCTAAACCTGAATGATAAATTTAGTCCCCGGTTGTCGGTAGCCGGCTACCGATGAGCGTTGTTTAACCCGAAAGGAAAGTCATGTCAAAACGAATTCGGATTGCACTAATCTGCTCCCTGCTGCTGCTCATTGCCGCTCACAGCGCGCTGGTCGCGCAGCAGCCTGTCCGGCCGACTGGCGTCAAGCCAGCCCCTGCGAATACCGCGAGGACAGCGGAAGTACTCGCCGCAGCAAATGAGATTCTTGAAGAAGTAAGCGTGCTACGCAGCCTTAAAACCCTCAATCCCGTCAAAAGCGGCGTCAAATCACGGAGCGAAATCGAAGAGGAGGTCATCCGCAATTTTGAGGAATTATCAAAGCCCGAAGAACTTGATGTGATCGGCAAAACGATGATCGCCTATGGGCTTGTCCCAAAGGATTTCAAATATCGCGAATTAATGATCAGGCTCCTGACCGAACAGGTCGCAGGTTTTTATCGCCCGAAATCGAAAGAGCTCTTCATCGCAGACTGGATTGAGCTAAACCAGCAGAGGCTGGTTATGGCGCACGAATTGACACATGCGCTGCAGGATCAACATTTCAACCTGAGACGTTTTGAAGACTGGCCGCGTGGCGACAGCGACCGCGAAGCTGCTATTCATGCGCTGATCGAAGGCGATGCGACCGGCACAATGTACAACTATCAGCTCAAACCGATGAAGACTGATATCACGCGTCTACCCAACATATCCATTTTCGCCGATCAGACCCTGATGCAGGCGGAAAAAGACGGTCAGAAGGTATTCCTCTCAGCCCCCTCCGCTATCCGCGAATCTTTGATCTTCCCTTATGTCTATGGCGTGAGTTTCGTGCAGGAGCTGGTCAAAAAGAAAGGATGGGATGGGGTTTCGCGCGCTTTTTCCGACTTGCCGCAATCGACAGAACAAATCCTCCACTTCGATAAATATGCCTCGAGCGAACAGCCGATCAAAGTCCGACTGACTGATTTTGCATCCTTCCTCGGTTCGGGCTGGAAAAGGCTCGATACAGACATCAACGGTGAGTTCGGATATTTCCTGATCCTTAGGGAATTCCTCGAGACAGGGGAAGCGCGAAAAGCGGCAGCGGGCTGGGGTGGAGATCAATCCACGCTTTACGAAAACACCAGGACAGGGCAACTTCTGCTTGCTCATCTCAGTGTCTGGGATTCTGCTACGGATGCCGATGAGTTCTTCCAGGCTTATGCGAGGCGCACACTCAAACGTTACCCGCAATCGAGGGCGCGCAAAGATTTGCCTGCGAATGAGCGTAATTTTCAAACGCCGGATGGTGGGACTTTAATTCAGTTGCGTGACAAATCAGTGCTAATTATCGAAGGTCTGCCGGCAGAAATGGATGAGCGTTCAACGAAATTAAGTGATTCTTTGTGGAAGCAATTTTGATAAAGTCCAAGAGAGAATGCGAAACAAGCGAAAATAGGCCTATTTTGGCAAGTTTCATAAAAACACGAAAAGTAGTTAACAGTTTTATTGGGCAAATCTCTGCCTTCCGACACT
>JAKEHZ010000067.1 GCA_022614735.1 Acidobacteriota bacterium | reverse complement strand
CGGGTTGGCAAACACTCTTTCGCGGAATGGCGAAATTGAACGATTTGGTCGAAGGCGCACGCATTGCTCTCAAACTGAAAAGATCTGGGTAATGACAAGCCTTGAAAGACCGGGCTAAGGTCAATCGCCGCTAACGCGGCTGAGCAGCTACTGCCACTTTAGAAAAGGTCAATGCTGGGCCACTTCTTGACAGTCGTTACGATCTCTTTGAGCGGTTTCCCAAGATCGAACTGGCTATCGCTGCTTCTCATATTGAGCAGAAACGCTACCGTGTAACCGTCACTGGTCCGCCAGAGGAGCGTGGAAGTCCCCGGGAGGCTGCCGCCATGTGACCAGCTGCCGTTGGAAAGGTTTATTCCCCAGCCCTTGGCATAGCTCTTGTTAGCGGTCGAACCAGTAGTCATCAGGGTGACGGTGCCCGGTTTCAGGATGTCGGGCTTGGTTGGGAAGCCGTCAACGCGGACCATAAATCGCAGCAAGTCGATCGGATTGGCGAGCCAGCCGCCGTGCGCATCCATTCGAGTAACTTGCATTCCGTAGACATTGCCGCCGTAATAGCTCACTTCATTGGTACGGCGCTCCTCGAATGTATCACCGGCGATATGCATGTCTTTGGCTCCCGTGGGACTCAAGACATTGGCTTTGACCCAGGATTCGTAAGGCTGGCCTGTCACTTTCTCAATGACCCGACCGAGAACACAGTAGCCGAAATTTGAATAGCTATAGGTTTTACCCGGATCGTCACTGGGGTCGCGTTCGTCGAGCACCCATCCAATCAGTTGTTTATGATTGAATGCCCCCTGTTGAAACATCGGGTCGCCGCTGCCATCGTCGCCATTGTTGTTCCAGGTACTGCCTCCGGCTGTGTGCTCAAGCAGCTGCTGGATAGTGATCTCCTTCTCGCGAGCGCCATAGGCTTTCGAACCGTACATTGTTCCCAGCAGGGAGCCGGCGCCGAAGACCTTGTCGGACAATTTCAATTTGTTTTGTTCCACCAGTTTCATAATGGCCACGCCGGTTATGGGCTTGGAGACGCTGGCGAGACGAAAGAGGTGCCGCGGCCCTGCATCCAACCCCTCCTCTTTATTGGCAAACCCGTAACCTTGTGCGAAGACCAGACGACCGTCCTTGGTGATCGCGACCGATGCGCCCGGCACAGCGAATTTCTGCATGAACTCTTTGATCGAGTCATCAATTATTTTGAGATCGGCCAGGTTCCATGCCCCATCATTCTCGAATATCGCAGCATAACGCGCGGAGTTGCCATCGGCGTACCCGCTGACGAGTTTTAGTTTGTATCCGCGGTAATAGGCGTTATCAAAAGCGGTCTGGTAGTTGACGCTCCTCAGGCCATGGCGCGCGATGAATGCCGGCCCGGGACTCTTTTCCCAGATGGCGGCATAACGGTCATCTCCGGATACCGTGTAACCACTGACGTGGATCAGCCGAAAGCCCTGATTAACCCATTTGTTGAATTCTGCCTGGTACTCTGCGCTCGTCAGACCGTGACGCGCCACCATCGCAGGGCCGGGTTTCTTCTCCCAGATCGCGGCATAGTAGGCCTGATTTCCCACCCCGTAGCCTTCAACCAGACTAAGACGAAAACCCTGCCCCGTCCATTTGTTGAACTCTGCCTGATATTGGGCGCTGGTCATGCCGTGACGAGCCACCTGAGCAGGGCCTGGACTCTTCTCCCAAATCGCAGCATAGAGAGCCTGGTTACCGGCGCCATATCCATCAACCAGGATCAGGCGATAACCTTGCCCAGTCCAGGTATTGAACTCGGCCTGGTAAGCTGCCCCTGTCAGTCCATGGCGGGCTACATAGGCCGGACCGGGCTTCTTCTCCCAGATCGCAGCATAAAAGACCTGGTTGCCGACGGAGTATCCTGAAACCTGCTCCAATCGGTAGCCCTGGCCCGTCCATTTATTGAACTCTGCCTGATATTCAGCACCCGTCAGCCCGTGCCGTGCTACCCAGGGGTTAGCCTGCGCAATAGCTGAAAAGAGTGAAAATGCGATGATACTTAAGATTAACCGATACATTTGAAGTCCTCCTTTTTGACTTGACGCTTTAGCCGAGTTTGTTCAAGTAACCGGGAAACACCCAATCAGTCGGAAAGAGGGACGCCGACCGGGCTGAGCTCATAGGCTGCCGGCAGATGCTTCCAAATACTGTTCTTCGATGCTGAATGAAAAAGAGGCGACAGAGCTGTAATTCACATGAAAGGTGTGAGAAGACTCACAACGTTCCTCTGCTGCGAAGGGAAAAAGACTATGATCGCGATGCACGGCAAGTTCTGGCGCGGGCTTGACGGGAAGATGCTCTGTGTTGGATGCTGAGCATCGGCAAGATATTCACCTAATCGAAATCAACCACGGATTGACACGGATGCGACGGATTGACACGGATTTAGTCCGCATTTATCCATCGCATCCGTGTGTATCAGTGGTTGATTATAGTCGTCTGCAATCAGTCGTGGACATGATCCGAACTCAGAAAAGGAGATTCTCTTTCACAAGTCGCAAAGCCGTAGCGAAGACAGGCTTGCTCCGCGCCGGGCTGCTATTCATGATTTTAGTGTGTCTGGCAGCGCCAATTTACGCTCACCCCGCACCGTACAGCTATCTCGATCTGCGTTTAATGCGGGGTCAACTCGAGGCTGTCCTTGTAGCGCACGTCTTTGATCTGGCGCACGATTTGAATGTAGCGCCAGTCGAGACGCTGCTCGATCCGGTTCTGGCCGAGTCGAAGAAGGAAGCCATCCTGAACCTTTTGCGGTCCCGCTTGCTTCTGGAGGCCGATGGCGGGGCGCTCGATCTGGAGCTGCTTGGCCTGAAGCCACTGCCCGAGCGGCAGGCACTGGCGCTATATCTACGCTTCCAGACGAAGGCGTTTCCAGGAGTGGTCAGAATACATTGTGCGCTGTTTCCCTACGACCCCCAGCATCAGACCTTCATGAACGTTTATGAAGATGGGAGGCTGCTTCACCAGGAAATCTTCGATAAAGACCATGTGACACTCGACTTCTATACCGGCAGCCGGCAAGGCACGCTCGCCGTTGTGAAAAAGTTCATCCCAGGCGGGGTCTATCATATCTTCACCGGGCCTGACCACATCCTTTTCATTGTGGGACTGTTGCTGGCGGGGGGAAGCTTGCTTCGGCTGCTGGCCATCGTGAGCGCCTTCACTCTCGCCCACAGCATCACCCTGTCGCTTGCTGCTCTGGACGTGGTCAACCTGCCGGCACGCCTGATCGAGCCAGCCATTGCTCTGAGCATTATCTATGTCGGGATAGACAACCTGATGGTCGGCAAATCGGGCCAGGATGTGCGTGTCTGGGTAGCTTTTTTCTTTGGACTCGTGCATGGATTCGGGTTTGCCGGAGTGTTGAAGGAATTCGGTCTGCCACGTCAGGCGCTGGGCTGGTCGCTCTTCTCGTTCAATTTCGGCGTGGAGATCGGGCAGGTTTGTATTGTCGTAATTGTTGCGTCGCTGCTGGCGGCACTGCGCAGCCGCAACCAGGAGATCGGCCACCGAGTCGCGACAGTCGGATCAGTGTGCGTCATCCTGGCGGGAAGTTACTGGTTCATTCAGAGGGTATTTTTTATGGTTTAATAAAATTAAATGAGCCTACCTCTGCCGCGCCGGCGCGGCAGAAGTAGGCTCATTTAATTTTATTAAACCATCACGCGATAACATCTCTTACCACGTTGCCATACACATCGGTAAGACGAAAATCCCGACCGGCATAACGGTAGCTTAGTTTTTCGTGGTCGAGTCCGAGGAGATGCAGGACCGTCGCATGAAGATCGTGGATGGAGACCTGGTTCTCGATCGCCTTGAAACCGAACTCATCGGTGGCTCCGTAGACCAGGCCGGCCTTGACTCCACCACCGGCCAGCCACATGGTGAAACCGTAAGGATTGTGATCTCGGCCATTGCCCTTTTCGGATACAGGCGTGCGCCCGAATTCGCCGCCCCAGATGACGAGCGTCTCATCAAGCAACCCGCGACGTTTGAGGTCACGGATCAGCGCGGCCGTGGCTCGGTCCATATCGGGGCAGCGGCCTCGAAGTCCTTTCTCGAGGTTTTCGTGATCGTCCCACTGCTGACCGGGACCGTGGTGCAATTGGACGTAACGGACTCCGCTTTCAACCAGCCGCCGCGCCAGCAGACAGCCATTGGCGTATGGTGTCGTTCCGTATTCGGCCCGGACCGACTCCGGTTCCTTACGGATATCGAAAATATCCGAAGCGGTAAATTGCATCCGGAAAGCCGTCTCCATGCTCTTAATCCGGCCTTCGAGGAAAGTGTCTGCGCCGAAGGACTGGGCATGCGCCCGGTTCAAATCCTGGATCGCATCCAACTGCGCGCGCTGCGCAGCATCATTTAAATCCTTGTTGCGAAGGAACCGGATCATCTTTTCGGGGTCCGATTCGGCGTTGTTGAAAAGAGTGCCCTGGTATTCAGCCGGAAGAAAACCTGAACTCGTCCACAAGCTGTTAGCGCTGGGGCTCAACACTACGAATGCAGGCAGGTTCTGATTGTCTGTGCCCAGCCCATAAGAGACCCATGCACCCATTGTCGGACGCATTGAGGTCATAATGCCGCTGAAGAACAGGTTTCGACCGGGTTCATGATTCGGATTGAAGCTGTAGAGCGAACGAATAACGCAGAGGTCATCGATGATGGAAGCCAACTGCGGCAGCAGTTCACTGACTTCGATCCCGCTCTGCCCATACTTCTGAAACTTGAACATGGAAGGGAACAGCCCGGCCGTCTTGCGCTCCGTGCGGAGGTCTACTTCCGCGGGCCTTTGCCCCGCATATTTCTCGAGAGCCGGCTTGGGATCGAACATATCCACCTGCGACGGTCCCCCGGTCATGAAGAGTAAGATGACGTGCTTGGCCTTTGGCGCAAAGTGTGGGCCAACGCGATGTGGCCCGTCTGCCAGGACTGTTTGGCTGGCTGCCGTTTGGCTGGCCAAAAGGTCGGCCAGAACCACTGAGCCGAGTCCGCCGCCAAGAGATGAAATAAAAGAGCGCCTCGAAATGTTTTCTGTCATGGCCAGAAGACCTCCTCGTTGGTCGCCAGCAAAACCTGGGCAAATTGTGTCACGGTGGCACTGTTGAGATAACTCAACCCCGCCTTGATTTCGGCGGGCTTTGGATCTCGAGATAAGATCTTGCGGTACAAGACGCGAACTCGCGCAAGGTCGTCGCCTTCATATTCCACGGATCTGGCGAGTGTTACGCTGAGTTGCTTCATGAAGGGGCTATTCAAGACAAACAGTTCCTGGAGCGGCGTGATGGTCAGATTACGCGCCGGGCTGTGCTGGAAGGGATTGGGGAAATCGTACAATCGAAGAAAGTCGCTCGTGCGTCCCCTATTGATCCTCCCATACACCGTGCGCCGTGTATTGTCCAGAGCGTCCAGGTCCAGCGATGGCCCGTACATTTTCAGGTTCAGGAGACCCGCCGCCTGTAATAGCGAGTCGCGATACGCCTCGGCATCGAGCCGCCGCGGGTTCATCCGCCAGAGCAATTGGTTTGTCTCGTCGATCGCCTGGGCGTCTGCCCTCGGCCGGCTCGACTGCCGGTACGCTGCCGAGAGCATGATCTCGCGATGCAACCATTTCAGCGACCATCCCTGCGCGATAAAACGGGCCGCCAGGTCGTCAAGTAATTCCGGATGTGATGGTCTCTCACCCCTATCACCGAAATCGCTCGGAGTACCAATCAGATGCTTACCAAAATGCCAACCCCAGACTCGGTTGACGATGACCCTTGCGGAGAGCGGCGCGGCGTCAGTCAGAATTTTCTCCGCCAACTCCAGTCTGCCCGAGCCTTTTCTAAAAACATCATCCGGGCTTGCCGCCAGAACAGTGAGAAATCGACGGGGAACGATCTCTCCCGGCGATGTAGAGCTTCCGCGCGCAAAGACCGGCAGGTCTCGCACTTCTCCAGGTTTTGAAATAATCATCGTGAAGTCCGGATGTGAGCCATCCGCCCACATCGCCGCATCATGCACCGCATTGATGAACGGCGCTTTCTGATCATCCTCCTTTTTGCCTGAATCTGCGGCGTCTCCGTCCTCTTTACGCGCTCCGATCTTAGCTACGGCTTCGGCCAACTCCGGGTAGCGCTCTTTGAGGGAGTTCATTTCCGCCTTGAGCGAGGCCATTTCCGCCCGGCATTCCTCGATCTTCTTGAGGGATTCTTTCTGGTCGAGCCCTTTCTCTTTGGACAGGTAATTCGCGAATGAGGCCAGCTCCGTCACACGCTGCCGCGCAAAGAGAAATCGCGTCTCGGTTGTCACATCGACCTCTCGCAACGGCCGGATCGCCGGTGAGGTGGACGCAAAGATACCAGCCAGGGCGTAATAATCTTTCGTCGAGATCGGATCGAACTTGTGGTCGTGGCAGCGCGCGCACGCCACCGTCAACCCCAACATACCCCGGCTGACTGCGTCTACGCGCTCATCCCATTCTTCCAACAGAAGGTTATCGATGAGCTCCTTCCCCAGCATCTTCTCTTTCCACTCGGAAGGCGCCATCCCCAGATAGCCCAGGGCTCGCAGATCGCTGCGAGAGGCGCCAGGCAGATGATCGGCCGCGAGCTGCTGTTTGATGAAAAGGTCGTAGGGTGTGTCGTTGTTGAACGCTTCGATGACCCAATCGCGATAACGCCAGGCATAAGGATACGCCTGCCGGTTGCCACCAGTGTCGCCATTTTCGGCATAGCGCGCCACGTCGAGCCAATAGCGGCCCCAGCGTTCGCCGTAACGCGGCGATGCCAGCAGCTGATCGAGCAGCTTCTCATAGCGGTTAGGGGCGGTATCCTTCGCGAATCTCTCAACCTCCTGGTAGCTGGGTTTCAGTCCCACGAGAGACAGATATGCACGGCGGATGAGGGTTCGGGGGTCTGCCTCCCCTGAAGGCTTCAACCCGTTCTTTTCCAACCTGGCCAGGATAAATCGGTCGGTCTTGGTGCGCGGCCAGGATGTTTGTTTGACACGCGGGGCGGGAAGCTCACGAATCGGCTGAAAAGACCACCACTTCCGGCCTCGATTGAAATCGATCACACGTGATTTGGAGACTGCGCTCGTCGGATTGGTTTCCGTTCGTGGGTCCGGAGCGCCCGCCGCGATCCATTGTTCGAAATCTGCAATCACTGAATCGGGGAGTTTGCCGGTAGGCGGCATCTTCAGACGCAAGTCGTTGTAGCGAAGGGCGCGAAGTAAGAGGCTCTCGGCCGGCTTTCCGGCTATCAGGGCCGGCCCCGAATCGCCTCCCTTCAACATTCCCGCCTTTGTGTCCAGGACTAGCCCGCCCATCGGTGATTTCAACTTTGAAGAATGACAGCCGTAGCAATTGTTCGCGAGGACGGGTCGTATCTTCTTCTCAAACAACTCATCGCCGGTCGATTGAGCGCTCAGTCGCACTGCCGTAATTGTGATCAAACATAGCCAGCCGAGCGTTATTTTGCATTTTACAAGCCTCATCTACACCTCCTCAGAAGAAGATGCTAGATGTTAGATGCTGGATATTAGATTTCTTCCCTAGCATCCAGCATCTAACATCTAGCGTCTTCTTCATCTAGCTCAACCGGAAGTCGCAGGTTATTCGTATGTTACTGATATTCCATGATATATCACACCAGACAGAGACCGGCAACGACAGCACTGGTTATTTTCAGTAGGTTGTCTACGCCAATCCGGTATGAGACTGGACAAACTTTCCGATGCGATCGATGGCTTCGCGTCCTTCGCTGAGGACAGGGAAGAAGTAATGCCAGACGTGGACCATTTCGTCCCAGACTTCAAGGGTTACTGCTACACCCGCCTCTTTCGCGCGCGCTTCCAGATGGCGTGAATCGTCGAGTAAAGCTTCATCCGTTCCCACTTGAATCAGTAGCGGCGGCAATCCATGCAGATCAGCAAAGAGTGGTGAAGCCAGTGGGTTTTTTGCGTCCTGGCCCTTCAAGTATGCTTGAGCCATAAAGGCTATCATCTCGCGCGTGACTATAGGATCTGCCGCGGCTTTCGTCCCGATCGATTCTGCGGTGCAGGTTAAATCAACCCAGGGTGAGATGCAGACTCCGGCGACGGGCAATGGGATGTCACGATCTCGTAAGGCCAACATGGTCGCGACCGTCAATCCACCACCGGCCGAATCTCCGGCGATGGCGATGCGAACCGGCGCTATATCCTGCTGCAGAAGCCACTCGTAAGCGCTCACTGCATCATCTACCGCAGCAGGGAATGAGGCTTCAGGAGCCAAGCGGTAATCTAACGCCAGAGCTGCCATCTCTGATGACTGACACAGGGCTGCGATCAGATGGCGGTGAGATGCTGTTGAGCCGATCACATATCCACCGCCGTGAAAGTACAAAATAACGGAGTCAGTGCGCGCGTTTTTCGCTCTCACCCATTCGGCTTTGACTCCGCCAGCGTCTACTTTTTCGACTGAAACGCCATGAGGCATCGGCAATTGTTGACCGATGTAGTCGTAGGTTGTGCGTAATTCCTCGACACTCATGTTACTTTTGTCCGGCCAGGCGGCTATTAACTCGCGCACCTGCTTGATCTCGCCACTGCTCATAGTGCTCTCCTCTGCAACTACTAGGAGCGCTTGCGCTCCTAGTAGTTGCCATTGTTTCTGGGCGTCGCTAGCGAAATGAACGGCTCCTAAGAAAATCCCTGGGAGCGCACGCGTCCCCGCGTGCTGGATCTCGGTAAGGAGCCCCTTCCGGAAACCCAGCACGCGGGGACGCGTGCGCTCCCAGGGCGCTCCCAATGTTTTCATTGTTTCTGGGCGTCACCCGTGACGACATGAACGACTCGTCAGAAAAGCAGTTTTCAGTTTTCGGGTTTCAGCTCTCTGTGAAACGCGAACTGAAAACTGAAAACTACTTCTCTAGGACTCGTGCGTCATGAATACCATCAGAAACTCGTGATCGTCTGTGATGTACAGCTCATGGCAGATGATCTTATCCAGCTTCGCACTCGCCTCAGAGATCGCGCGCTCCAGTTGATCGAATTCATTTCTCGCCACCAGGTCTCCCACCTTCCCGAGTGACACGCTGATGAGCTTAATCGGGTAGGGTGTTTCATCATCTCGGTATCCAACCGTGATGATAAGCCGCCTGATTGACTCTAAATATTCGATGCCGATGCTCTTGGCTGCAACCCTATGTTCGACGACGAAATGCGCCACCTCATCAGCCAAAGGCCCCAGGCTTTTATCCTTCCCGAGACTACCGGAGAATATCTTAAACTTGTGGTGAACTTGTTTCTCTATTTCATTCATGATTCGATCCTCCTCGCTGTTTCAGGATATGATTCTTTGCTCGTTCTGCTTACATTCTCGGCTAAATGATGCTGTATTTCGCCTATCATACTCCGGGCTTCAGCCAAATCAATCACGTGATCTTTAAACTCTGATGCATGCAACCATGGATTTCTTGTATGATCCGGATCTGAATCGTAACGGGGGAATAAATGCCAATGGATGTGCGGTTCGGCGTTTCCATAACATGAGTGGTTCATTTTCCAAGGTCGAAATGTCCGAACTATCGCGCTGGTTGCCGTCATTACCTCTTGAAATAGTGCTGTCTGCACATCAGGCAACAGTTCGTGAAGCTCGCGAACGTGGCTTTTGAGCAAAATCAAGGAGTATCCTCGATGATATTGGTGTTCTCCGAGGACAAAGATCGAATTTTCAAACTCATATATGAAATGGGGGTTATTCCCTTTACGCCAAATCTCGATACGCTCGCATACATAACACGATTTTTGTAATTCTGACATTCACTATCTCCTCATTGATCCACTGCTGCAATTACTTCTACTTCTATCAGAAAATCTTCTCTTGCCAACGCGGGCACTCCGACCAAAGTCGATGCCGGCGGTCTCTCTTTTGATAGGTATTTGCTCCTCACCTCTCTGATAATCGCCACATCAGCAGGTTTGTAATTAACCACATAAGTGTTCATCTTTACCACGTCTGCAAATGTCGCCCCTGCAGCGGTGAGAGCTATTTTCAAATTCTCAAAAACCTGCGTCGCCTGAACACGAAGATCTCCTTTCCCAACAATCTCGCCTTGTTTATTCAACGCTACTTGTCCTGACACGAAAATCATTTTTCCCCGGTTAACAGTAACTACATGAGTGTAGCTTCCCGGAGGGCTGAGGTCTTTCGGATTTACAAACTGTTTTTCAGCTTGTTTCTTCTTGGTCTCATCTTGATTGACGTTGACTCTTTTCTCTGAATTACCAGTCCTCGTCGAGAAAAACAGGATTAGTATGGCAGATGCCGTAATTGGAAGTTTACTCATATCATTATCCTTTCTTCTATTCGGAGTTCTATACGCATATATAGGAGCCTGACGCCGAGTCCAGCCGGCCGCGCGCAGCTCCCTCGCGTGGGTCGACAGGATAACATTTCTACTTCTATTGCTCTTTTAGATTGAAAATAACTACCACTCCGTTTCTCACCCCAGCTTTTATCACCAGACTACTTTTGAGTTTATCAAAGACCCCCATTTCCAGGACTCGCTGAAAATCTTCTTTCACCTGGGTTTCTTTGTATACTTCTCCGGGTCTGGTCTTGATCTTTTCCAGTATCTTTTCCCTCGAAACTGTCTTGTTGCCTCTAATCTCCAAATCCTCTACCAACTTTTCCTGAGAGACAACTTGGCCAACCAGTTCTAAGTCGATGCACACGATGATCAATACTAAACAAAGAGCTATTACACTTTTCATATTCCCTTGACCTTCGATATCAATCCTTTAACTCGCTTGGTAGACAGAGTGACCCATCCTGCTCACAAGAGAAATCTACCACATCTGTAACCGCCTCGACATTTAGCGATCCATAAATGTGCGGAAACTTTCCTTCTACTCCATCGCTCGCTTCTTCATACCTTATCTCATTCTTTACTAACCCGGGATCAATGCGAAGCAATACCAAACCATCTCTTCTCCTATAGAAACGATTTGCAACGCTTATCACCTGTGATTTCGTTGAGCAGTGAATAAACCCTTCTTTCCTCACAGATATCGGTTCATACTCGCTTTTGAGCTTCGCATTATCCCAAATATTTCTCTCAACTATGTGAAAAATTGCTTCCATTGAACCCTCGAGCTTCCCACCAACATTGCGGTATTCTGAATCACACATACATTTCAAGGATATGCCCTAATAGGTTACGCCCGGCAACGCGTGGCCTATCGAAAAACGAAAACGTCAATTGGCTCGAAGACGGCTTGAGTATCTACTCGGGCAGCATAAGAACACAAGGCCGCCATTCCGGCTTCAAAATCACTTCGACTCAAACTAGCCAGGACTGAATCCGCTCCTGCTGATAGTTTCTCAGCGTAGCATTCTAAACTAGGCGCGATCTGTTGGGTAACTACTTCGGTGGTTACGGTGCGAAAGCCAGATGCCTCAAATGTCTCTCGCACGAATGTATTTCCGGGAAGACACTGTTCGAGGATGGGCCGGCTTGTCGGAAAGAAATCAACGTAAGGATAGGAAGGAATATGTTCACACGTGCCAGCGCGCAGAAAGATAGTCTCTCCCTCACGTAGAACACGACGACACTCGCGCGCCGCCAGAGTCGGGCTATCGAAGTGATGAAAAACCATCGATATGAAAATCAGGTCCACCGAGTTGTCGGGCAGCGGAATTGCTTCGCCGCGGCCAGGTTGATAAAGAACACGGCGGTCATGTTGTTTTCTCTGTGCCAGCTCCAACATCTTGGCTGAGGGATCAACACCAATAACCTCGGCATCGAAGTGAATCGCGAGAGCCTCGGAAAAACGTCCCGTGCCGCAACCCAGGTCGAGGATCGTATTTAGGATATGCCCTTTGACGTGTGACGAGACAGTACTCATCCACAGATCGAGAACCTCAGGTCCATGATTGCGACCAAGGTCATAAGTAGCTGCTATGTCAGTTGCGTCATAATCCATTGCGTTTGATCCGACGAGCGCGCACCTCGTTCGTAGCTGAAAACTCTAACAGCCACATGTTTCCATCACGATCAAACAAACCGCCTGATGGCGACCAGCCTCCACTTGACCGCGCGACAACCATACTGCTTCCGTCGGCACGCACTTTTAGTACAAGCCGTTCTCCGGCAACTGCTACGTAAACATTTCCTGTGGCATCCACCCAGAGCCCCATATGGTAATAACGATTCGAGGCTTTAGCTGGCGGGGGCTTACGCTCGCTCGGCTTTACAGCCACAGTAGTGACTTTGCCATCCGGGGTGATGCGACGCAGGTCTCCATTGTCTATCAGGAATATCTGCCCATCGAATGTCGCTGTCATCCAACCTACATCCCGGAAATCGGCGGCTGCGTGAATCGTAATCTTTCCGTCGGGTGAGCGTTTCTTGATGATCGTTTGCGCGCCACGATCTGCCCAGTACATATTGCCGGCGCGATCTCGTAGAAAACTGTAGTCCTTCAGGAAGCCTTCTCGCGCCGGAAATACATCCACTATGGTACCATCGCGCTTCAAACACCAGACCCGATGGCCCCATTTTTTCGTGGCGTCTCCCTCATACCACAAGTGCTCACCGTAAAGATTGTCTTCCGCGTCAATGCACAGCTCGTGCGTGTGAACATTCGGCACAGCAATAGATTTTGTGCCGTCAGGTGCAATTTTCCAGATCTGTTTCGCGTCGGTATAAAAAATATTACCGCGGCTATCTTGTACAATACCTATTCCGGGATGAGCCCTGGCAGTAGCACCGACCGACAAGAGAATAAGTACGAAAAACAGCCTCTTCATCTCTTCCTACTTTCATTATTCACTTATCAATTGTATTGCTCAAGCAACATCCCACGAAGCGGATTGTCACAAGCTCGTACAGATTCACGAAGCGCACTCTTATCAAGAGAAACGCGACGTAGATTGACGCTTATCTCACCATTAACTGCCTCAACAATAGCATATTCAGCATAACTCATTACTGTTGGTGCTCGTCCTGCTACATACTCCTTGAAGGGAAGCCCGACACTTCCCGGATTCACAATGAGCATCCCTCGATGCTGACGAAGCATTTGGATATGCGTATGACCGCCAGCCATCACTGTCGCCTGGTGACCTGCCAATAGTTGGTCCAGTTCATCGGGGGGAGTGGTAGAAAGAATATCCACCATATGTGATCGAGGAGAGCCGTGGAAGAGCAAAAGCTTGGAACGTTCATCAAGCAATATTTCAGCGCCTGGTTGAAAGGTGCGTATAAAACCCAATTCTTCTCCAGATAATTGACTCCTACACCAGTCCACAGCCTCAATAATCACCGGTATTTCAGTGTATGTATGGATTAACTCAGGGTTGATGAGAAACTCATCGTGATTCCCGAGAATGCAGAGGCATTCCAGATTCCGAAGCGTCTGAATTACGGAGCGAGGAAGGGGGCCTAAGGTTGCAACGTCTCCGAGACAGACAATCTGATCAACACCGGCGCGATTGATATTATTCAAAACAGCATTCAGGGCCACTTCGTTGGCATGAAGGTCTGAAATAAGAGCGATACGCATTATGGAGAGCCTCCTCTTCAGTGAGTATAATATTTATATCTCTCACTGCCGAATAGTTTCTATGCAATCTGTTATGAATATAGCCAGGCCTTCGCTTCCTCTCTGGTTCTTCACAAATCGTTTGTGCTCCGTGGGAAGGAATAAGAAACATATTTCTTCAGCTCGGCGCGGCATTCCCGAAGCACCCAGTCTCTCCTCACAGACCGCTTAGCTTATAACCTCGGGCTATATTCTCTCGTTTTTGTGCAAACCAACTCGCCTGCTGGTCAGACAAATCTGAAAAGCCCCACTTCTTCGCATACGTCAGGAACATGTAAAGTAGCCGTAGTCGACAAAAGTTCATCAGGTCTCTTGTTAAGCGATCATCCCAAACGGTTTCTTTGGAGTAACCTTCAAGCAGAGAACCTAAGAGCGCCTCTGCCTCTTTCCTCCACCCATGCGGGTAGATTGTGATCGCCAGGTCGTATCCGAACCAGTGATAACAACAATCATCGAAATCGAACACGGTCAAGCGATTATCCTGGTAGCGGTAATTTGTCGCTCCGAAATCTCCATGAATCAAGCCAAACGACTGCTCATCATTCGGAAACTTACGCAACCAACTCATAAGACTATGGTACTCAACCCATACCACCCTTTCTGATTGAGGCAAGTAGCTCTCAGTGTTAAGGATGCAATCATCCTCATCCCAGGCGAATCTACATGAATTTGCAGAAGGGGCATACTTCCTGGAAAGTGCATGAATTCGCCCGAGCGTCTGCCCGCGTAATCGAAAATGCTTCATGTTTGTTTTATAGGAATTGAACACGAATGGCTCGCCTTCTGCTTCCTCAAATACACACGCGAGAAAATCGTGACTTGCGCTCTGCATTTTCTCAACATCTAACCCGTTGATCGATGTCACAGGAAGACTCACACTCATGCCACCATCATATAGGTAGCGGATGAAATCCAACTCTGCTTCGATTTGGGAGAGGGAACGGTGATGACTTGAAGTAAGTCGAAGGAAGCACCTCTTCTTAGAGGCATTGAAACTATAAACATAATTTTCAGAATCGCTGATATGTTGGAGCGAGGCTGATTCACCTAGCCATAACTTTGCTGCCTCAAGTGCAAGCTGTTCTTGATAAGTTGAATTCGACACAGATAGATGCTCCTCTTAGGCGGCCTCTGCCGCCGCCCGTCGCCGGCCATAAATATAAATCACAATGCCCAGGGCCAGGTTCGCGGCGAGTGCGCCAAAGACTGTCAAGTAGAAGGTCATCACATTTCCCACCTCTTCAGTTGGGATACACGCCAGCACAAGCGATAAAAGTGTGATCACAAACCCGGTACTGCCGATCAGTAGGCCCCCGATGCGTCCTCCCGGTACTTTGAACACGCCGCTTTGGAAAGGCTCGTATTGCAGGGTGACCATCGCAGCAAACATGTATAGATAAGGGATGAAGAAGGTGATGATCTCTCAGGCACACATGAAGGCGTGAAAGTTACCAAACGCGCGCTTCGTCCAGACGTAAATGCCCCCTTCACTTGGATAACGCGAGGAGAGCTCTGCGACAGTTAGTGCCTGGGGCAGGAAAAAAATTACGAACCCCAGCGCCAGCAGCGGAACTATCGCGGGTCCCATGCCTGCTGCCTGAACTACTTGGCGATAGCCGAAGACCAGGATGATGTAGAATAGAACAACGTCGCGATAGCGCAGCACCGGCCGCAGTGTGGGCTTTTCCTCAGCTGTAACCTCGCTATAAACCCGCTGCATCGATTCAATCACTTTTGAAAAGTCCCGTTTATGCGCCTACTTCTCTTCAATTCGCTGGAGCTTGACGCCAGTTTGCGTCTCTGCCGTGGCCAGGGCCATCTGATAATTATTCTTGTCGAGTCGAGTAAGCGCAAACTGACCTGCCCCATCAGTCTGCTTATACTGAATTGTCAAGTAGTGACCCTTCGATTTAGTAAATAACAAGGGCCAGGCGACCAGCAACCCCAAGGCATAGCGCGGCTTGGCCGTCTTCTCATATATCAGGCTCGTGATCTGATTGTAAGGGATCTCATATTGCGCTTCCTTGCTTTCAAAGCGGACCGATTTGGCTCCCGGATCAAACACCAGTGTCCCTTTGACCGGCTTGGCTTTATCTTTGCCAGCTTCCTTCACGAAATACTGTGCATCTTCGAATTGAGCTAGCGACGAATCTGCCTTGTTCGTCTGTGCGAAGCTAGCTACCATGAGGAACTGCGAGAGCAAGAAAGTAACTAACAAGGGATTACTGAAAATCTTAGCTCTATACATAGTGACCACTCCTTTTGAAATAATTCACGGTAATGAGGACTTTAGGTTAGGCATATTAAATGGCTATCTATACAAAGACTTTTCATCTGCTGTTCGCACCTTTCGTTCCTCCCATCCTCTTCGGCACCTATACCCCGATAGATTACTTGCTATCAGTTCCTGGTTTTAGTGATGGGCGCCGCTTGTGCCATCCGGTCGCCTGTTCGTAGGTATGCGCGAGTGCTAGTACACGTGTTTCCTGAAAGTGTGGGCCACTGATCTGCAATCCCACGGGTAAGCCAAGCTTCGTGAAGCCGCACGGAACGCTAATGGTTGGCAAGCCAAAGATGTTGAATGGCCCGGTGTTGCCAAGCTCCGGCGGCAGAGGTTTTTCCGACTCTGCCCGCTTGATTGCTTCCTCAATCGTGCGCGGTTGAATCTTGACCGTTGGTGTAATGAGCAGGTCTACTTCATTGAAGACGCCTTTGATTTCACGGCGCAAACGATCTATCTCGCGGCGAGCAAGTACGTAATCCGCCGCAGACATTTTCGCAGCTTGCTCCAGGCGGCGGCGCAGGGGTGCTTGATAGAGATTCGGAGTTCTAGTGAACCATTGCGCGTGATAAGCATAGGTCTCTGCTCCGCCAAGAATGGGAATGTTCATCACCGCCGGGATAGCAATTTCGCGTACGCCAGCTGTTAGCTTGCGTAGCACTTCCAGCGCTTCATTGATCGCTGTGGCGACATCGGCATGGAGCATATCGTAGAATTGCGCACGCGGAATGCCGAGACGCAGGCTGGAAACAGGCACCTTCATTCCTGCCACGAAGTCGGGCACAGGAACATCAGTGCTGGCAGTATCCTCAGGATCATAGCCCGCGATCACCTGGAGCATTATTGCTGTATCCTCAACCGTCCGGCACATTGGGCCAACGTGATCGAGCGTTAGAGTGAGCGGGATTACGCCACGATTACTAACGCGGCCATAGGTCGGCTTGAAACCAACGATGCTACAGTAGGATGACGGAGTCCGAATCGAACCGCCAGTGTCAGTGCCGAGCGCGCCAAAGCAAAGCTCAGAGGCCGCCGCCGCACCTGAACCGCCGGAAGAACCGCCGGCGTTACGATCCAGCGCCCAAGGATTGTGCACCGGCCCGAAATAGGTTGTCGTTGAGGTACCGCCCGCGGCGAACTCATCCATATTCAATTTGCCCAGGATCACCGCGCCTGCTGCTCTCAACTTGCGGACAACTTCAGCATCTTCCGTAGGAATACGGTCAGCAAATAGCGCACTGGCAGCTGTAGTGCGAACGCCTGCCGTATCAATATTGTCTTTGAGTGCAATTGGAATGCCGTGCAGGGGGCCACGCCATTTTCCGCTCCGTGTTTCAGAATCCATCTCACGCGCCTGTGTAAGCGCCTTTTCGGGAGTTACCGTAATGAAGGCATTCAGCATTCCCTGGTATTTATCAATTCGCGCGAGGCAAGCCTGGGTGAGGTCAACAGAAAGCGCTCCTTTCTTCCGTATCAAATTAGAAGCTTCCCGAAGAGTCAGCCCCGTAAGGCCATCATTGGTCCCGTCAATCGGCGAGGCTTGTCCGATGACCAAATTCTCGCAGGCTGTGACAGCAATAGCCCCGGCAGTTAAGGCCAAAAACTCTCGTCTGGAAGGCTTATTTCTCGGCTGATGTTGTGTCATGGTTGATCCTCACGATAAAGTTAACCGGGCCAGGACTGCATGCTTGACGAAGCACAGCCCTCCAGCCTCAGGGTCTGCCTACCGAGAAGGGGCGGGCATCGCAGATGAGTGATGGTCCACGATCATCCAGTTCTCGCCCTCTTTTACAAATGTGAAGCTATAACGCGCTGGCAGTGTCTTGGTTTCACCGTCCTTGTCAGGATCATTTTCTCCCAAAGTCTGGGCCCATTTCATGGTCGCGGCGGCAACCTCCTCCTTCGGGCCGGCCGAGGCGACTGATGCGGTCCCAAACAAGCTGCCAGCGAGTACGAACAGCAGAGTCGAAGTCAATCGCCGGAATCTCATGCTTCTTTCTCCTTGTCGATAAAACGTCATCATATTCAGTCGTGCCGTCATGGGACTGGACTGGCTGAGCGCCGCGGCGATTGTACGCCAACGGTCAATCCTGCTCAACTTGTTCTCTGCCCACTCACCACATGACTGAAGAGCAGCACGACGGCGGCGTGTTCATCGGTAACGTCAACCTTGACCGTGGCCCCTCGTGCGCCGAACGAAACAGTTCACCGGGCCGCGATCCTCGCTACTGGCCACTCGGCTATCGGCACGTAGCGCCTGGTCCATGTGATTCCTCCCCAGTCGGCAACTGGTGCTCAGCAACATTGCCACGCAAAGCATGGCTGTGGTTCGGCACGTCAGCATCACTGTATCACCTCACGGTGCCTCAATCTTGCCGTCTAACGGCCACTTTCAGCGGGCTCGTCCTGAGATGCTGGGACTCCGTTGGGTACGCTCCGTTGGATTGGGTGTTAGGCCACCTTTCGCCTTGAAAGCGCCCACTATTGATAGCGTGGGCGCGTACGTGTATTTGCGGACGTTCAAAAGAGTCTACTGCGTTGCCGGCAACACGCCTCGCGCTCGCAACGCCTGCTGGAAATCTTCGCGCTCATGCTGAAAGATAATCTTGGGCGAACCATTATTGATATACAAGATGAACGTGCCATCGAGCTTGACGTCTATCGGTTGCTCGGACGCTTTTTCAAAGCCCCATAGGAATTTAACGCGCACCAGCACATAATGATCGTCCAACCAGGTTTCATCCAGGGACAGTACCTTTGTAAATTTGTGACCGAGTGCTTTGAGGAATTCCTGTCCTCTGGGGAGAGATGCAAGAACCACGTGCTTCTCGACAACCCGTGCGCCATTCGGGTCGGCCCACATAAATGAATCGGGATATTGGGAAGCGATAAGACCGAGATCCAGGGTATTACGACTAAGTTCGTATTGCTCAAAAAACTCTTTGACAGCATGACTGGCGGTGTTCATGGTACTCCTTAGGTTTGATACGTCCGGTTCTATGACTTCTGGCTGCATAAATGCTGATGAAAACTATGGTTGATCGATGCAACTTTACCCATAAATATAGCTCCACAAATTAACGCATGCCTAACGTCGAGTTCACCCGGCCGCGCGCCGGTGGAAGCTAATGAAGGCCCAACGCGCAAAGTTTATGAGAGGCCAGATCAGCGCGGCTCGAGTGCAACAACGCCACAGTAGATCAGAGCCCGCGAAGAGAGGGGTTGGAGCAGAAACCTTCGGACGGACAGTTTGCAGTTTGTACTTATCCTTTCATTCATTCCGTCGCATCGGTTGCCAACGGCGATAGTTGAGAGAACGCCAGAGCCATTCTAGGGGGCCGAACCGATAATGCGAGAGCCATGCTCGACTTACTACGAGTTGGCCTGCGTAGATGATCAAGCAAAGTATCACCACCAGCGCTGATCCGAGCCTTCCGAAAAGCCCGAAACCATAACTGTAGAAGATAAAACTCAAAATCACAGACTGCGCCAGGTAGTTGCTTAAGGCCATCTGACCGGCTGCACTCATTGATGAAATTATCGGTCCGCTCCTCGGCGATCTGAGCCAAAGAAACAGTCCGGCGGCATAGGACAGCGCCAGCAGCACGTCAGGGCTCACCAAATCGAAGGGAGGAGGAATTGCAACTGGTTGACCAGTAGATCTCGAAAACACCAACAATGATCTCGTCACGCCACCGACTGTCATTCCCACAACAAGGATCGCCCAGAGCAATCCCTGATGTCTTCCCGGCTCGCGCACCACACCGGCGCGCCAGACCGCCACACCGAGCAAGATCAGACCGAAAGTCGTAGGCAAAGTATCTATGAGCAGCGGTGTGATGAACTGCCACGCCTCATTCCATCGCAGTGCCAAAATGTCGCTGAGACTCCCCTCTGAATAGATACGCGTGGCTAAAGCGGCGTGAGTGCGTAAAACTGGTTCGGTGACATGCCATAAGCCGGCGAAGGGCAATTTGATCGGGAGCACGATTATGGCGACGCCGAAAATCACCTGCAACACAATATGCAGTCTGATGAGCGGTACGATCAGCAGGCCGCAGATCGCGTAGAGGGTAAGGATGTCACCGTTCCAGATCAGGAACATATGAACCAGTCCGAATGCGAGCAGCACCAGGAACCTTCTCACCAGAAACCGCGAGACGCTTATAGATCGTATCGCGGCACGCTCAGCCTGAACGCCGATCCCGATGCCGAACATGAGGGTGAATAGAGCGATGGCTTTAAACTCGATCAATCCGGCGACGAGCACATCAACCAGCCTATTAACCCAATCCGCGTGTGAGTGGAACCTTAGTAAGTGCTCGAATAGAGAGACGCGGAACCCGACCAACGCATTGACCAACAAGACACCCAGTAGCGCTATGCCTCGCACGGCATCGAGAGTCGCAATGCGCTCTGGTCTGGCGATCGGTGTCCATAACTTTGACGATTCTTTGTTTTCCATCATGAACAGCCGAACGATAGAGTTCACCCGTCCGCGCGGCGGTAACGCTTGATGGTGGCAAAAGGCCAACTTATAAACAAGATCCCTGGCGCGGATCGGGTGGAACCTATGTCAGGCCCAGTCTCGAGATAACCGTGTCTTGTTCATTGATCAATTGATCTTTCCGAATTCAACTCTATTCCTTCTCTTTCGGCCCTTTTGCTAAGCTTGTCTGCAACGAACTTTGAACGACTCTCCGCATTGACTGAGAATCTGTGCTCATTGCAATAACTCAATAACTCGTTCACATCAACTTCTACTTTCTCAATCTTGATACCTGCCGCCTTAAGCCCGGCTATCTTTTGTGAAGCGAGGCTTTCCCACTCTTCATAGTTCGTTTCGAATACTTCAACATCTTCTGAAATCTGCCGCAGACGGTTCCATTGTTCGGGACGGTACCAAGCCATCCCGATTTTGGCTACTTCCTTACTACTTCTATGTTTCCTACGTCGTTTCATCTTTTACAGTCCTGCGTTTCATTCGCTACCCTTGTACTTATTTTCTTATCGTACGCAAAGGCCTAACATAGAGTTCACCCGTCCGCGTGGCGGTAAGGCTTGATGGTGGCAAAATGCCAACTTCTAAACAATATCCCTTGCGCGGATCGGGCGGAACGCCTGTTAGGCCGCAATACAGCCAAAGAGATACATCACTCTTCCCTCACACCCGTCTCCACAATCGAGAACGCGGCGCGGACCATAGCAGCATTGCTCTGTGCAACGGTGCCGTCAGGCAGCCTCAACGTGTCTTCGAATCCAGTTCGCGTGTCGTAACCCCGCCGTGCCGCTAAAGAGATCATTTCCCACGCCAAACCATCCAGACCATGTAATAGACGAGGCAGAGAAGTCGAACCGAGCATAGCTTCAATCTCCCCCAGGTTAGCCATGGCGTCTCCCGGCTCTTCGCACGGTTCGATAAGCACGCGCAGGCACTCATCGGCGAGACCGCTACTTAACAATGCTCTAGCCACCCGAGCGTTCCACACTCCGGCTTCAACTCCGATCCCCTTTCCAATCAGCAACCTGATGACCCGCATCGCACCCTCTTCATGGATGTTTACTGAGGCGAAATCTGGCAAAACCTCCCACGCTTGGATGAGATTGAGCCGCTGCTCAACATCTGGAACAATCCAGGAGCCAGTGCTGATGCCTACAGGTACTCCGGGACAGGCTGCCCGAATCGCTTCCAGCGCACGCGCACTATCATCTGGTGAAAGACTCTCCCTCCCTTCCGTACCACGAACATGCAAGTGAATCGCTCCTGCACCTGCTGCTGTTGCCGCGGCGGACTCCACCGCCTGTTGCTGCGGGGTAACGGGAATGGAATGATGCTCCTTCGGCGTTCGTGAACCATTGATGGCAGCTTTGATTAGCATATCTCTTTCAACTCGTTGATTCACGCAATCACGAGCCTAACGATAGAGTTCACCCGTCCGCGCGGCGGTAAAACTTGATGGTGGCAAGAGGCCAACTTATAAACAAGATCCTTAGCGCGGATCGGGTGGAACGGATTTAGGAGGTGAGCCAGGATTCAAATGAGAAGAGATGCCAGCACTCGCCATCTTTCTCGACGCGAACTGAAGGGATCATCTCACCGATAAACATAGTGATGGCACGCTCCCAAAACTCCATCGCCGAATGATTCGACTGCATCACACGCACTTCCCATCGCCCCGGAAACCTCCTCCATACTTCATGCGCTACTTTCATTCCGATACCACGTCTCCGGTATCCACGAACAATGAAGAACTCTGACACATCCCAGATATCCTCATTACCAGAGACCTCAGACCCTCTCTTTACCAATACAAAACCTGCCAAATTGCCATCAATCTTGACAAGAAAAGGGTGTCGATCAGGCTCTTCCCAATACAACGGAAGGTACTTGTACCCGAATCGGCCATCTGCACCAAGCTCTATGTCATAGAACTCGCTGAAATCGTGTGAATACAACTCAAGCAGATTAGCCAAGATGGGCTCTTGCTCTGGTACGGCGGCGATAACTTCGATATGCACCAATGGTTTTTCTGAAAGCTTTGTCATAATCACGCCGCAGCCACCAATAGCACCGAGCCACCTCAAGAGACAAGGATCACCGGGGCCACACTGAAGCTGTCCTGCGGGTTGATCGCAACTTCCTCTCGTCTACGAAGGACAAGAGGACATCCGGGCTCAGCTGATTGGGTATCGTGCGAACCCCGCCTGGAGTACGTGCACCAGCACGGTCCCGTTCCCTAACATCTGGGCCTTTTGTCTCATCTGTTCCACTAGCTGGTCTGTCGGCTGGCCGTAGACATCGATTGTCAACAGCTTAATGAACTCCGCGAACTTAGAGAATAGGGGGCCAGCCACCCTCATGTGAAACTCTAAGGACGCTGAGCCAGGATGAACATGGATGACGGTCATCCGGGTGCCGTCCTCATTGAAGTACACGTTGTAGGCGATTAGCTGCGGCTCGTTGGCCTCGACAAATTCGACCAGCTCGTTCATGGCCGTCTTGAGCTCCTCGAGCTTTCCGTCGCGGATCTCGGAGCTGTCTACGTAGACTATTGGCTCGGACATACCATCTCTCCTATCGCAGCCCGCGGCGCCTCCTGGGGCTGCACGGCGCTGGGTTGAACCTCGCTCCAGTTAAGTCTTGCGCTTCCTCGCCGTTGGCTGTTGTTAAAATCAGCTGCCTAACGAAGAGTTCACCGGGTCGCGCGCCGGAGTCTGCCCAACGGTGATACAGCGCCGGTCTCTTAGAGCAGGGTTCAGCGCGACTCCGGTGGAACGCGTGCTGCGACATGAGGTCGCGTCAGTCACTGTGAGCCTGCGCGCGCAGGACTTCACCCGCTGCTCCACCAGCGGTTTCCTACCGGCATTAGTAAAGCTGCCGGGACAATGAAACCTCATCTCTTGATGGTCGTCAATCCGCGAGGGGCGACGACGACTGCCAGCCTCAAGGCGGTCGGGGGCTAGGAAGATGGATCGCATGGTCAAGACATCTGAATCGCCGCACACGCGCCGTCATTCCACAAGCAGCGCAAGAGGCTGTCACGCTGTGACCAAAAGGTAGGTGGCCGGTATGCAGGCTCATGCTTCCTGCATCGTGGACATCCGTGGCCACCGGCGTAAAGGCGAGACCTAAATGATCTTTGTGATTGACACGGAACGTGGTAAGCCCGACCTTCTCCGCCGCTGCTGACTTCTGTCCTTAACGGCGGAAAGCTGACCGCAAGGAAAGCCGATGGGAGGGCGGGTATGGGATCGCGGAGCAAGCCAATGCCTGACTGTAATGGCCAGGATAGCCGTTGAGTTATTTCAAATAACAACATCACGGCACGGGAAACCGCGCTGACTTCCGCATGGTCTTTCGGCACGAGACTCTTTGACGACGATGCAAGAAACAGGAATTCGTTGGGAACTTGAAGCAGTTTCGCAAGAAGCTGCTGGCGCGAGCCTGCGTTCAGCGGTGAAACCCGCCACGTGCATCGTTTGCAGAGGCGAACGTGCAGGCGCAGCAACAATCGTAGGTTGCGGCGCTGCGTCCTCCGCAGAGGGCGTTTGAAAGGCTTGAGCGTACTGCGGGGAAACTGTGCGCCGCGGCACGTGCGGCTGAATCTCTGACACAGTCAGAAGAAGTTCGGAGGAAATACTTCTGGGCCATCCGATTGACTTGAAGGCGAAAGCCGGAGGGGAAAAGAGCATGTCGGAGAAGCGGGAAACACTGGAAGACGCTGAAGGTGCTGTCCTGCAAGGCCCGTGCGATATGGCGAAAGCTAAACTGCCTGAACCCCAATCTCCAGTGGTGGAAACTGCACGCTCATCGCTACAGCGTCTAAGAGCGATGCTGTCGGGAGCGTCTCGTTCAGGTTTCGCGATACGTAATCTCCGCCTGACAGACGATGAACAACGAGTTCATTGAAGGGGATGAATGGGGCGCCTAAGTCGCACTCGAGACGTTCAGTCGTAACGGAACGTGGGATCGCCTGCGGGACGCGAGTCCTATGGCGACGGAATCTCCATAGTAGTCTGAGCTGGGGAAAGCCCAGTACACGGCGAAGGGAGATAGGTGATCTGATGATCAAAATGGAGAGGTACGTGAGATGCGAAATGCCGAAACCATATTGAGCATCATCCGAGAACGTGGCAGACAGAAGTTGCCGTTGGAGGATATCTATCGACAACTGTACAACCGTGATCTCTACTTGCGAGCCTACAGTCGTCTCTATCGCAATGACGGGGCGATGACTCCGGGCGCAACAAGTGAAACTGTGGATGGAATGGCACTGACCAAAATTGATAAGATCATCACACTGATACGTGAAGAAGGCTATCAATGGACGCCCGTGCGACGCACACTGATACCTAAGAAATCAGGAAAACTGCGCGTTCTGGGATTGCCCACCTGGTCGGATAAATTACTGCAAGAAGTAATCCGCTCGATATTGGACGCGTATTATGAACCGCAGTTCAGCCGGCACTCCCACGGTTTCCGTCCAGGTCGAGGCTGTCACACGGCACTGGACGAGATCACTAGACGTTGGCGTGGTGTGAAATGGTATGTCGAGGGCGATATTTCCCGATGTTTTGACAGTCTAGACCATCAGGTTATGCTCTCAATACTGAAGGAAAATCTCCACGATAACCGCTTTCTACGCCTGTTATCTAACCTGTTTAAGGCTGGATACCTTGAGGACTGGAAATACCACGCGACACTCAGCGGAGTTCCGCAAGGTAGCGTGGTCGGCCCTATCTGCAGCAATATCTACCTGGATCGGTTAGATCAGTTTGTCGAATGTGTACTTCTACCAACGTACAATTACGGTGATCATAGGAAGCCCAGTCCGCCGTATATGGCGTTACTCAATGCAGCCAGGAACAAACGGATTGCAGGCAACCACGAGGAGGCTAAAAAGCTGCGTCAACAGGCGCAACAGATGCCTTCCCGTGATCCCAATGATCCTGAATTCCGACGCTTGTGGTACGTCCGCTACGCTGATGACTGGCTACTTGGATTTAGTGGCCCACGGGATGAAGCCGAGCAAATCAAAGCCCGAATGAAAGAGTTTTTGCTTGATGAACTAAAGCTGGAACTCTCACAGGAAAAGACTTTGATTACAAATGCGCGTACAGAAGCAGCGCGTTTTCTCGGCTATGAAATAATCAATCAAGACGCTGATGATAAGCATTGCCGCAAGCAACGCTCCCTCAATGGCGCCTCGGGATTGAAAGTCCCCGTGGATGTGATCCGCGAGAAATGCTCGAAGTATATGAGGCACGGCAAACCGATCCAGCGTGCTGAGCTATTAAATGATACTGATTTCAGTATCATCGCTCAGTATCAAGCGGAGTACCGAGGTGTCGTGCAATACTATCTAAAAGCGTTCAATGTTCATCGCCTCCGAGAGCTGTACCAAGTGATGAAACTTTCGTTAGCCAAGACGTTGGCCGATAAACATCGAACCAGCGTTGGTCAGGTGATCCGAAAGTATCAGACGACAGTTCCAACTCCACACGGAAGACTCAAAGTGTTGCAAGCGGTACAACAACGCGGCGAGAAGAAGGAACCATTGGTGGCGCGGTTTGGAGGCATTGAACTGCGGAGACAGAAAGACGCCGTAATCAATGATCGCCCGCCGGAAGTTTACAACAGCCTGCGAAGCGAAATTGTGCAGCGACTGCTGGCTGATCAATGCGAACTCTGCGGATCAGAGGATAACTGCGAAGTACATCACGTCCGCAAGCTCGCTGATTTGGATCAGCCAGGGCAAAAAGAAAAGCCGCTGTGGGTTAAGCGAATGGCTGCACGCCGTCGTAAAACTCTAGTTGTCTGCCAACAGTGCCATGAGGATATTCATCGAGAACGTTCATCACGACACAAATCAACGGCATAGATCACTGGAAAGCCGCTTGAGATCGAAAGACTCACGAGCGGTTTGGGGGAGGGCTGTTAGAAAAGTGCTCAAATGAGTAACTCGCTGGCAGCCTATCCTACCGCACGGTGCGTTCTTAGGGGAGGGGATGGCAGCAATGTCATCCTCTTACCCGGCTTAGGCGGTTTTACGGGAGTAATTTAACGTATGGGTATGCCAGAATTTTGGTATCACACGTTATCAATGGGCAGTCGTAAATTCGAGCCGTTGCTACAATGATTTGATCTGCAGGATCTTTATGAAATGGCTGCGGAAGCTGTGTAGACTCAATTGCAATCTCAGATGTGAGCGGTAATAGTTGTATTCCCGGATAGGACAATGCCTGTTCCATCCATTTGTCAATTGGGTCAGGCAAAGTCAAGCGTCCATATTCAACCAGCTTGG
>JAKEHZ010000066.1 GCA_022614735.1 Acidobacteriota bacterium | reverse complement strand
CTGACGCGACGTCCCGACCAACGTATATCGCCGCGTTAAATCAAGGTAGTACGCTGATCCGCGAACAGCGATATATTCGTAAGCCAGGCCGAGGGCAAATACGCGTCTTTCGTATTTGTGTGTTTCCGGGGTCGGCTCGGGGAGCCTACGCCACTCATTTTTCAAATGCAAGGGAAAAATTTTAATGGATTGCGAATTCATGTACTCGCGATAGAAATATTCGTCCTGTGCGTGCCAGTAATACGATGCTCCGTGCGCTATCCGCGAGATCAGGATCACCGAATCCTGCGCCGTCGGCACTATCTGCGCATAGACCTGGCCGCGTTGAGCTACGGCGTGCGCTTCCAGATAATCGCGCACGCCTGGGTTCTCTCGCTCCAGCCCTACCAGCAAGACTTCAGTCGCATATTGATTGCCCGGCACCCGTATGTTCCAGAACGGCAGGCAGAATTGCAGGCCTTCGCCGATGCGCGATGTCAGGCTGCCATTGGATTTGGCTGTATGCAGTCGTTCGATCATCTCCGCCAGGCTGTCGCGGTCTTCGCGGCGTAAAATGTCGGACGCGTAGTGTTCCGTATATCGCGCGCGGATCTGCGCACTGTCGTAGCGGCTTTCAAGAGCGGCGAGGGCATAATCGTCCGCGGGCATCAGCCATTCGAGCAAACTGTCTTCAGCGCGTTTGAACCGCATCTGCAAATATTGCTCGGCGTAATCCGATGTGACGTCGCGCCGCATTGTATTGCCGTTGATATAGCGTGAGTTTTTAAGCTCATCGTCCAACTCCGCCAGCTCTTCCCGCAGACGCTCGCCGTCCTCTGTCAGGTTGCGTTTGATTGACTGCAGACGGTCGCGCAGTCCATCCAATTTTGCTGAAACCGTGACAAGAAGCTCTGCGGCAGCTGCACTGGCTTCGCCGTTGAGGCGGTGGCTGATCGTCTGGTTGAAATGGTTGAGATAGCCATGCCTCTGTTCTTCGGCGCGCAGGTTCAACTCATCAATTGCCCGCGAAAGCTCCTCGTCGCTGAACTCATCTACGCGCCAGGCGCCGGTTGAAAAGAATGCCTGAATTGCGCGCCAGATGCGAGAGAGCAGTGATATGTCTTCTGTCCCTTCACTCAATTGAATCGCTTCCTGCGCCAGGTTGATCAACTCGTCGCGCCAGCGTTCGGCTTCCTTGCGCTGCTCTTGCGCTTGAGTCTGATAGATTTGTTGTTGCTGCCGCAGGAGAGATTCAATGTCACGCAGACGCGCCGAGATTGATTCAGCCATCGATAGTGCCGGCGCAACCCCACGCTGGCGCGTCCAATTGCCGATCATATCTTCCACGTCGGCCGTTATCCCGTGCCCCCCGTCTTCGCCGTCGAGCAGCACGCGGACGCGAGCATCTATTCGCGCTCTGATCTCCGGCGCGCGGCGCAGCCAGAAAGCATCCAGTCTCGCCCATAGATCATCAGCCAGCTCCGCGTGGTCGGGGCGGTCTTGCGCATAGGCCGCCGTCACCTGTTCCTGTGTGATTTCACGATCGGCGCAGATCGCACGGATCAATTCGTCCGGCTGCGTTTCGTCAATCCGAAGTTGGCCGAATTGGCCGGTGAAATTTTTGATAGCGCGCTCGAACTCGTCGATTGAACATTCTTCGCCGAGCAATGTGTCTTGCAATGTAATAAAAGTCGATCTCAGGCTCGCCCACGCCACGATCTCTTCGCGGTCGAAAGAGATTGTGTGATTGCCAAAGCTGCTGTAACGGCGACCCGTGCGATGGACCTTGTCCAACTCAAGGCCGGCGACGGTGTTCAAGTTTATGCGCACGCTTTCGCTTCGCGCGCCGAATGGCGTGCCGATTTCCAGAAAGAGCTGTGTGGCGATCTGGTCGTAGACCTCTTCGGGGCCGTTCAACGATCCGCGCCCATTGAAATTATCCATCAGGTAGCAAATGTCGAATAATGGCGCCGATGGCGTGATGGCCCGATCCAGCGGGGCAGGGAAGCGGAAACGAGTCTTCGACCTATCCGTGCTGTGCATCAGGTAGTCGATCTCTTTCATCGTCGCGTGCGCATTGGCGAATGTCTTGCTGCGGTTCTCGCGAGGTATGCGGTCAGTAAAGACCGAGGGCATTGCCAGAACGCCGATCAGGTTGAGGCTCGGAAAGCGGCCCCCTGCGAGTTCGCGCAAAGATACGGCTAGATCAACCACCATACCCGCGCCCTGTCCGCCACAGATTGAGGAGACGATATAGATGATGGGGTCAGTCGCTACGTCGAATTCGTATCGCTTCATCGCTTCGAGCTGCGTCTGTATCCGCTGGCATTGGTTGAAGATGTAATCTATCCGGCGCTCGAAAAATCCGAACGATTTGTAGAACGCCATCCGCCCGAGCATGCGTATCTGCCCGGCGCCTTCCTGCCTGTCCAGCAATCCAACATCTACTACGGGCGACAGCCATTCGTGAATCTCAGGATAAGCGCCCGGGCTGTTACGCACATCAGCAAAAGGTACTTGCGGGTCGTAGAGAGGCAATCGCTCGAGTTCCGACAATTCAGGTAAGGGCGCCCAGTTCTGATCATTGAATGTACCCGCATCCGTATCCACGACAAGGAAGTGAATCAGCATCGGCGCATCGCCATAATGGTCGCGCACGAGCTTTTTCAATCGCCGTGTGACTTGATTTCCCGTGCCGCCAGGGCCGATGACAATCGCCGGACGCAGCATCTGCCTTCCATTGGCGACGAGTTTTGCCTCTTTGTTAAACATTTCTACCTCCTTCTCAGCATGCCGATTCAACCTCGACCCGCGTGCGTAGCCGGTGATTCGCATAACGTAACCGCCACGTGCCATCGATCTCGATCAAATCACGATCACATAAAATCAGCCGCGCGGTTTCGCGCAATCCACCTGTAGATTCATAAGCCAGCCGGTGACCGCGCGCGGTCTCCAGGCGATATTCAACTCTGCCCGTCTCAGCCTTGACCGGTGATGCGCCGAACAGATGGCCTGACAAATACGCCACGACATTCCTCGCTTGAGAATCGGGTGAAGCAACCTCGAGCATGCCATTTGCGTTTATCACGAGGTCGAGTTTCAGAGTCTTGTAAGCGCTCAAATCCACACCCTCTTCATCGGGCTCAGCTTTGCCCGAATGCCATAGCTTGAGCATGCCGGCCAATCGTTTACGCTCGGCGTGACGCTGCTCGACAGATGTTCGCACGCGCTCGCTCAGTTTGCGTTTGCGCCTGATGATCAAGACGAAACCCAGACCCGCGATCGAAAAGAATATGATCAAGTAGTAGGGCACGCCGTAACTCGCACGAAGCTCGATCCCCAACGGCGGCGAATTACATAAAGGGATTGCATTTCCAGCATCCAACATCGCTATTTCCGCCGCGTGTTCGAAACGCGCCGCGGGCATCACCTGAACGCCGGCGCTATAGATACGCTCAATTCGCCCCAGCCTCAGGTTCGATGGTACTGATAGCAGCCTTGCCCGAAGTTTGCCTCGCCACATCTGCGCCGGAACGAGCGTCAAATTACGCGGCAGGTTTTCCACATCGCACTCTATTTCCCGGCTTGCTTCCGCAGAGTATTGCAACTTGATGCTTTCGAGAACGACTGGCAGGTAACGATATCTATTTTGTATCGTGACCTGGTTCTCAATACTCCTGGCGCCTCTGCTTAGTCCGCTTTGAGCAAAGCGCACCTCAACACCGCCTGAGCTTAAATCCTGCTCGACGGCGTGCCGCAATTGGGCCAAACGCAAACTTTCGCGTATGGCGCGTAGTACATCTGCCACCTGAGCCGCTTCGCCCACGACAACTTCGACATTGGCCGGCGGAAATATTTTTAGCAGTAACGAGACATCGGTTTGACTGCCCAGGCCGAAACCATAAACGAAGACTTTGCGCCGCTGACACAATGCCTGCGCTCGTCTTCGCAATGCATGCCAATTCTGATCACTCGTAAAGTCGCGCGTGAATAGGCTGCTGGCTGGCGGTTGATGCATTCCATCAGTAAACAGAAATAATGCCTGCAGTTCGCCTGCGCCATCGCGTTCAAAAAACTCCAATCCTTTTAAGATCGCAGTGCCCAGATCGGTATGTTGGAACATCGGCTCGGTTGGTAGATGAGCGGCAACATTGCCGGCAATCTTATCGGCTGTACCTTCAAGAGGGATACTGGCAACATCACCGAAGACGCGTATGTGAAGAGTCTCATTGCCGGTCAACGTCGAGACGAAATCGATGACGGTCTGCCGAACAACGTCATAATGGTGATTCCGCATACTGAGCGAAGCGTCCATCAGGATCGCCGCATCAGCTGAGGGAAGATCGATCTGAAAAACCTGAGTAAGCTCCTTTGTCGTGAGCGCGCTTTGCGACGAGCCCGTTATTGCTAGAGCAGATGTTATTAGTACCAGTGTTATTGAGATCAGTATTTTTACCAGTGTTCCGGCCATTTGTCTGACTTGCCTCCAAAAACCTATACCATTGGGATGAGCATTCATATACATCAAACCCTAGCGGAAATGTTCGACACCACGGGCTTGATCTATTTCCCTATAAAGGAAACAAACTGGACTCGACTGTGATCGTGGTGAGTCCCCTATCTTATATATTAGCTTGTATAGACAACCTGTACCGCTCATAAGACAGATGTCTATTGATTGAAGTTTAAAGTCGTTAAACTCGGTCTCGAGACCATACCAGATGTGAAAAGCATCATTGGAATCAAAGGACTTTTCGAAGAGTGACGAAATAAAGTGAAAAATGCGGGTAGGTTTACCGGCTTTTCATTTTCACAGCCAGATTTCATTAAATGATTGCTATATATTGGTTTATATCGATATGCGACCATTTTAATTTGACTGTAGAAACACAAAAAAAGTGTCTCGAAATCCAACGCAAGTAATCTAAGATATTGAATTAAATAAGTTTGTAGAGAAGCGATTTAGCGACGAAACCGAGGGGGTTTTACTATAAGAATATAAATGGCTTATCAGGAATTTTTCAAAGGATGCGAACGAGGAAGAGGCAAATTGGAGAGGGTTTGCAAAAATGCCTTTGCAAATACTGCATTCTGTGATACTTACAGAGGGTGGAGTTACTTGAAGTGATCGAATCAGAGTGGGATTGAAACTTGGCCCCTTGCCCTTCGGGATCGAGGTAGCTCACTAGTTACTTGAAGTGATCGAATCAGAGTGGGATTGAAACGCATTCCACTTCGCGAAGCCGCCCACGCGGGGCATCGTTACTTGAAGTGATCGAATCAGAGTGGGATTGAAACACTCTTCCAGCCCCTCTCCCTCCCACTCGGCAGTTGGTTACTTGAAGTGATCGAATCAGAGTGGGATTGAAACGAAATATTTGCCAATTGTAACGAAACGGCTCCGAAGTGTTACTTGAAGTGATCGAATCAGAGGTTATTCAGTTAATTAAACTGAAAACCCTGGTATCAATAAGTTAGGGGTGGCCAGTCACTCATTTTCCTTAGTTAG
>JAKEHZ010000065.1 GCA_022614735.1 Acidobacteriota bacterium | reverse complement strand
TGGGATGTCTGTTGTCCCTTCACTTGACCCTCGAGTGTTATCGATAAACCTCACGAAGCGACTTGGTGTTGAGGCCGAATTTGTCCGGGTTCTCAGCCACTATACCGGCGGCGAAGAAGCAGACTACCCGGTTGGCTTCGTCCGACGTGATCAAATTCTTTTTGACCAGCTTCCAGAAGTTGCGGCGCTCGTGAGGGCTGGTGAGTTGGGTGATCCCTCCGGCGCGCGCGGCCGGTTTACCGAAACAGGCCACAGCATAGATAAAATCTTCCGTCTCACCGAAGCTATCCATCAACCCCTTCAAGTGCCTGGCGCCCACTTCCACCGCGGCGGTTGAATCCTTTGAATTACTTTGACTGTATTGAGCTATCACCGTGTGAGGGACCTTCAAAATCCCCACACTATTCGGGTCAACACCACACCCAGACATAGCTTGATCATCTTTAAATCGACTGCGGCTGCCGGCCAGGATGAAGCCCAAAATATAGTTTATACCTGCGTCATTGAATGCCTTGCGTATCTCCAACCGGTGCGCCTCGGCCTCAGGAATGACGTCGGCGCGAAATTCTCCGGTAGCCTGACGAATCCGTTGGAGAAACTCCTCCTCAAATTCAAGTGCGCCTCCCAGAGAAGTGATCTCGGTTGTCAGAGTCTCGACCATTGAGCGAATTTTGTCCAAACCAATCTCTCCATCTTCATCCGGGAGATCGAGCGTCAGGCTGATGGATTCGGCTATCTCCTTCACAACCCCCGACTCGTTCTCGACAACAATCGACAGTCTGTGTTCGCCATCCGACAGATATGGAAGAATTGCCCTAATTTTCGCCGGATCCAGCGTGGTTTCAAAGGAGCCCGGCGAAGAATTGGCAAATTCGTGCCCGTCAATCTTGTAGCTGACGCTTCGAATGCACTCCGGGTTGTCGGGCCTGATTCTGACCGTCACTGCTTCGCTGATAATCGCGCCGGAAGGTGGATTGACGATTCTGGCGCTTCCGCAATCTCCTCTTCCCTCCCGGATCTTATCCCAAAATAGCGTCGCGCCAATAATGCCGAACACAATAATTCCCACAGCAACGGCGACTCCAATATGCACGATTGATAAGCGGTCATCCTGCCCATCCCCAGGTGTGCCTATCGGTGACGGTGACGGCGCACCCTGGATCGTTGTGCGGGATACCGGGGGTTCATCGCCTATTAGCACATCGGGCGCCAAATCGGGCGTCTTATTCTCCGGGACCTCCTGATGATCTGTAATGAAGCGCCAACTAACTGCTCCACCTATGGAAATCACATCGCCGTCTTGCAACTCGTAGGCCGAACGGATCGGTATCCCGTTGACTGTAGTGCCGTGAACGCTTCCTAGATCATTCACCCAGAACCTGCCTGCGCGCTCCTCGATAATAGCGTGATAACGCGAAACGGTTTCATCAGTCAGGCATATAGTGTTATCACTCGCGCGACCAATAGAGATGTTATGGGAAAGCTCATAATATTGCTCGGTTTCGTCTAGAGTGATCAGCTTTGGATTTGCCATCGCTAGAAGCATAAATCAATCAGGGCAAGAAAGGCTATTCGGTTGCAGCAATTCCCGGTTTGGCAATTTTGCCGGGTTTTCTAATCATTCTGTTAGGCAGTGATGCCTGTAAGTTGTTGATTCTACAAGAGCTGGTGTTGGTGGAATTTCTAAACCGGGAATTGCTGGATCCGTAGTGAATTTGATAGGTAAAAATTAGTCCGTATTCGGCTTCTGTCGAATTTGTCGGCGAAATTGGGATGAAAGCCCAATGTTTTTGGATGTGGTTGAAGTCGTGCTCCATTTCAATCTCGTAGCAGTAGTCTGAAGCGATGAAGTCAGAGCTCACGAGCAGCAGTCGTTGTATTTGCCAAACGGCGGTCCCGATGGATGGTTCAACCCCGCCGCGTTTAGCCAACCCGGACAGGTGAGGAATGTGATCTGCGACGTGCTGTCAGCTGCAGTTCGGTTTGAAGCTGTTGTTCTGAAGTTGAAAGTGATCTGTCAGTGTATGATCACCGGATCGATCTCGATCACTCGCAGGTTCGGATAAATTGCAGCCAGGCGTGCATTTCCGAGTGCCAGATCGAATGCGGCGGCAGAGTAACAGTCGGCGTTGCGGATGCGTAAGTTGTGAGCCAGCGTTTTGTACTTTTCTTGAAATCCATAGGCGTGATCTTCAATCTTCACCTTCTTCTCGTCGTCGACGAAGTGGGCCAGTTCATGAATCACCGCGTAGAGGTATCGGTCAAATGAGCTGCCATCAATCAGATTTGTGAAGTAGATGCGGAATGGGGAGATGCCCAAGCGGGTCAGTCGCTTCTGATTGCCTGTCTGATAAGGCGAATACGCAATGGTGTGCTCAAGCTCCTTCACGTACTCCGTTATGGGATCGACCTCTACAATGGTTTCGCCCCATGGATTGCCGCCGAAGGAACCACGTCGCCGGTCAAGGATGGCACGCATCGTAGCAAAGGTCTCGCGGACGAAATTGAGGTTTTGCTTTGCTTCGCGTGTGGAGAGTTGTGCGATCGCGAAATGGGTATTAAAAACTCGAAAGGACCGCTGCTCAGGTCCGCCGCCACGAAAGAGATCCTTGATGTGCAGCACCTCTTTGTTCAACTTTAGCATCACGAGATCGAGTTCGTACTGGGTTTTTCTGATCGCCTGGCGCGCATGCGGAAGTACGCTGATGGCTATGGTCCGACGGATGGATTCGGCCATTATACTCACGTGGGCGCGCCGCTGTTGGTTGGGGTTAGGCGCATCGAGACCGCTAGCATCAAGATTAGCCGAGTAGGAGCGAAGTCGCGGCAGGGTCGGACCGTCTGGATCGATCCGTCCATCACTCCAGCCTAGATGACGTGCCTGAAACCTGTGAATTGCGCCGATGGTAAGTTTTCCGACAATGCCATCCATGGCGAGCCGTGGCTGGGGGCCACCATTCCCCGCGGGCACATTGTTTAATAGAGTTTGGATAGTAATTGTGTCATCAGAATTATTACTTCCCCCTTGGCCAACTGAGGCGGAGATAGTTGCCGCTGGATCGGGGAAGTTGCCCTGGCCACAGCCATGGAAGGAGAACGATCGGAAATCTTGGGACATTCAAGGCTCCTTTCATCACATGCTCATGCTGAATGCGACCGCAGCAATGTGGCTGCGGCTTGTTTTATTTCCCTTTATCTCCGCGAGGCCGATTCCTAACTTTGATTCACATCGGTTGGCCGGCTTCATTGTTTCCTTGCTGGCTGAAGCTCAATAACCAACGGTGAAAGATCAGGTTTGATTTCGACCTCTCTATTGAAGACAGCGTATCGTTCATCGCCGACGACTTTGGCTCGCAAAGTATACTTGCCCGGCGAAACAGGTTTCTCGAGCTGAAAATAACCCTCAGCATTGGTTCCGCCCCATGAGACCAACGTCTCCGGAGCCACTTCTCGCCCGGGAAGGATCAGACCGACTCGCGCCCCGGCCACCGGTTTGCCGTCAGCCGAAGACTTGACGAACCCGCGCACCTTCACCATTACCGGCGTTACACTCACCCTAGAAGGCACCGGCTGAGATAAAGCGGTCTGTGCTTGCGTGCCTGCGGTTTTGGCAATGGCCTCGTCTTGCCTTTCCTTATCTCGCAATCTGTCAAGCATCTGCTGGACAAAATGCGATGGGCGTAGAAAACCGACTGTTCCTAGTTGAGTGTTGCTCTGTGTGTGGTCGACCTCGACTTTGGTAGCGATTCCGATCAATTTGCCGTCAGCATTGACGGCAGCGCCGCCGCTATTTCCGTGAAGCAGGCGTCCATCCGTCTTGATCCAGCCTTCGGAATTGTCCTTCCCTTCGACTATGCCACGACTAAGTGTGGCTGTTGCTCCCCCTTTTTCCGGAAATCCGATGATGACCAGGTCGTCCAGCAATTCCAGGGCGCGCGAATCTCCTATCTCGATGACAGGCAGCGTCAAGGGTGAAGATGATGTTTTGTCTTTATCGTTCGGCAATAACTGTAACAATGCCAGATCGAGTTTCCGATCTATTTCCACGACGCGCAAACGGTAGCGCGCCGAGCGGAGCGGTGTCGCTCCGCTGTCAGGGGCGAGGCTGAAGTATATCTCTTTGTAAAGCTGTGGGGGGTTATCCTGGAGGATCACGTGCAGATTTGTGACGATAACGCCATTTTCGCGGACGACTACGCCGGATCCTCTGGGGCGAGGATCGCCATTACCGCTGTCGTTGACCAGAATCAATCCGACAGCGGTTACTGAGCGGCGCATGCGAGCTTTTGCGTCCTGCGGCAAGCTGCGCTTCGACTCCGGGCTTTGCTGATCGAGATACGCAAGGATAGAACGGGGACTTGAATCGAGGCAGGTTATTATAATTACCAAGACTGTCGATATGCTGAGTATATTCATGGGGGTGCTATGCCAAGCTATGAAATGAAGGTGGTGCAAATTAAAGCTTAAAAGAACTGAGCCTGACCGATGAGCAGGGCGCTGCACTTAGGGAGGTGGGAGCCTTAGCAATGTCACCCACGGAAAGGAGACATCTGTGTAATCCTTGTTCAGTCGGCTATAGGTGTGACAAGCGATGGTATCTGGCCCGACTAGAATCGCCATATGCTCATAGTGATTCGGATTTGGTTTTCTAGCGTAAGCCAGCAAATCGCCCGCTCGCAAATTCTGTAGAATCTTGTTCCTTGTACTATCGTATCGGGTCGGGAGGAACTGCGGCCAAATGATGCTTGCCTGCTTGCTGTTATATAACTCCCCCACTAGCTGCGCAACGTGTGTATGCCCATAGACTTTGGCGCCCTTGAAGGGTGACGAGATTCGCAAGCCACCGCCGTGGATCGTGATGTCCCGATTCCCAACCTTGATCGTGCACTTGCTTTGGCCGATACAGCATGAAACGAAGTGGGTACAATCTTCTTCGATTAAGTTCGCTCCAATTTGATCTAAGGGGAGGCCTGGCGTGAGCGTCACACCGTTGATCTTCGCAGGATACCCGCCCTTCGTTGCAACTCGCCCATCGTGAGCGACCTTGTCCCAGAAGTATGCCGCAGAGAAGATAGTCAAAAGTCGATCGTAGGCCATGTTCTCGTCCCTCCCTCACCTATGCTCTATGCTCCTGTCCCACTACGGATTTTATTGAGCTTTAATTTGCACCACCTTCGATTAAATGTGGATGAGCCTGAGTTCCACCACGATCGCCTCGTCCTTCGCCAATTTCCCGGAGGAGTTCTTTGAATCCGGGATAGCGACGGCAACTGCGCCTTTATTGCTCTTCGGATCGGAAGGGGCGAATCCCAGCGAACGGCAGCGGATGCTGAGTTCGCGAACCTTCGGACATCCGCCATTCTTCGAGATCATCGCCACCTGTTCGGATTCTACCTTGGGAACGTTTGCCAACTCCTTTGTCACACTGAAGACGCTCTCCCCCAACTCGCCTTTCGATTTATTGATCGCATCGTCAAAGACTTTAATCGGAGATGGAGTCATGACAAGTTTCAAAATTTCGATCCCCTTCTCATCATCGAAATCGATCCAGACCTCCCTGTTGCCGTCGCTGCCCGGCAAAGTGTAATCCCGATCCTTCTCGATAGCCTGGCTATAAATGACTTTCTGCTTGCCGCTCGGAGGAATATTGACGAAATAGACGTAGCCTTTGATGTTGCTCCAGAACTGGACTTTCACCCTGTCGCCGGCTTTGAATTTTTCGTTCGGTCCCACCAGCTTCCAACTGTTGCTGACATTTTTCAGAATCTTGATCTCCATGCCATCGGACTTCTCCGTGACATCTTTCCCGCCGATCGTCAATGAGCGTGTGCGCGGCGGCTCTTGAGCCAGGACTATGCTGCACAGCAATACGGCAGGTAATAAAACTCTGAAAAGATTGCGGTTTAGATTTATCGTTTTCATTGTCGACCTCACTTTATTAACTATTTGTGGTTGAACTCGATTCTTTCAACCAGTAATTCATTGTCGTTCTTATTCGGATTCCACACCATCTTAACGTGCGGTCCCCTGATACCCTTTAATTTGGAATTCTTCTGTACGGCCTCAGTCCACACGGCACGGCTCGGATTCGGGCATTTGCGCGTCAATTCATTGATTAATGGCTCGGCCACCGGGTTCTTTATCGCCGTCGATAGATTCGCCCATTCATCGATCTCGTCGCGGCTGAAAATAATCGTGACTACCTCTATTCCGGCAGGCGGTTCTGTTCTCAACCAGCATTTGCCATCCTTCTGATTCTCAGCAGGGCATTCAGAAAGAGGAGTGGGAGGAAGAACAATTTCTTGATCTTTTTTGACTGAATATTTCCCTCCCGGAAGAAGAACAGGGCCTTCAATCTCTTTATCACTTTTTACCGTGTGGTTGATAAGATAGACGAATCCGTTTTGATTAACCTGTACGGCAATTCTGATGAGCTCGCCATCAACAAAGGTCCGAGTCGTTGGATTAATCGCCTCCCCTTTCGTCTGCGCTCCGGCCATCTGAAATTGCCAGCGCAAGGTTAATAATGGAGCTGTTGTTGGTTTGGGCCGCGGGCGCTTCGGAGTCGGAGGCCTGGTGATATTTTGCGACTTCTCCCAAACCAGTCCAAACCCTTCCCTTCCCTGTGCAGTCACCGTCCGGGCTTGGGTAAGAAAGCAATAAATTGTTACCAGCACAGCACATGAAAGAGACACAACCACAAGGCTGGTTAGGAACCTGATCTTCAAAAATCGTTTAAATTTTGTTCGCATGATTTTCCCCATTGGCACTTTGATGGCTGATGGCTTTATTCTCCTCTCCTCAAAACATGCCTGCCTTCGATTCTTTCAACCAGTACTTCGTTGTTTCGAGGATCCGGATTACGCAAAAATTTTACATGTTCGCCTAAAATTCCCCGAAGATTCGAATTTTTCTGCATCGCCAGGCTCCAAAGCTTCTCTTCCGGATTGGATGATTGGCGAGTGAGTTCGAAAACCAGCTGTTCATCAACCACATCACCTTCACTTGAACTAAGTCCTGAGGCTGCCAGTCTATCGATCCGATCACGAGTGAAGATGATTGTTATGACATCACTCTTCACCCGTTTTCCGATCTTCCACCAGGATTTGTCGTTCCGCCGGTACTCCGAACTTTTAGGATCGGGAATCTCTACGACCTCGTCTTTCGCAACTTCATACTTATTCGAAATGAGAAGAAGAGGAGATCTCTGGTCGTTATTATCCAGGGTATGTTTGATGACGTAAAAATATCCATTTTGATTTAACTGGACGGCCAGCCGCATATAATCGCCATCAGCAAAGTATTGAGTCTTTGGATCAACCGGTTGCTCACGATTCCGTTTATCAAGAATGAGAAGTTGCCATCGCAGGGCGAGCAGGGGGGCCCTAATTCTGGACTGCTGTGGACCTTTTTTGGGTCTCAGGATTGTCTCCGGTTTTTCCCAACTCAATCCCACATCTTTTTGCTGTCCCGACTGTTGTTGTGCAACAACTGGAAGGGATGGGATAGGCGTTATGGAAATCGCAGCGGAAAGAATCAGGGAAGCATAGAGAAGTGATCGGAAAATTTTCCGAAACATGGCTTTTCCTCCTCTGTCAATGTCCTGGGAACGCAAGCTCCCAGGACATTGACATCGTTTCAGTGCGTCGCAATCAGTTTATCCGGCTGACTTTTTTCAGTTGCTCCCGCAGTCTGGGATTATCTATTTTAATTGCGCACCTGAATCCGATCAGCCAGGCGCGCATTGCTGACAGCTCCTGAGTCGAATAGGCAGGCGGACGATACTGCCTAAACGTGGTTCGGACATTATCAGCTCCAAGAGACCTGAAATGGCCTCCTCGCACAAGCCGGTTTGCTGTTCCAAACTGAGGATCAGAAACTTGATTGCCCGGGTAAGGGTTGTAGTGATCTGCAATCCACTCAGCTGCGTTACCGGCCATCTCATAGACGCCGTAAGCGCTCACACCTCCATCATACTGGCCGACGGGTGTTGAATGCTCGGAAGCGAAATTGGCACGGCCCTGGCCAAATTCATTTCCCCAGGGCCATCGCCGCTTCCATCTTTTAGAAGCATCGGTAGCACTCGGATCCCAGGAAGCGGCCTTTTCCCACTCCTCTTCGGTTGGCAAACCTTTTCCCCATTCATCACAATATGCTTTGGCATCATCCCACGTCACTCCAAGAACCGGCGAATTCGGAAAATTGGCTGAATAACTTGTATCCCAATGGGGCTCGCTTGGAAACACCCTCCCTGTCGTATTACAGAACACTCTGTATTGCTGATTGGTGACTTCGAATTTGTCGATGTAGTAGTCATAGTTCAAATTTACTTCGCGCGCCGGTTTCTCATTTGGCTGTCCTTGATCGTCACCCATCAGAAATGCGCCCGCGGCGACCAGTCTCATCTTGCCGTTGTAGTCAATCTCTGACGGAGTTGGCTGTATTCCGCAGTTTTTCACCGTCAGGTTGACTACCTCGCCGTCCCGGGCAGAAACATCTTTTACGGAAGATCCGGTATCGAGATAGAGAGTTGCTTCTCCCGCACCGCAGCTCACCCGAACGGCGTGCCGGACGCCGGATTTCAATCCATGAACTCTGATCAGGCTTGTGACATTCTCGCCTGCCTTCTCGATTCCCGGAATCCCCCGAAGAGCGTCATCAACATAGACCTGGCTGTTAGACGGCGCACCTTTCACCGCCAGAATGAATCCGGGTTGATCGGCAAGAAGTTTGGGGATGACAACCAGAATGAAAAGCAATCCGAGTATGGCGGCAAGGGGCAAGACCCATCTCGGCAATCGGCCTGGCAGTCTGCCCCCACCCGACCTCTCCCGTCTGTCTCCGGGCGGTGCCGGCGCTGCGCCCCTCGGAACAGGGCTTCGCCGATCCATCTGCAAACGATCCAGGCGTGCTGTGGCATCATCAGCATCTTTATTCATATAGCTGCTTTGCTCCCGAAAAATGAGGCTGCATTCCTTGAGATCATGTCGAGCAGCTGCTGCATCAATATATCTCACTTGAACGTCTTTAGACATCATTCGTTCGACTACAGCCGCCAGCGATTGCGGAATCTGCGGGTCAACCTTGTGCAGGTTCGGCGTTGATTGTTGCAGATTCGTATGCCAGGCAAGCCATCGCTCCGCCGCACTCCGGGGTGGCCCGCCATAGATCGCGGAGAAAATAGTTTGGAAGCGATCAACTCCAAGGAACAATTCGTAGGCCATCATGCCCGCCGCATAGATGTCTATTTGCGATTCACTGCCTCCCCGGCTGAATCCGGGGTCTATCAATTCAGGTGCGGCGTATTTTGCCGTAGCCATGACGGCAGATTGCAAGTTTTTTCCGACCGATGTCGCAATTCCAAAATCACTGATGTATGCAACATCTTCAAGGTCAATCAGAATATTACTCGGTTTGAGGTCGCTATGTATGATGCCACGCCCATGGATGGCCTCGAGCCCCGCCAGTATATGTCCCAGCCATTTGGCCGCGCGAGGCAGGACAACCCGTCCTTGTTGCATCACCCGGCTCAAGTCGCTTCCCTCGATAAAATCCATGACCAGGTAGAGGCGACCATTCCAGACCAGTGCGTCCCTGACCATGACGAGGTTCGGGTGAGCCGGGAGTTGGGCAAGGATTTCAGCCTCGCGCTCGAAATGACGCTGTGATTCAGGGTCCCGAGCTACTTCCGAACGGACCTCCTTGATCGCAATGTATTTCTTGAGGTGTGGATGGAAAGCCTTATAGACGACTCCCATATCCCCCTGCCCGATAGTTCCTAATATCTCGTACTTGTCAACTCTTTCCATATCGCCCGATTATCAGCGATCATCTCTTGTAGGTTAGATATCTCGTGACTGAATCGTTAGTTTTCATCTGGCCGAAGATTCAAGCTCACCCGCTTCCTGAACAGAGTTGACATTAAATACTGCGACTATCTGATTTGCAACTGTTTTTTGATTCCCCACTAATGTCCCAGATTTAATCCGGCTACTCCGTCGTATCCATGTCAATGTGTTGGTGATTTGCCGCCTTTTACTGGTACATAACTTTCCATATCCCTTGCAAATCCACCCGGAGCTTTCCATAATATGCCTGCCTCATTAGTTCTTACCCCACTTCGAGCAGGCCCCAGCACAAAAGCAAATATCACTACGGCGCGAGACCATGGATAATCCGTCGAAACGCGATCCTTACAAACTTGTCGGGACCAATCTCAAACGGTATCAAATTCAGGAACTGGCTGGAATTGGCGGAATGGGAGCAGTCTATCGCGCACAGCATGAGATCACCAAGGCCATTGTTGCCATCAAAGTCTTGAGGCCTGATCTCACAATGGGAGATCAGGAAAGCCTGAAATTCATTTTTGAAGAAGCCTCGAAAACTGTCGCACTAAATCACCCTTCGATCATCAAAGTCAATGATGCCGACCTGACAGAGGACGGTAGGGCGTTTATGGTCATGGATTGGCTCGAGGGACACACACTCGAGAGTGAGTTGAAGGAACACGGTGTGCTCTCGCTCGAACGCGCGGCCGTGTTGCTGGATCAGATCTGTGATGCGATTGCATATGCTCACAATAAAAACATTATTCACCGCGATCTGAAACCCAGCAACATCATGCTCGTCACGGAAGAAAATAATGAAGAAACAGTTCGCATCCTCGACTTCGGGATAGCCAAAGTGCTCAGCAGGATCTCCGGCACCAATACACGAATCTTCGGTAGCTCATATTACATTTCGCCCGAACAGACAGTAGCCCAGGGACGCATTGATAAGAGTTCCGACATTTACAGCCTCGGAGTCATCCTCTATGAAATGTTGACGGGTAAGGTCCCATTCGAAGCTGACACGGAGGGACAGATTATCGAGATGCACCGGACGCTGGCTCCCAAACCATTGCGCGAAATCCACCCGGAAATTCCACCAGCTGTCGAGGATGTAGTACTGAAAGCCATGGCCAAGAAGCCAATGAAGCGCTATCAAACGGCTACAGGTTTCGCGCGCTTCTTTCGGAAGGCAGCTGATCTCACAACCGGCACGCTGGTGATGAAGTGTGTAGATTTGGAGAGCGGATCGACTCTCCCTTCGGCGATGATCTACCTCAACGGCAAATACGCCGGTCGAGCAGATGAAGAAGGATCCTGGCGGCAGGAAAAACTGATACCGCGTAATTATCTGATCGAAGTTGAATCGTCTCGCTATGCTCGCTGGCACAAGTCCGTGAATTTAGGAGCCCACAAGAGATTGACCATAACAGCGAAGCTTGGACGTGAGCAGACAGGCGAGTTGTTTGTTTCCTGTGATGTTGCGGATGCGGAAGTTGAAATAGACGGCGTGATGGTTGGAAAAACAGACCAGTCAGGAAGGTTCAACAGCGAATTGATCGCGGCCGGGACGCATAGCATCAGACTCACTCATCCGCATTATTTCGTCGTCGAATCAAACTTTGAGGTGCTGGTCTGGGCTCAGGCGTTCGTCCCTATACGGATGATAGAACGTCCACAGCAGGATGATGGAAAATCGACGCCGGAAAGAATTAATTCGATCAGTGATTCGTTCCCTAAAGAGACTCCTATCGCACCGGCACAGAGCCATTCTGAATTCAGTGATGGCGATGGAACCTCCAATGGCTTGAGGACCGAGCCGGAGTCACACCCGTTAGAACGGGAGGTTGATAAAAGGGATGATGGTATAACGGGCAGATTTCCAGCCAGCATAGAAACTGAGCCCTGGTCACCATTATTGCCATGGTCAAAAGATATCGTTTCGACTGATCTCAAGCAGCGATTCAAAAAAATAGCATTGTGGACTGGGGAAGGGCTGATTCTCATTGCACTGCTGGCAATTTTGACCTGGTCGATTTTTGTGAAGGGAGAAAAACAATCGATTTTTGTGAAGGCGGAAAAACAATCGATCAAAATAGTAACCTTGCTGCCGAATTGCAAAATAGTAATTGATAACAAGACTGAGTATGTGACTGATGAACAGGGACAGCTCAATGTTGATGGGTTGGAGCAGGGCACCCACACGGTTAGAGTCTCAAAATCCGGCTACAGAGAACTCACCCAGTCAATTACACTGCCGCTGACGCAGCAGCTTCAACCATTTATTCTGGAAATAATCTTTCCCGAGGGGATGGTCTTCATTCCCGGAGGTACTTTTACAATGGGGCACGGAGACGCCAGCGCCAATAACCCTTCGGGTCCGCCTCATGAAGTCACCATAGCGCCATTTTTCCTTGACAAGTACGAAGTCACACGCGAGGCTTATCGCAAGTTCCTGCAAGCCACCGGTCATACCGCCCCCCCTGATTGGGAGGATGGGATGTTCCATGCCGGCACCGGCCAATGGCCGGTGACAGGTGTATCCTGGGATGATGCCCGAGCATATGCGAAATGGGCAGGCAAGCGATTGCCGACCGAAGAGGAATGGGAATTTGCCGCCCGCGGCACCCGGGGAGGGCGCTTCCCCTGGGGAGATAAATTCAGCCCCGATAAAGCCAATGTGGCTCGAGAGAAGGGTCAGTTCTCTCAAGTTGGAAGTTTCCCTGCGGGAGTGAGCTCCTTCGGGGTCTATGACCTCTCAGGTAACGCCTGGGAGTGGACTGAGAGCAATTTCAAGCCTTATCCAGGCAGTTCTTATAAGCTTGACAATTGTAAACGGTGCAAGGTCCTACGTGGGGGGGCGTATGTCAATCGATCTGATTTTGCAACCGCAACTTACCGTCAGGCATATGAAGCTTCTCTGATTGCTGCGCCGAATGTCTATTATGGCTTTCGCTGCGCCCAGTCAGCCATTTCCCAATAGGATTATGCGATCTGCATTTATTTTTTCCCTGGTCTTCATCGCCGTCTCGGGACACGAGACCGCAGCACAATGCCCGGGTGGTAAACCGGCATTACCGGGCGGCGAATGCCCTTCAAGAAATCCTCTTAGATCATCTTGCTCAATTCTGATTGAGATCATAGAGAAAGACGGAGGCGAGGCTAATGGAATATTTTTAAAACTCAATGGTTCGCTCAACAACTACTGGAGGACAAATGAGAGGGGTAAATTTATTTTTCGCCGCCTGTCTTGCCGGCGCAGCTACACGGTAACACCAGCGCGTCAGGACTACTCTTTCGATCCTCCATCTTTTCCCATCGAAAGTTTGAAAGGCCAGGCTAAAGTTTCATTCACCGCGACACCGCGGAGGGAGGTTGAGCCTCTACCCATTCAAATACCTCCGACTTCAATTTGTAATCCGCCAGCGTCGAATCCGCCGGAAATTATCTTCGGTAATCCCATCGCATCCAGGATCGGCTCACAGACTTCCGAATGTGATCAACAAAAAGAGAAAGTTTATTTCAACGACTACCTGCTCAAAGGGGCAGTAGGAGGGGATATAATTCATATCGAGGTTCGATCACCTGAGGCAAGTATCTTGATTGTTCAGGTGATTGATAAGGAAGGCCAATCTCTCAATCCTGAAGGTCATACCGCCACAGTAGAATCGCAAATTCACAGCTATATTCTGCCTGAAGCTTTTGATTACCAGGTGCGCATCACCGGCACTCAAAATAGCCAGAGCGATTATCAATTGTCTGTTATCAGAAAGGGGCTGACTGACGAGGCATATAAGAAACAGATTGCACTTGTCAACTCGACAATAAATGGCGCTGGCGAAGGAGCGACGAATTTTTTCGATTCGCTCAACTATCAGCTCGATGGACTCAGATCAGCCGATAATGAGATCAGAGTTGCTGCAGATCATAAATTAAAAACAACCTACGAGATATTGGAGAGGTTGGCGGCGATAGATTCGGATAATGTTCAGGCGCACGAGATGCTTAGTGTTATTCATCAGTACTACCGCAAAGATTCGAGAGCGGCTGCTCATGAAAGAACGCTCGCCCTCCAGCTCAATGGAGAGGTCAGATTCAGAGTGAGGATGGGTGATGATCTTTTTACGGCTAAGGGCGCCGATAAGATAGAGAGGAATCGGGAAGATTGTTGGCTAAAAATAAAAGATGGTATTGCGACATGTGAAAGCTTGATCAAAGAGAATGGCGAGATATTCCAAACCACGCCAGGCCTCCTCGAAAAATCGAGACTGACTGTCAGCAGATCCGGCCTGGCTCTGAAAATTTACGGTACCAGAAAATATTTCCTCGGGAATGACAATGGAGAGGCCAGGTTTGAAACAAGAGCAAAGGACCAGTTTCTGATTCCACTATCGGACAACAAGGACGAAACGGCTGCAATTCACGAGTTGATCCTGAAGCTACTAGAAAAGAAATAAGGAGAAAACGGAACAAACGGAAATAACGGAACAAACGGAAAAGAGCTTGATAAATTCTTTTCCGTTTGTTCCGTTATTTCCGTTTGTTCCGTTTTCTCTCTTCAGTTTGGCCTAGTGCCCTCCACGGTTAACTTATGCCCAGCCATCATAATTCCAGCTTCCGCAGCCGCAGTGCATTGGCAATGACAGAGACCGAGCTGAAAGTCATCGCAGCGCTCGCAATCATCGGGCTGAGCAGGAGTCCCGTCACTGGATACAAAACGCCGGCAGCTATCGGCACGCCCAGGAGGTTATAGATAAAGGCGAAAAAGAGGTTCTGCCGAATATTGCGCATTGTGGCCTGACTCAATCGGCGCGCACGCGTGATGCCGCGCAGATCGCCCTTGACCAGCGTCACCCCCGCGCTCTCCATGGCTACATCAGCGCCTGTGCCCATCGCAATGCCCACATCGGCCTGCGCCAGCGCCGGGGCATCGTTGATACCATCGCCGGCCATCGCCACAATCCTCTTCTCGCTTTGCATTCGTTTAACGACCTCGATCTTCTGTTGGGGCAACACTTCGGCGATCACCTCGTCAATGGCGAGTTGCCGCGCCACTGCTTCGGCTGTCGTGCGATTATCACCGGTTAACATCACTATCCGCAGCCCCTCTGCGTGAAGTGCTCCGATCGCCTCACGTGCCGTGTCTTTGATCGGATCGGCAACGCCGAGCAGGCCGGCGAGCCTGCCATCGCGAGCAACGAATATCACCGTCTGCCCATCCTGCCGCAGTTGATCGGCTTTCGCTTCCGTCCCGGAATCAATGGTGATAGACAGATCGCCCATCAGCCGTCTATTGCCTAACGCGATGGTTTTGCCATTCACTTTTCCCGTGACACCTTTGCCGGTGTGCGATTGAAAATCTGTTGTCTCTAACCGCTCAAGGTTTCTCTCTTGCGCCGCAGCAACGATTGCCGCGGCCAGCGGATGCTCACTTCTCTGTTCGAGATGGGCTGCCAGGTTGAGCAGTTCTGCCTCGCTCAAATCTGACAGCGGCACGACCGAAGCGAGTCGCGGCTTGCCTTCGGTCAGTGTGCCGGTTTTGTCCACTACCAGTGTGTCGGCCTTCTCGAGAGTCTCCAGAGCTTCAGCATTTTTGATGAGAACGCCGGCAGTCGCGCCACGCCCCGTAGCAACCATGATGCTCATCGGGGTGGCGAGTCCGAGGGCACACGGGCAGGCAATAATCAGCACGGCGACCGCATTGACCAGTGCGTAAACAAATCTTGGCTCTGG
>JAKEHZ010000064.1 GCA_022614735.1 Acidobacteriota bacterium | reverse complement strand
GGTTGCTGTTGTTTCGTCAATGGTCACATCAGCAAGTCAACAGCAACCTGGAAAGGTTGCTGTACATCAATCCGCAATCCGCAATCCGCAATCCGCAATCCGCAATCAGTAGTCCTTAGTCCGGAATATAGCTCGACATTATTCCCAGCAAATGCTTCGAAAATTCCAGACCAGAATTTCGCGCCTGCTGTACCGCTTCCTCACTCCCTCCTAGAGGCACGATCACGCGCACTAGCGCGCCGTCGGTGCGGCCTGAGAAGATCGAATCTTTGATGTTATAAAACCGCCCCCAGTAATCGCTGGCTACCACGCGTCCTCGTCCATGATACCAGTAGAAAGCAAGCATCTTCACTCCGTCTTTCTCAATTAAATATTCATTGACTTGCCGCTCCTCATTATTTTGACCTTTACCAATTGAATGCGCTCGATGATTGCTCATGATCCAGCCTGAACCCGGCATGCAGCCCTGTGGCGAATGTATCGTCTGGCGATGGCGTTGGCTGGCATAGTAGGCGATGAAAAGATAGGCAAGAAAGCCACGGTTGTCCGCATATGTGCGAGAGATGAAATCGTCGGCTTTAAGCTCTCTGATCTGCCCGGCGCCCAACGTCTGGGCGTCAACCTGTCGCCACGAATCCAATTGCAGTGGTAACTCGGCCAGGGGAGTCCGCGCAGGAACACGCTCATGTTCGCTGGCGCGCGCCAGGTATTGAATGAATGCGGCAGCGCCCAACAAGAAAATAAGCATACTCAGATAACTCAAATTCTTCTTCATTTCCCTCTGTTTTCAATTCATCAACGATTGTCAATTGACCGCAAGCCGATGCGAGATGCGTTCAAATAAATTGAGCGATTGCGCGACGGCAAGCAATAAGAGCACGGCAACAAGAAAAACCATCCACCCCGAAAAACCATGCATGAACCCTTCACCAGCTTGAACGCCCCAATGATGCGCCATGAGACCGGTTCCGGCGACGCGCAGGGCGTTAGCGATGATGGCAATTGGAATCACTGATGCAAGGAGCGTCAAGCGCCGCCACCATCTCGTTTCGGTGAAATAGGCATAAACGACCGCCAGCGTCATGAGCGACACAAGCGACCGGATTCCACTGCACGCTTCGACGACCTGCAGTTTCATCTGCGCGAGTTCGATGACGTTGCCTTCACGCAGGGCAGGAGTGCCGAAAATTTTGATGACGCGCGTGGCGAAATCCGAGGCAATCAACTGCAAAGGCAAGGCAATCTGATTGAAAATGATGGTGGGAATAGGGATCGCCAACAGCAGAAGCCCTATGGGAAAGATCAATTGGCGCAGCCAGGCCGTTCCCAGAAAATAGAGCACCAGCGCCACGAGCGAGAGCGCCATCGAGATCCGAGTGATGTACAACTCGGCGCCCAACACACCAGCAATGAGCATCAAGACTGCAACAATCATCATTATCCCTCCAGTCAGGATGCGTGGCTCGCGTGGTGTTATTAATAGTTGATGACGACGGCTCCAGATCGCATAGGCGCTGATGAGTGGAATGAGAAATCCGTGTGAATAGTTTTCATCGACGCGCCAGTCATCAATCAGCCGGCGCAATACATCATGGTAGAGTGCAAGCCAGACAAGGGCCATCAATCCTGTACGCCACAATATCGTTGAACTGAGCTTCATCACTTCCACGGTCTGCACCTCAGCAAAACTGAACAATCAGTAGCGCGAGCGGTAGCGGGCTAGTCTCCATTATTGTACTTCCTGTCAAATAAAAACCATGTTATCTTTAGAATGTAGGTGGAAACATCTCCTCCACACATCCCCCAGTTACGTGAAATACTAATTCAGCTCCCGCAACTCAGGCTTCTATGCCTGGTATCAATCAAATCTTTCAAATGTAATGACCCGTAATATGTCACATTCTGCCCTATTGAGAAGCATACTTTTCGCGCTCGCGCTTGGGATGCTTGCAGTGGAGCTTCCCAATCCAGCCCACTCATCACATTTGCAAGCGCAGGCTACAGGAATTAGCGTCCCTATTAAAGTCCACACAGCTTCGCTGCCGGTCACCATTGGCGTGCCTTTCGGTGAAGATGACAACCTTCTTGACGCCAGCCAACTTGGCATCGTCGATTCGAATGGGAATCCATTGCCATCACAGACGCGTGTGCTCGCGCGTTGGCGTGGCACGCCGGACGACTCCAAAAAACTCGTTAAATGGCTTCTGGTCGATTTCAATCCCGCGTCCACCGGGGTCCATTTTCTAGCTACCGCTCCTCGCGGCAATTTCAAACCGGTCACAGTGAGCGATACGGGTGGCGCCTGGCGGGTCACCAACTCAAACCTCGATGTCGAATTCTCGAAATTGGGTGAAAGACTTATCAGGGGCTTCAAGCTCGACGGCAATGAGATGTTGAGCGGCCCGATGACGCTCCAGACGAGACTGCCGTTTCGCGCAATCATCACACAACTGGGTCCGGCAGTAAGCCTGGGACCTGACACAATCCTGGTCACTGATACTTCCCTACTCAGAATCGGCGATAAGGTGCACTTTGAGCACACTGACACCCTGAAATGGGATTCTGCAGAGGGCACCGCACGGATTGTCACCTTTGACACGACTTTCGGTCCCAATCGCCGTTATCGCATCGACGAGGGGACTCCGCGTCAGGAAGACATCGAAGTCAATTCAGCTGGAGCCGGAGATCTACGCACGGTGTCCAGTCTTAAATTTGCTCACGGCACCGGAAGCACAATTCGCGATCTGAGCATCGAGCAGGAAACTGCGACAATCAAGAACATCAATGGGCAGATGGTTCAATTCACCGCGCCGCTCAAAGCTCCGCACACAAGAGGCGAGAAAATTTTCGTGCTCGACACAGCCAATCAAACTGCCACTGCCCTGGTCGAACGCACGACCATTGAGGAATCAAATGAGCTGCGCGTCGTAGTCCGCCAGGATGGCTGCTTTAGAAGCGGTCTCGGGAAGACGCCTCCGACGCTCGCTTTCGCTCTGCGCTATTACATCTATGCCGATCAGCCCTTCATCCGTGTGCGTCTGCGAATGATCAACAACGGCACATATGGTTTCGGCGCTTATCGAACGTTGCAAGAGCCTTATGCCCAACATGTCATCCTGCGTAGTCTGTCGGTCTTGCTTCCGACGACCGCATCCGGCGCAGGTAAGTCGCAGGTTTTGAGTGCCAGCGAAGCCTATGCTCGGATTCTACAGAAAATGCCCGGCGCTTCACTCTCCGCGGGGGCTTTTGAAATTGCCGTGCCGGAGTTCGCCGAAAACTTTCCCAAGACCTTGCAGGGCTCGAGCAATGGGATCAGGTTCGACGTTCTTCCCGAACTTGGCGGCGATTATGTCTTCGATGGCGCCCGCGCGAAGACAACAGATTTTTATCTCGGTCGAGGTACAGCCGCAGCTTACGCATTGACGAGCTCTTCTCTGGCGTCGCTCGATCCGGCATACATTGCAACCACCGACGCTGTTCGTCCCGCCTTTGTCGAAAAGCGTGATTGGACGGTCGAGTTCGCTAAAGACCCACAACTCGCCGAGGCAGCGACACGCGTTGAGAGAATGCTCGCATCAGGATATGCCGTCGAAGCCAGTGAATCGGCAGGGCCAGTCCCGGCTATGTCAATCTTCGAATATCGCCAACGTGGCGAAAATGGCGAGCAGTTCGGCTGGCGTAATTTCGGTGATCTGGCGTGGGGTGCTGGTTACGCTAACGTCCATTATGACTTGCCATTTGTTTTGCTGCGCGAATACCTTCGGACTGGTGATCGTCGCGCGTTTCAACTGGGCGGCGAGATGGCGCGTTATCGGGCAGATTGGGGGCACTATCGCGCCAACGATTACGTCAATCGCGATCACACGTGGAACTTCAAAGGTCTGGCGTTTAATGAAAAAGGCGATCACGGCAGCTTCATGGAACCGGGTCCAAGCCATTCATGGATCGAAGGGATGTGGCTCTACTGGGCATTGACGGGCGACGAAGCTGTCCGCGAATCGGCGCTTGAGGGTGCTGATGCTTTCGCGAACATGAACTTCACTATTGTAAATGGGATGGAATGGAACGAACCGCGATGGGTCGGTTGGCCGACCCTGGGTTTGATAGTCGCGTATCGCTACACGGGCGACATCAAATATCTCAATAAGGCTCGCGCTAACATTAACCTATTTTTGCAGACCGAAGAAGCATATGGCCGCCGAGGTTATTACCTCAAACGCGGTCGCGGCGTGAATGAGGCCGTGCAACCCTGGGCATGGTGCTATTCGTTGCTCGGCGTGATCGAATACTGGCGCGATACACGTGACGCGCGCGTGGCCAGTTTCCTGGTGAGAGTCGCCGACTGGCTCGTCGCTAGAGACAACAATGCGCCGCTCAAACCGGGACGCGCGCTACCAGATGGCACCTATATTACGACCGGTGTTCCCTATTACTGGTATCCGGACAAGATCGCCGAAGACCGTTCCCTCGCGCTCGCCTGCAACTGCTTGCCCGTGCTAACAACTGCGGCGCAGATACAGAACCGAATGGACCTCTGGTCGCGAGCCAATGAACTATTTCAGCACTTCGCTTTTTACCGCGACTTTGAGGAAGGCAAGAACCTACCGCCAACGAGCCGCGCTGTGATCAACTTCCGCTCCATGATGTTCCCCGGGTCACTTCCGAAAGTCTACGGGCAAATGGGATTGACCGTCTCGGACTATTTGCCCGGACTTGTCTTTTATGGCCCTGCACCCCGCCGTAACCCAACCGATCAATCGATTCCGTATATTACGAGCGCGCCTGAGCCTAAAGAACCCAGGCCTGCAGTGCCGGTTGTTACAACAAATAAACTCGTCAATATTGCGTTCAATCGTCCTGCGATGGCATCGAGCGTGAAGGCGTGGCCAGACGTGATCGGCCTCCCGAGCGCAGCTAATGACGAGGCGCGTATCAGCTCAGGCAGAGCTTCAGTCTGGCATTCGGAGTCAAACACAGGAGAGCTCGAATGGTGGCAGGTTGACCTGGGTAAGAGTTATCGCATCAGCTCGATCGAGATCATCTTCCGTGAAGATCAGGACCAGGCGACGACGCGGCGCAATTTTGAAGTTCGCGCCTCGAACGATCTGAATTTTGAATTCTGGTCGCTGCTTGCCTCACAAGGTGAAGCTGTTGTCCCCTTCAAACATAGTTTCCAGGCAAGCATCAATGATACAGGAACCTATCGTTACGTTCGTGTCCGGAAATCAAAGGTTGATCCTGATGCTTTAGGGCAGAGCTTCTTCAGTCTGCTCGAGGTGCGCGTTTTTGCGCAAATAACCGAGATAAAGCCCGCGCAGCATCCACAATCAAAGCAATCCTTGTCGGACAAGAAAGACCCGATGGACAAAAAATGAAAACAACACCCGTCACAGCAGATGCGACAACTCTCGCCTGTTGCACGCAGGCTCTTTGAACAAAACAATTGAGGATTTGAAATTTGAAATTTGAAATTTAGTCATTTTACTAAATGGAATTAACCACGGATTTACACGGATGCGACGGATATTCGCGGATTAAATCCGCGAATATCCGTCGCATCCGTGTAAATCCGTGGTTCGAGTTGTACCAATCTTCTGCGCTTTCGGTTACCACTGCGAATCTCAAATCTCAAATTTCAAATCTCAAATTCTCGTTTCTACAGCAGCATCGCTTTAACCTCGAGATACTCTTCCAATCCGTACTTGCCTAACTCACGTCCATTACCCGATTGCTTATAGCCGCCGAACGGAGCCATCGGATTGAATCTGCCTCCGTTGATCTCGACCTGACCTGTTCGCAAACGCCGCGCTACCCGTTTGGCTCTTTCCTGGTCGCCGGACCACACACCTCCTGCCAAACCATAAACCGTGTCATTGGCTATCCGCACCGCGTCATCTTCATCATCGTAAGGGATGATTGAAAGCACGGGACCGAAAATCTCTTCCTGTGCAATGGTCATATCATTTCGCACATCGGCAAACACTGTTGGGCGGACGAAGTAACCTTTGGTGATGCCCTCGGGCATTTCGGCTCCACCGACGACGAGCGTCGCGCCCTCTTCAATTCCCTTCCGGATGTAATTGACAACACGCTCGTGCTGTGTCGCCGAAACCAGCGGTCCAAGTTTGTATTTGCCCTCGCGTGGATCACCGACCGTGAAGCTCTCAGCAACTCGTTTGGCGATAGCAACGGCTTCATCGTTGCGTGACTTCGGCACCAGCATCCGCGTTAGCGCCGAACAGGTTTGCCCCGAATTGAAGTAACAATTGCCGACGCCATTGGCGACAGCCTTTTCAAAATCGGCATCGTCGAGAATGATATTGGCCGATTTGCCGCCGAGTTCGAGCGAAACGCGCTTGACTGTCTTTGCGGCAAGCTCGCTCACACGTTTGCCTGCGCGCGTCGAACCGGTAAACGAAACCATATCGACATCCGGGTGCGATGCAATCGCTTCACCTACTACAGGGCCGTAACCGGTGACCAGATTGAAGACGCCCGCAGGCAGTCCGACCTCGTCCATAATTTCAGCCAGAATAAAAGCCGTCAGCGGCGCGACTTCGCTCGGTTTCAAGACAACCGTGCAGCCGGCAGCCAGGGCCGGCGCGACCTTGGCGACGACCTGGTGTAATGGAAAGTTCCACGGCGTGATGCAACCGACCACGCCGACCGGTTCTTTCATCACGTGCGCGTTGCCGATCTTCTCTTCAAACTGGAATTCGCCGAGCATCTTTGCATACGATCCCATGACCATCGCGGGCATCCCTGCTTGCACCGCGGTAGCGAGCGGCAGGGGCATTCCGACCTCGCTCGCGACGACCTCAGCAATCTCGTCTCTGCGCGCAGCGAGCTTTTCTGAAATCTGCTGTAGATAATTGGCGCGCTCTTCAATGGGCAGGGTTGACCATTTCTGAAATGCTGCCCTGGCCGCAGCCACAGCGGCGTTGACATCTTCAGGTGTGCCCTCCGGAACCTGGCCCATCACCTCTTCGGTCGTCGAATTTATGACATCAATCATCCCCTTCCCATGGGACTTCACCCACTGCCCATTTATATAAAGATTATCGCGAACTTTGACGTTGATCCTGGCAGAAGCTTCCATTGTTATCTCCCTTTTAGTTTTGAGATTTGAGACTTGAAATTTGAAATTTGATATTGTTTGATGCGATTGTCAACTGTCTTGACACCAGACATTTTCAACGGTAGCGTTGCGCACTCGTCTGATAAATTCCACCAATAAAAGAAGGAGCTTCATCAACAATGAATGCGATCGATCTTTCCGGCAAAGTCGCCTTGGTCACTGGAGGCGGGCGCGGCATCGGCAAGGCCATCAGCAAACGGCTCGCAGAAGCCGGCGCCAATGTAGTCATTGCCAGTCGTAAGATGGAAAATCTCGAAGCGACAGCAAAAGAGCTCTCCTCACTAGCGGGCAGAATTGTTCCTATTGCATGCCACGTCGGGCGTCTCGACGAACTGGAAAATCTTGTGAGCCAGACTGAAAAACAGCTTGGACCCGTAGACATCCTTATCAACAACAGCGCGACCAATATCGGTCAGGGGCCAGCGCTCGAGGTGACTGATGATATGTTCGCGAAGATGTTCGAGATTAATGTCCTGCCGGCGCTGCGATTGATTCGTCTCACGGTGCCGAAGATGATTGAACGCAAGAGCGGAGGCTCGATCATTAACATCGCTTCGATTGCCGGGTTGAGACCGCAGACCGGTGGTTTGCTCTACAGCGCGACCAAAGCAACGTTGATTATGATGACGCGCAATTGGGCATTGGAATTCGGCTCAGACAATATCCGCGTCAACGCGATTGCTCCCGGATTAATCGAAACCGACTTCAGCGAGTTTTTCTGGAAGAACGAAACTCATATGAAGAAGCTCGAAGCGACCCAGCCGATCCCACGTATTGGACGACCCGATGAAATCGGCGGGATAGCGCTCTACCTGGCATCGGATGAGGCGTCTTTTGTCACGGGACAGGTTTTTGTTGTAGACGGCGGCGCTACAACCTGAGAGCGGGAGAGCGGGGGAGTGGGGGACTGGGAGACGGGGGGACTGGGAGACGGGGCGATGGGGGAGTATTTCTATTTTCCATTTTCCATTTGAGATCTG
>JAKEHZ010000063.1 GCA_022614735.1 Acidobacteriota bacterium | reverse complement strand
TCATAGGAAGCCGTAATTATCTATCAGTTTGACAAGTTATTCTGGCCTGATCACGGCCAGGTAATGCGTATTGAAAATACGCAAACGATCGAGCAGGTAGCAGGCAAGCCAGGAATAGGGAGCCAGACGACGAGCGAGTGGCGCAGCGAGCGAAAGTCGTCGGAAGGAGATCCGGCAGCCTGGAAACAACCGTCGAATTTCAGCCAGAGAGATACCGCGAGCTTCCGGATTGATAGGGTTGAGCCAGAAGTCATACCAGAGGATCAGCCCGCCAGGTCGTAGCACCCGCCGCATCTCATCCGCGATTGCGCGTTTAATATCTTCATTTAATATCGAACTGAAAACTGTGAATTGCATCACCATATCAAAGCAACTATCGGGATAAGGTAACGAGCGACCGTCAGCGCTAATCAACGGCAGGTGCGGTGTTACAGCTTTCGCATTAGCTATTCGACACGGCTCTAGTTCGGCTCCGTGCAACAAGTAAGGAGTCGCCCCATAGGACAGGAACTCGCGCAAGACGCCTCCTGATGCGCAGCCGATCTCCAGGATTCGCTTGCTCGTCAGTGGAAAATAACCTTCGCGATGCAAGAGAGAGAGTATTTCACGCTGGCGCTGTTGAATCAGGAAGAGGTCCCCCGGGTTGAATAGTAATTCAATATGGGTCTTCAACGTGCGCTTTTGTTTCGTCTCTTTATCTCCGGTCTTATTATCCGACACTTGCGGCTTTGGGAATGTTACAGACGACTGCCTGGAACTTACTTCTGTGCTCACGCGGAATCTCCGTCACCGGCACGAGTATCACATCGACATCTCCCATTCTGGCATGTAAACGATCAATGATAATTCGCTCTGATGCTGTGGTGAATTCAGGCGCCGGAATGTATATAACGCGGATCAGTTCGAGCGTCTCCTGGATGATCTGCGCTTCTCGGATCGGCAAACCATAGAAGACCGGATTTAGCCAGTAGACGTGACGACCATCGCGTGTCATAAGCATATCGTTGGTGCGGCCTTCGATACCGCCGATCAGCGGGAGCGTGCGGCTACAACCGCAATGGCCATTTTCCACCGCCGGTCGAATTCGGTCACCGACGGCATAGCGAATCAATGGCATATCGGCATTGAGCAAACCAGTACAGATGAGTCTTCCGGCTTGATTTGCCGGCACCGGGGTGTCCTGGTCATCACAAAGGGCTTCGATCCACCCAACCTCCGGCCACAGGTGAAGATTGCCTTCAGCGCACTCGCTTGCTGCGGCAGTGATTTCAGCCATTCCATAAGTCTCACGCGCCTCGCAACCCAGACCCTTCCTGACAACCTCGCGGTGCCATTGAGATAAGGGCTCGGCATTTGTGATCACCACCTTGATCCCCTTAGCGCGGAGACCGAGGTGGGCTGCTTCACGCGCAAGCCACGCGACGGAAGATGAGTAACTAACCAGATGAGTGATTCCGTATCGTTCCAGGGCATCAATATAATCAGCTATGTTGCGGCTGCTGATGTGATTGGCGGAAAGGTAGAGCTGTCGCATGGGCGCATTCCAGACCCAGAATGGCGGTTTGTAAGCACTGGCAGGAGTGACTTGCTGCCCGCCTAAATTTGCCCAACGCTCGTTTCGCCTCACGCCGTGCCAATGTCTCGCCCTCGCTTCAAAAAGCGCATACCAGGCGCGGACGGTTTCGCGGCTCCACCAGAGATTGAGAGGCTTGCCGGATGTGCCGCTGGTGTGTTCGCGAAACATTCGTTTCGGGTCACAATCATCTGCGATGAATGCCAGGGTATTTTTGCGTACCGCTTCTTTTGAAAGGACCGGCCAGTTATTCAATTCCTCCCATGATGCGCGGTCGCCATTTCGACGCCGGGATGCCCAGTATTCACGGTAGTAGGGAACGCGAGTCGCAGCGCGATGCAGCACAAAGGCCAGTCTTTCCTCCCGCCACTTTTGCCACTGCCCGTGGCTCCAATACTCGCGGTCGATCGCCTCAGCAATCAACTCTTCGCTCTCCGAGCCGTATCGCCAGGAGCGTAAATATAAGCCATAGAGGCTCGCTGCGAGCGAGCGAGATTGGGCGGGGAGCCGATGATAAATCTTGAACAGTTGATCACCCATCTTTATGCATCACCGCTGCACCTGCCAATATTCTCTCCCACTGCGGCAGGATCACTGCCCAGTCAAACTGCCCGGCTTTTTGGCGTGCATTGTACGACAACGTAGCCGCCAGTTCGTCATCGGTCAGTAAGCGCCTGACTGATGAGGTCATGGCATCGATATCATCAGCGCTTACGAGTAATGCCTCGTGCTCTTGTTCAAGCAGACGGGGGATGCCACCGACATTTGTGCTCACCACACAAAGACCGGAGGCCATTGCTTCAAGGATACTCACCGGCATATTGTCCACATTTGTTGTATTCAGAAAGATGTCATGGCGGCCGAGCCAGACCGGAACCTCACTCTTTGGAATCGCCCCGGAAAAACTGATTTGATCGGCGACTCCCAGCATTTTCGCTACCTGCAAGGTCTCTTGCAGGCTGCCGTCGCCTTTATCACGGCCGACCATTGTCAGGTGAATATCCGGAAATTCTTCTCTCAGTCGCGCGATCACACGCGGAGCAAGTGAGGGGTTATAGATTTTGTGAAATGCTCGCAACCAGATCAATTTCGGTGCCACTTTTTTGCGGTGTTTGAAACGATAGGCGCCCAACTCAATCGGATTAGGCAGCAGCTGCAAGTCTGCTCGGAATTGTTTCATTCGTTCGCCGAGAAATGTCGAAGGTGTTGTGACGACTACTGCTGAGTTGAGCAATCGCCGCATCCGCCCGGGCCAGCGCTCAGCGAAAACCGGAAGACTTCCACTGTGCAGCGTGAGCACAAAAGGCTTGCCAACAAGCTTCAATGATTCACACACCAGTTCTGCCCAGATAAAAGCCGGCCCGCTGTAAACTTCGACATGTGCTATATCGTATCGACGTCGTTCCCGCCAGACAGTGCTGACCATGTCGCTGACGCGGGCAATCCGGCCGGGTTTGGCGGAAGAGGTGAAAATTGGCCAGCCCTTTCCGGCAAGCTGCATTGCCAAATCTTCACACACGCTGCGCACGCCGGTCGAAGACGAAAGAAAATTACCAACAAGCAGAACTGAGAGTTTCATTCCAATTCGGGCAAGTTTCATCTTCCGGCTAAAAATTCAACACAAAGGGTCAAAGGGTCAAAGGGTCAAAGAGGGATAAATGCTTGATTTTTTTCTTTGACCCTTTGACCCTTTGTGTTGAATTTTTAGCCGGAAGATGAAACTTGCCCTTTTTCGTTTGTTTCGTTTATTTCGTTTGTTTCGTATTATCGCTATTGTCATCAGGTAAGATATTTGCCGCCGCCAGTCCAAAAATGAAAGCAGGGGCGGCCAGTCGCATTGCCGCCGTCAGCATATAAAAAAAACTCCAACTGATCATCGCTGCGGTGAAGGCTTTGCTCGGGCCATCATGCGCGCGTCTTAAATGTCGCAAGGCCATGAGCAAAAGCATGAAGATCGCCGCGAGGCCGAAAACACCATGCTCTGCCAGCATCCGAGAAAACTCCGTGTGTGCCGATGTATCAACTCGATAATCCTGCCGGTAAGATTTGGCCTGTCCCGGCCCGACGCCGAACAGGAGATTGTCGGACCAGGCCTGCAGATCTGCCCTTACAATTTTATCGCGGCCCGTCAGTTTGGTGTTGCCGAAGCGCTTCGTAAGCGCCCCGCCAGTGAACGCGTCCAACTGCGGCAATAAAATGAAATTCGTGACGAGCACCAACAACAGAATTCCACCGATTACTTTGAGTCTCGTTCGCGGCAGTCTGATTAGATAAAAAGTTGCGACAATAGCTGCGCCGCCGGCTGTATACAGACCACCACGCGAGAAAGTCATTGCGCTTTGTACTGCGAAAATCAAAAGCAGTGTGAAGACCATCAGCCTGAGCCCTCGCGTGACCTTCGGATCATAGGTTAAGAGGAAAGCCAGTAACGCGGCCAGCCCTAAAACCGAAGAAACCTGGTTGGGGCCAAACCCACCGCTCGTGATAAAGTTGGAGTTGTTGGAGAAATATATTGTCTGAGCACTCAGGGTATCGAAAAGTGCGATCGTTGCGACACCTATACTCGGACCTATCAACGCAATAAACAATCGATGTATTTGAGCTCGTGAAAATTCCCGGTCGGAGAAGAACCACGTGCTGATTACCAGCGCCAGAGGACCGGAGAGGTTGAAGCTGACCTGGTTGCGGAATTCAGCCGAATCGACCATCGACATCGGCAATACCAGCGACGGCAAGAGGAGCAGGAAGTACAAGAAGACCGATAACGGTCCTTTTAAACGCCCGCTTCTGACGATAGCGATGAGAAGAATTGCAATCAGCGCGTATTTGCCGAACTCCCAAAAAACCATCGCCCGCGTCATTCTCCAGAGAGTTTCAGCTCCTGCGATGTAAGCAACAATATAAGCTACTCGCTCAGGCCTTGCATTCGTCCCTGCAATCCACAACCCGACTAAGAGCGTCGCCAGCGCATGTACTGTCGACGCGAGCGGAGATTTTGTCATGAGCAAAGCAAGGGGAATGTGCGCTGTGAAGAAGAAAAATGCCACCAGTGGCACTGATAGGTGCCAGGCGCGAATTTGATCCAGAACAAAAAATCCCCTGCTGCGCGCAGGTATTTGGAGTGTTGGATTCATGCGAGCACAGCCTCGTAAAAGTTTTGCAGGCGGTGGGGTAGCTGCTGCGGTGAATGCTCGGCCACGACATGTTCGCGAGCGCGGCGTCCAAGCTCTATCTTCAATGGAGGATTGTGAAGTAGCTCAAGCAAACCTGCAACCAGCTTCTCATCATCTTCGGGGCGAGCGAGAAAGCCTGTCTCACCTTCAAGTATAATCTCCGGAACATCGCCTACGCCAGTCGCTACCACCGGCAGACCGCAAGCCATCGCTTCGAGCACCACGTTAGGCGACCCCTCCCAGTCGGATGTGAGCAACAACGCATCGGCCGCCCGATAGATCACTCGTATATCGGTTACCGTGCCTTTGAATTCTATCGCGTCACTTAATCCCAGCTCCGCGGCTTGCTCTTCGAGTTGTGAACGTAACGGCCCATCACCTACGATCATTGCCCTGACTGGATAACGCGACTGCACGCGTACTCTGGCGATAATCGAGAGCATCCTGTCAAATCTTTTCTGCCTGACCAGCCGCCCAATTGCGGCAATCATCTTAGTTCCATCCTCTGCACGTGGTGCCGGAGTAAAATGATCAGTGTCAACGACGTTGCGAAGTAGACGAATTTGCGACGCAGGCATGCCCATCCTCGTGGCTTTGGAGATCGCCGCTTGAGAATTTACGGCGACGATCCGGGGCAGATGGAGACTCAGTTTCCCCATTATCCGCCCGACGGATCGCGGTGACATAATGATGTCATTGCGCAGCGCCCCGATCTCCCGAAGCCCAAGCGCCCTTGCTGCCGCGACGACGTAGATGTTTGTGTAAATGTGTTGGCTTTGGATGATCGCCGGGCGATCAGTTCGTATCTCATTAATCAATCGCGCCAATCGCAAGAACCTGGATGGATGTTGACCGATCCAGATGACAGGAATGCCGAGATCGCGAATGGTCTCTTCCCAGAATTCACCACGAGTCAGACAATACAACCGCGACCTGGCGCCATTTTGCTTTAACGCCCGGAGCAGATAAAACAACTGGCGCTCGGAACCGCCCTGTCCGAGCGTGCCGGCCAGAAAAGCTATGTTAACCTGCGACAGATCAGACATCAGAGCGCAACGGCATCCCCGCCTCACGCAGCAGATCGCCAATTGTGGCGCGCCATCGCTCGAGTGAATACCGCTCGGCAGTCACCAGAGCGTTTGCAGACATCGCGCGATATTTTTCGACATCGGACAGGCATTCCCGTACCGCCTGCGCAAGAGCCTCGGGATTTGCTTCCTCTATCACAACGCCGCAACCATTTCCGATCAGTTGCGGCAGAACAGAAACAGGAGTTGTGATAACGGGCAGACCGCACGCTAAAGCTTCGAGGACGACCTTCGGAAAGCCGTCTGACTTCGTTGGATAACAGAAAAGATCAGCTTGTTTAAGCAACCGGATGACGCTCTCGTGATCCAGCCGGCCGTGAAAATGAACGCGGCCATTCAACCCGAGATTTTCAGCTTGTCGTTTGAATTGGGTAAGTGCCTTGCCATCTCCCACGACTTCTTGCCTGATGTTCGGGAAATCATTGAGCAGCAAGAGCAGGCTCTCGAGCAGAACGCCAGTGCCTTTGTACACCTCCTGACGGCAGACGATGATCAACCGCGCTCTCCGACTGTCGATTGACCGCCGTTCTATGCGGCAGTTTGCCAGTTCCTTTTCAGTTAAAGAGGTTGAGAATATCCAACGAATTGCTGGGTTACGCTCTGACGGCGGTTTTTTTGTGCCCCCCGTTGCGAGCATAACATTGCGACCGCCGGCAAAGCATTCCATGAACCAGCGCCAGAATCTTTCAGCTGGGGTACGTTGAAACTCCCAGTTACCGCAATGGCGCACGAAGAGTGGCCTCCGTAAGACGATTGCCAGAATGATTCCGAATGTGCCGACATCACCGGGAATAGGAGAATGGATTACATCGGCGCGAAGCGCTGCTTGCAACAAACGCGGACCATTGCTTACAAGCCACCACAACATTCCAACTTTTTGCAGGGAGCCTTGACCGATTGGGGGAGTCAAGGAGGCAACTGAAAGATTGTGTCCCGACAACGGAATCTCGCCTTTTCGATCAGAGATTTTGTAGCAGGGAACAACCAATACGGTCGAATCAAACAATTCCGAGAGCGCGCGCATCTGGAAGGGAAACCCACCGTCGGTCGCAAAGCCTGTCGGCGAGTTTGACGAACGCCAACAGGGTTTATGTGAAAAGACGACCAGTCTTGCCATGATTCATCTACCGTTAACAGTTTCAACACAAAGGGTCAAAGGGTCAAAGGGTCAAAGGGGATAAGAGATTGATTTATTTCTTCTTTGACCCTTTGACCCTTTGACCCTTTGTGTTGAATTCGTATTCTCCTCTCGCAATGGCGAAAATGCCTTCGATTCGTCCCCAGAACTCCATCACGTCTGACCATCGGCGCCGTCGTATGGCGGAACTAAAGACTCGTAACAGCTCGAACGCCTGAAAACGCCAGAAGCGCAATCGATGCCGCCAGGTCAACGGTCGAACGACATCTTGAAAAACATAATAGTAATTGACCACGCACTTGTATCCGATCTTGCGACTCGGTGGCCGGCCATGAGGGGAGTGCAGATGCAGACAACACGCATCGCCACATTGCCAGAGCTTCCATTGCCGTCCGGCTCGCAGTGAGAAATGCGCGTCCTCGAGCATGCCGTAATCGCGGAAAAATGGATCGAAACTCAAACCTGAATCAAAGACATCACGCCGCCAGACAGCGCAAGAGGTGGTCATAAAATCGACCTCGCGTATTCCGCTAAAGGGGGGTTGCAGATTGACGTTTATCGGATACCCGCTGGTGAAGTCATAACGCCCCGGCTCGTATGTGCTGAAGAAGCGCAAACGCCGATACCATCGCCATCGTTGAACATTCGTGTCAAAATGCTGGTTGGTACGATAGCCGACAATACCGCCAACTTTCCTCTCTCTATCATCGGCAAAAGCCCTGGTGATTTGTTCAAGGAAGTCCGGTTCCGGACGGATGTCATCGTCAATCAGCGCAATGTAGGGGGTCTTCGCGTTTTCGATTCCGGTGTTTCTTTGAACGGCCGTGCCACCGCCGCGGCGGATGTAGCGGCATGGAAAGGGCAGCGTAGAAGTCACTGTTTTGACCACTTCTTCAGTTGCGGTCTCTTCAGGCGGTGCGCCATCAACCAGGATAATTTCAGCGGGCAGCAGGCTTTGATGCCGCAGATTATCCAACAGCTCCGCCACTTCCGCCGGGCGGCGGAATGTCGGCGTGACTATTGTGATCTCGCTGATTGTGCGTTGAGATTGATCCATCGATTATTTCGCAATGAGCACCGCTCTGGTCTTTGAAACTTACTGGTACTAACGGGATTTTGTGGTTAGTGAAAGTAAGAGAGAACGCGAAACACGCGAAATTTCCCGGCTTTTTCGCGTGTTTCGCTTATTTCGCGTGTTTCGCGTTCTCTCTTACTTTCACTAACCACAAAATCCCGTTAGTACCAGTAAGTTTCAAAGACCAGAGCGGTGCTCATTCGGCGATGACGTGAATCGGATACGGCTTTCGCGGGAAGGGAGCCGGCAGAGCGCACAAGCGATAACCATGATCAATCAGAATCTTTCTCACCTCTTGATCAATTTCCTTCGAATGCACTTCGATCAGCCACTTCGGCGCGTTTGCGCTGGCTAAAATCTTCTTTGCGCCTTCGAGGGCCATGACCTCGGCGCCTTCGACATCCAACTTAATCAAATCGGGCCACCGATGATCATTCGCGAAATCATCGAGCGTCATCACGCCGACATTCATCACCTGGCTTCTACGGCCGCGAATGAGTGAGGGTGTGTATGGATCATAATCATCGCCCAGATAAAATTCGATCATGCCTGATCTGTTCGAGACGGCCTTCTCGATCAATTGACAGTTCTCCACCAGATTTTCATCCATCAACTTTTGCAGGCTACGCGCGTTCTGCGGTAATGGTTCAATGGAGTAAACCATCCCATTCAGCCCGACACACTTTGCGCCGAGTAGACTGAGATAACCGTTATTCGCACCAACATCGAAATAAACATCGCCCTCGTTAAGCAGCTCTTTCAACTTGTATTGCACGTGCAATTCGTAAATGCCCATCCGGCAGACAAGTTCCCGTCCGGTGAATTGCTGTCCTTTGAGCGGCCCCCAGACGATGCGCGAGCTTTCCTTCGTCAGCCGTCGCGCAACAGCGCGGAAGGGCCGTCTGAATGGGCCGTACCAGGAGCGATAGGCGAGGAGTTCAAGACGTGACATTGTTGACTATTGCGCGTGAACCAGCTGCATCAATGCTTGCGCGACTCTTGAGCTGGATTTTCCATCCAGGCTGTTGCCGAATAATGATTTCAGGAGCGCCGCTCGTTGCTGCGCGCGTTCTTGAGGGTTTCTCAGAGCATTTCTGATCTTCTCACGCAGATCATCTTGCGAATATGCGATATCAATCGCCCCGCTGGCGACAACCGGGCGATAATGCTCGAACTCGTAATAGCGCGTGTAATCAAATTCCGTGGTTTGATTAAGATGTGGTGGAGGAAAGCTGACATTGATGACAGGCTTGTCGAACATACACAGCTCAAGCGATATTGTCGAGGCGATATTGATACCAATCGCGGCGTGTCGCAGCGTGTTAGTAAGCAGGAAGGAATCCTCCATCGTTGGTGTCAGCCACGTCTGCTCCCAGGGTACTGGGGGAAAGAGGATATCTTTTCGGCGTCGTTTGAGGTCGTCGAAGCATCCCTGTGGGCCTTTAGGTAATATGCGCACGAGCAATTGAGGAGGACCAAGCTCCGTCATCTCGAGTAACATGTCGGCTATTCGCTCCACGACCCACGGCTCGCCGATGACGTGATTGGCCATTCCGGTGCTGTAAAGCACTACGGGCCGGTTCGGGTCAGCTCCAATGCGCGCAAAGAACTCTTCGCGCGACCAATAAAACTGAGGCCTGAAATGAAAATCGAATTGAGGTGTGCCGGTGACGAGAACTTGTTCCGCTCGCATTGAGCCGTAAATTTCGAGCAGGTCATCACGAAGCTTTTCATTCCACACAATGTAGTAATCGGACTGCGGGTAGATGCGTCCCTGCGAAGTCAGATTGTCCCACGAGAAGACGAAGGTCGCTGTCGGAATGCCGAGCTCTTTCGCCGCGTGTACCGCAGGGAGCGCTACATAGTTGTGAACTTGCGAACCATTGAAGACCAGTGCCGGTTTCAGTTTGTGAAAGAGCCGCACATACTCATCAGTCGCGCGGAACCATTGGCTGGCCAATCTCTCCAGCCCTGAAAGCACTTCCAATCCCGGACGATTGGCGAATGGGTAGCAGAGGAGCTTCTTCCCGGTCCTTTTCAGCCATCGCTCCAGCGTTTTTGCTTCCTGATCGCGCCATTGCCATCTGGCCTGAGCGCCTCGTGACCACAGCCAACGACCATGGGCAACATCCAGCTCTTCTCGGATGGATCGAACGACCCATCGGTCCCTGTGTTCGCGAAGAGGAATAACGAGATCATAGCGTTCCCGCAAATAATCCAATAGCTGCTGATTGGGGACCACTGAGAGCAAAGTGACATCGGCACCAGTGGACAATTCCTCCAGTGCGCCCGTGTAAACGAAATTGCGAATCGCTTCACCGCGCGGCAGGATTGCAACAATTTTGTGACGCTGAAACATTTTTGGCAGTTGGCAGTTGGCAGTTGGCAGTTGGCAGTTGGAGAAATTCTTACCGCCAACTGCCAACTGCCAACTGCCAACTTTTTACCGTTTGTTCCGTTTTCTCTCTTCTCCACCGAAATCCATCAAAGCTTCTGCCATACGTTCACCGCAGCGGCCATCCAAAAAACCACATACTTGCTCAGCCATTTCACACCGCTTCTCACGATGTAATTCGGGGAGTTTCAAATAGGTTCTGACTGCCTCGACCAGCTCTGCCGGATTGTTTACCAACCACATTCCGCCGGATTCGGCTATTGGCTTGAAGTGAGTCCACGAGTGATTGATCTCATTGACGAGGCCCTGTCGCGATTGCCCGGGCTCAGGATCGTAATCGAGATTAACCACAGGCCTGTCGAAGATCGCGCCGTCAATGGCTGCCGTAGAAGACAGATTTACTATCACTGCGGCGTGCCGGAAGGTATTGACCCAATCACGAATCTCGTCTTCATTCTGCGCGCGCGCCGGCACACTCAACCCGGTTTGCCCCGTCTCTTGCACAACGACGCGTGGCCTGAGTTGAGAAAGCCTTGCGATGTCGAGACCTCCGTCGAAGAGCGGGTGGGGCCGGACCAATAGTTGCACATCTCCCAGCTCCCCGCGCGCCACGTGTTCAGCCAGGTGAAGCACGCTTGCGTTTTCGCGAAAGAGATTGGGAGAGCCAAGTGCGTACATGACGATCGGGAGTGCCGGATCGAGCCGTTGGCGCTCGCAGAATACCTCGCGCGGCTCGTGAAACCGGGGTTGAAAGAAGACATCGAATTGTGGCGCGCCGATTACGTATACAGGCGCTTGCCTCGTGTAGGGAAAGAACTGATACAAATGCTCTCTCATCTGTTCCGACCAGACCAGATAGCCATCATATTTGAAGACCATCCGATTCTTGGTCGAAGGGTTATCCCACGAGGTTATTAATGCCAGCGTCGGGATGCCAAGTTTTATAGCGGTCGCAGTGATAGCAGGCTCCTCATATCTGAAAGTTCCTGTTGTCACCAGCATGTCGGGAGTCGCCGCTGCCAGACGTCGTGCTCCTTCAGGAGTCCGTGGGTAGCTGAGCAATACTCCTTCAAGCCAATCCTCGAACGAATTCTCCATCTTCAGCATGGCAATAATCCGTGCCGGAAGTTTCAATGCGCGAGTGTAAAGCCTTGTCTCTCTGTCCCTGAGACGCCTGATTGCGCCGGTTCGGCTGGGCGGCCGCATGCTGTAATCCCAGCTGAATTCATTGAGTCGACGCAGATAGTTATAAGGAAACTCCTTGAAGGGTCGTACTGCGGGAAACGACTCGACCGTGACATGTGGTATCCCATTCGCGCTCTTGAAGTCGAGGTTCCTCTCAGAAGTGGTCCAGAGCGATGCTTCAATCTTACCTTTTAGTGAAGGCAGAAAGCTTGAATAGAACAACATACGCTCGGTAAGCAACGAAGAGGAAAGTATGACTGTTTTTAGAGGTGCGGTCATTTGTGGTCTCGTTTAGTCAAACAACGCATACCTTGCTGCCGCCGGTAGTCCCTGTGGGACGATCAGCGAGTCCAGTTTAAAACACCTGGGCCAGATCATACCCTGACTGGCAAAACCCCAGGTGGCAAACAGTCTCTGGTTCTTACTGGCGCGGCCTCCCATATGCAATCCGGTTGTATCAACGAAAACAAACGTACCCGCGGGTGCAGAGCAGATAGTCCAGTCAGTACGTGGTATTTTTTTCTCTACTTCATCCGAAGGGACGACCCTGCCGTAAGGCAGTTTCTGAGGCCAGAAGTTTCCGTATTCGTCTCCGCGACGACTATATCTGATGTAGTGAAGCGGGCCGGCAGCCTGATCGACATCCGAGAGATATAAAAAAACCTTCACCAGCTTGAGGTCTTCGGGATCGCGATGCCAGCGTTGCGATCCGGTCAATGGCCCATCGCACGATAATGGAATGGTCTTCCAGACATCGAGGTGAAAAAGTTTGGCTTGCATTCCAAAGTAGCTGTTGACGATGTCAAGTATCACAGGTTGAAGGCCGAGTTGCAGCAGTGGGCTGCCTATCGAGAAAGTTTCTCCTTCTTCCTGAGTCATCATCATGATGTACTCTTTCCACTTCGCTTCACGATAATAACCTTCGAGATAACGCCGCTCATTCTCTCTGATTGCATCGCTCTTCGACCATCGATCGACTTGCGGTGATAGCTCATCCCAGAGTCGTCGATCAGCGAAAAGCTCATCGAAATGGACTTGAGCAATCCCGCATTCGTTTAAATCTGTCAATACACATTGTTGCACATCATTTAAGTGAGGTTTGTTTTTCTCGAACAGCTGCCGCGCCTTGTTGTGATCAGTTCGCCAGTAGGTATCGATGCGATGGCGCAGCCAGGCGTCGTGAATAGCCCTGATCTTCCCGCCGAGTTGCGGTATGCGGATCAGCAGATTTATTAATGCAGGACGTGATGGCGGCATATCCAATACCAGATCGATGCCTTGTACCTCAGATAATGGGCGAACCTGAAATGTGTCATCTGCCTTCTCTGCCAGGATATATCGCCGCTGTCATGTTGCCATTTGCCGAAGTTCATAAATTTGCGCCACCTTCTACCCGTATCAATCACGTAGGACGATTCGTTGGCAGAACCATAACAGACGAATTTCCAATGCGAGAGAATTTCTTCCTTCTCACCTTCTAAAATGCAGAACTGCTTTTCCGGATCGAGATCACACCTGAAAAAGGGAAGCGCCTCGTCGATGAACTCCTTCCTCATGATTGACGGATTGAGACTGAAGCAGGGAGAGGAGACTGGCTCTTCATCAGAGTTCGTAGAGCGATTGAATCTGACTGTAGCAATGTCACAGTCCTGGTCGAACAGTCCGAGAACGGCTTCCTTGGAGACCGGCTTCTTCAATAACCAGTCATCTTCCAGATGCAGGAAAAACTGCGTTTCGACCTGCTCCCAGCACCATTTCACAGCGCTGGAGAATGATGGTTCCTCGGGACAACGATGAACTATGTTGCCGGCATAGCGCCGGCTGATACTTAAAATATCATGCGCATTGCAGCGGTGATCTCCCACCGGATCGATGTTGATGATCAATCGAACCGCATTAAATTGCTTAAGCAAATTTTTGAAGAATGATGCGAGGGTGAGGTCTATCAATTCCGGCCTGAGTGTAGCCGTTATGACAATGTCCAAATTATCAATATTCGCATCCATGAGCTTTTTAAGCCGTCAACATCCACGCATAGCGTCCAAATCTGTCATAAGTGAAACCGGTCAGATCGTAGCCTCGCAAGCCGCAGTCGCGTATCTGTTTCAGTACAGCCTGCCTCATCGGTTCTTTGTGAATGTCGTCAACGATAGTTATGGTTCGAGCGCTCCCCAAAGCCAACACATCTGCCAGTGTTTTTAGTCGAACCGGCATGCAGCCTAAATCGTGCAAGATCAAATCCGGTTTCTCGTGACCATGCCTGGCGAGAAACTCATTCCACAGGAGCAATCCTGAAAAAGATAGTCCTTTGCGTTGGAGGAACCTGGCGGTACATTTCAGCCAATATTCATCGTCATCGCAGGAGAGAACGCGACAATCCTCTCCCGTTTCAGCGCATCGTTTTTGGTAGCTCCGGAACAGATACGAACTGAAACCGGAACCTAAGTCGACCACAGATCGTGGCCTGATATTGTTCAGTATGAACCAGAGCAGGTAAGCCAGTTCGAGAGATATAACCTTATCCGCTTCCGAAATTGAAGTTACATAGTCTTCATAGTCATTTCTGATTACGCCGTCCGGATCAATCCTCTTTGAGTCATATGCTTCTAACCATCCCGGCAACTTTCCGGGCGCTCCGAGATCGTTTTGATTGCGAGCGATGATCTTTGCCTTCGCGATCTGACGGCCGAGGTTGGTGCGCTTGAGCCAGGCCAGTGATCTATCGATTATCATTGGAATCAACCGCCCATTCGTGTTTGAAAAGCGCTGCTCCATGCTTGCGTTTGACCGGCGCATAGCCTGTGGAGAAGAAGTTGGAATTGGTGATATTCAACTCTCCGGCTCGCGCTATGTAGTCTGTCGTCGCACTGCGGTAACTGACCCAGAGGTCAATAGCGTAAGTCTCCTCAGCCAATGCCAGATTCGGGATATGACAGGTCAGGAGACCGGCCGCTGGCAATGATCCTTGCGCATTTAACGGGCTGAATCGGGTCGAGAGTGTTGTGATGGGATGCCCCATCATATCGGTTAGTCGCAGATCGAGCACCAGATCGGAAGGCTGAAGATTTTTGAGATTGCTGCGGTAGCCGATTGCGATGGTGACGGGCTCACCTGAACCAATACTCTCGACCAGTCTCCCCCTGGAGTCATAAATTCTCAGCGAATCCAACCTTATCAGACCATCTCCGGAGCGATCTGTTCGTAAGCTAAGATCCCCGTTATTGGAAAGCGGTTGACTCAAATACAGACGGATCGCTTCATCAGTCTGCCCGATAAATTGCAGACGACCCTGATCCAGAAGAACTGATGAATGAGCCAGTCGGGAGATTGCCGTCATATCGTGGCTGACGAAAATCACCGTGCGCCCGCTCTCTCCAACCTCCTCCATCTTGCCCAGACATTTTCGTTGAAACGCCGCATCGCCCACCGCCAGGACTTCGTCAACCAGCAGAATTTCAGTCTCCAGATGAGCGGCAACCGCGAAGGCCAGACGCAGGTACATTCCGCTGGAGTATCTTTTGACTGGGGTATCGATGAATTTTTCGACTTCGGCGAAGGCGACGATCTCGTCGAATTTGCGATCGATCTCAGCGCGCTTCATTCCGATTATCGCGCCGTTCAAATAGACGTTTTCTCGCCCGGTCAACTCCTGGTGAAAGCCTGTGCCGACTTCGAGCAAAGAGCCAACCCGACCGCGAACCTCAGCAAGTCCCGAGGTAGGTTCAGTAATTCTGGAGAGAACTTTGAGCAGCGTGCTTTTGCCCGCGCCGTTGCGACCAATGAGTCCTGTTACCTCACCGCAATTGACTTCAAGGAAGACATCCCTGAGCGCCCAGAACTCCTCGTCGCAATCGCCGGTCTGATTTCGCGACCCATAGCGAAGCGCGTGCCAACCAGCGGCTGCCGTTTCGGCTAATGTGTCGCGCAGCGTCCTGTAGCGCGTCTTCGGCGTGCTGCCGATGCGATAGCGTTTACTGATGTGATCAATTCGAATGGCGAATTCGCTCATTAAATGAGAGGAGAATACGAAACAAACGAAAATAACGAAACAAACGAAAAAGTCTAAAATTTTTCGTTTGTTTCGTTATTTTCGTTTATTTCGTATTCTCTCCTCCTCTCCTCGATATCAATCCAATGCTGATCCATTGCCAGACGAAATAGCTGTTATCGCCGGCTCCCTCGCAGTAACTATGCCACGCTTTGCGAACGGCCTCGGCGTTCAGCCATTGGCCTGCGAACGAATTGATTGCGGTCATAATCAGATCGTTCGCCCATTCTCGCAGAGGCCCGCGCAGCCATTCACGCTGCGGTGTTTGCACTGGACGTTTGGGCGCTTCACGTATACCGGCAGGTAGTAATCGCTCGGCGATTTGTCGGAGCAGCCATTTATGCATTCCATTGAAGATCTTTCGTTCGAATGGCTGACGCAGGGCCAGTTCGAAGAGGCGGTGGTCCAAAAATGGCTCACGCAGTTCTGTTGAAACGCGCATCGAGATGCGATCGTTGAAGCGTAATGCGCGCGGTAGTTTGGTATATCTCGCGTCGCGGTATTGCAAATTGCGCAGCGGATCGCTGAAGACTCGCGGCACATTTAACTGCTCAGCCAATTCGCGGAATTCAGGTATCAGACAATCCGGTCTCACCGGCTTCTCCTTCGTCCCTTGAATCAGACCCGCGCTCCCGCCGTTCAATGCCGCCGCATAATAATCGTAGCCTGCCCATTGCTCATCGAGCCCTTGCCCATCGAGCAGCACGACCACGCCTTCAGCGCGCGCGCGCTCGAACAAACGCGCATAAGCCAGTGTCGGCAGTCCGCCGAATGGTTCATCCTGCGCGGACTGCACAGAATTTGCGAGCGCCGGCACTTCTTCCGGTCGTAGCTCGCAGACGATTGATGGGTGGCGTGTCTGCTCGAGCATCTGCTGAACCCAGGGCGATTCGTCGTAATGTGGATCGCCGGTCACAAAAGTGAAGGCTTTGACATCGCTCTCCACGCCCTGAACCTTCTGCACGAGTCCAAGCAGGAGCGACGAATCGAGCCCGCCGCTCAGATTGATGGCGACCGGGACATCGGAGCGGAAACGCAATCTGACGCTCTCGCCCATTAAATCCAGATACTCTTCTTGAATTTCTCCTGATGGTCGACGATCGAACTCGTCGCCTAAACGATCGGCCACATCATACCAGCGCCGGATCTGTGTCTGCCCGTTTTGCCAGGAGAGCGAAGTTCCGGGTGGCAATGTTTTGACGCCTTGCCAGAAAGTGCGGCTGGAGTGCTCGTGCATCCCGGTCGTCAGATAAGTTGCCCAGTTCGTTTCATCGCAATGCGCGTTCAATCCGGCGGCATGTAGAGCTTTTATTTCGCTGGCAAACATCAATGCGCCATTTTTCTGCTGTGCGTAATAGAGCGGCTTCACGCCGAAACGATCGCGCACGGCCAGAAGACGTTCGGCACGCATGTCCCAGAGCAGAAACGCGAACATCCCGATAAAGCGATCAAGGCAGGCATCGCCCCACCGCTCGTAAGCAGCGAGGATTACCTCCGTGTCTGTTCGGCTGCGATATGGATATTCTGAGAACTCGGCCCGCAATTCCAGGTAGTTGTAGATTTCTCCGTTGAAGACGATCCACAGGCTGCCGTCGCTATTGCTCATCGGTTGATGGCCTGCCGGCGAGAGGTCAATGATGCTCAAGCGGTTGTGGCCGAGACCAACACGGCCTCCAGCGATTAACTCTATGCCTCTTGTGTCAGGCCCACGATGATGCTGGCTTTCGACCATCGCTTCCAGTTGCGATCGCGTCCAGCCTTCACCGCAGATGCCGGCAATTCCGCACATTCCAGTTACCGAAAGGAAGAAATCAAAAGGCAAAAGGCAAAAGGCAAAAAGCAAAAATAAAGAAGCAAAATCCCGCCATTTGATTTTGATTTCACGAGAACTTTCATCTTTATTTTTGCCTTTTGCCTTTTGCCTTTTGCCTTTTGATTTCTTCCTTTCGTTTGTTTCGTATTCTCTCCAGCATCACTACCGCACGCTCCCAATCTTCCAGTGAATCAATGTTTACGCTTCGCTCCGGATCCATCCGGTAGCCAATGAGACGCGAGCCGTAGAAACTGTTCTCTTCCATCAACACATTTCGCCGCGTGACGTAGACCGAACCATCGCGATGTAGAGCCGGAGGCAATTCCTGCCGTCGCGAAATAGGCGTTGATTCGCCGGTGCTCAAGCGTAGCAGACCGTCAGCATCACTGAAGTAAACCCAGTGCGGGTTATATTCATCCGGCACCGGAAGTACCGTGACAACTGCATCGACATCGTTCCGTCCAAGAAGCTCAATGCACTGATCTATGTCTTCCGGTCTGCGAAGCGGGTTTGTCGGTTGGAGTAAACAAAGAGCATCGAAGGTATCGCCTTCGGCTTCGAGTGTTCGTAATGCGTGCTGAGCGACAGGCAGCATTGGCGTTTTGTCGCGCGCCAACTCAACCGGTCTCAAGAAGGGAACTTCCAGGCCACAGCGGCGCCCTGCTTCCGCGATCTCTTCATCTTCCGTGCTCAAGATAACTCTCGACAGTCGTGATGAGGCATGCGCGGCTTCTGCCGTATACTCGAGGAGCGGTTTACCCCATAGTAGCTTGAGGTTTTTGCGTGGCACTCCTTTCGATCCGCTACGCGCTGGGATTAAGCCGAGCACTCGCCCAATAGCATCATTCACTGAAGGTTAGCCTTTTGAGAAGACGTAGCGATTTTCGCCAACACCGTATTTCACCTGAGCGTATGGGTCTTTTTGATAGATACGCTCGATGCGGTCATAATCCGCGCCACGTGTTAATCGTCTCCATTGCGAGGCCCCCACGGTTTCCAGACATTTTTCAATTTCAGCCGGCGTCAACCTCAAATTGATTGGAACCAGGACGTGGTCGAGCATGTAGAATATCCGATTGTCGGGTATGCCGAGCATCCGAAGTGACGATCGGGCGAATTCACGGTTCTCGCCATACATCAACTCGCGCAGCACATCGATAACAGACCAGAACACGCCGCCTGGGTTTTCGATCAAATAGAGCCAACCCATTCCACCCGGCTTCAATACGCGTACCAACTCCGCCACGCCCTTCTCCCAATCGACTGTGTGGTGTAAGACGCCGTTGGAGAAAGCCAGGTCAAAGCTGTTATCGGAATATGGGAGATCGAGCACACTGCCTACTCGAAAACCGACGCCATCCAATCCTGCATCATCGACCCGCTGTCTGGCGTTCGCGATGCCGATCGATGAGATGTCAATGCCGTCCACACGCTTTGCGCCCAGCAGACGCCACGCTACAGTGTAACGTCCGCCTCCGCAGCCCGCATCAAGCACATCGTGCTCAGACAGACGGGAGAGATCAATGGCGTTTCTTTCAAGCCGTGTGCGCAGCAAAGTGACAGGTTCATCCCAGAAGGCTGATTCGGAGAAATCACGAAACAAGCGGCCGTAATGTTTGCCGGTTACATTTTCGATTGTGAAGTGATTATCTTCACGCCTGGTCTCCCATTGTCTTGAGATAACACCAAGTCGATCGATTCCGTTAACTTTGGCAGATTTTAGAAAAGATATGAGCCTGTCGAAAATATCGCTGATTCCCGCAATTGGCTCCTCGTTCGAGGCGAGAACTCGTTCCATTTCATCGAAAATAAATGGAACGCAGCAGGCACGCGCCAGCGACGCCCAGTTGGTCGAGCCGAGGTCGCGTGTTGATTCGATCAGTGCTCGCGATCGACCATGGATGGCCGCTTCGACAATGTCAGTTTCGATTGGAGTATCGATCAGCATCTTCCTTGATATAATTGAGTTGCTTCTGAACGTAGGGCTCAACCTCGGACAATTCCCTGGCAATGCGCATCGAAACATAGCCATCTCCGTACAGCGTGCTCGGCGCGTAGCGTCCCCGTCCAAGCTGTTCGCGGACAGCCTCGTAAATCTGATCGGCCGACGGCGGCGCAGGTTTGACGTTTATATCAACCTCGCGACCATCTTGACGATTGCCAACTAACACAACCGGAGTTCCGAAATAACTGGTGTCGCGCACGAAGCTGCTCGAATTGCCGATTGCGCAAGCGGTGTTGGAAAGGACCTTGAGGTAGTCTTCAGGCGCAAGGTTGGTCAATGTTCGCAGCCATTCCGGTTGATGATTGACGCGAAATACGCGGATTGCCTTGCTGATGTGATCCGAACCTGCGTCGATGTTGGGCCAGAGCAAAATCGTCTGCATGTGCAGACGGCGGAGAGCTTCGAGGACCTCTTCCATTTGTTTACGCTCGCCACCGAATTCAGTCGTCGTCGGATGGTATAAGACGAGCAGAAATGGCTTCGTCACATCGATCGGCACGCCTCCGCCAGTGGCATTGATGACTTCAGGAAACAAAGTGCGCTCGAGATTGTGCGAGATGTCACTTGACGGGCATCCGACCGCAAGGATCGTCTCGGGCCGCTCGCCCATACGAATCAGGTAGTCGGCTGATCGTCTTGTGCTTGGAAAATGGTAATGCGCGAATTTACTGATCGCGTGGCGCGCGCTCTCATCGATCGAACCGGAGACCTCTCCGCCCTGTATGTGAGCAATGCAGATGTTCATATAGGCTGCGGCGATTGCGGCAGAAAGTGTTTCGTAACGATCACCAATTAGCAGCACGATATCAGGCTTCAACCGTTGAAACTCGCTGGCAAATTCAACGACGCCGAAACCTACCGACTTTGCCATCGTTGCGGGCGTGGAGCCCTCGAGCTCTATGTAAATTTCGCCGTCGACATTGAAACCGTCACCACGTACAACTTTGACCGGCTGATCGAACCGTTCGAGCATCATCGTCCCGGCGGCGATCACCTGTAATTCCAACTCGGGCCGCGCTGCGATAGCTTTCATGACAGGTTTGAGTCGACCGTAGTTGGCTCTATCAACCAGGACGACGCAGACTTTTCGAGGTTTACTCAAGATCATCCTCCGAAAGCAATGTGTCCGCTGCGACCGCGCGTTTGAGTCTGCGATTGATGACTTCGCCAAAACGCGCGGCGGAAATACCAGTGCCGGGTTTCTTATATGCGATGTCGTTCAAAATAAGACTCTCTCCCGCATTCAAATCGCGCGCAGCGACAATGCTCTTCCCGAATAGACTACGCATATCGCTCAGGCTTTCTGCCATCGCTCCTTTGTCAACCGGATTATCCAGTGCGCGTTCGATGAACCGCACGCCTTCAACTAACTGCTTCAATTCAGATGTCGTGAGAGAGGCGGCCACATCAGGCCCGAAACACTTGCGTGAGAACGAAACATGGACCTCGATTATCTTAGCTCCGAGTGTTGCCGCAGCGAGGCCCGCATAGATTGTCCCGGAATGATCGGACAATCCGACCCGGCACTTATAGCGTTCGCGTAACTGCGAAAGAACGTTCAAGCCGAGTTTCTCCGGTGGGCACGGGTAAGTTGAGGTGCACTGTAAAACAGCGACCCGGTTGCTGTGCTCTCTCACACAATTCACCGCAGTGTCCAACTCGGGCCAATCCGACATTCCGCTGGAGAGGATCACCGGCTTGCCTGTCAACGCCATTCGTTCAAGCAGCGGCAGGTTTGAGACTTCGCCCGCGCCGACTTTCCACGCGGGGACGCCGACCCGCTCGAGAAGCTCGAGAGCTTCACATGAGAAGGGAGAAGAGAGAAAGATCAAGCCTCGTTCACGCGCGTGATCGGCTAACCCATGCCATTGCTCCTCGGTGAACTCCATTCGCTTCCAGTAGTCGTATCGAGTGGCGTCCTGCGAACTGAATTTGACGCGCCACGGCTCGCTCAGCGTGCTTTCGGCAGCGGCAATATGCGTTTGAAACTTGACCACATCCACGCCTGCGGCGGCGACAGCATCGATGTAGGCGTGTGCTGTGCCGAGGCTGCCGTCGTGCGCCTGTGCGACTTCGCCGATGATCAGGCAATGAGATTCAATGTTGTCAAACCATTCTTGCAAGAAATTTTCCTACCAAGGCGAAGAGAGAATACGAAACAAACGAAAATAACGAAACAAACGAAAAAATTTTATACTTTTCGTTTGTTTCGTTATTTTCGTTTGTTTCGTATTCTCTCTTCATCAGACTAAATCAGCGAAATTCTTCTCCATTCGCCGGAAATAGAAAGCGCCGCAGATCAGTATCAGTAAGGCAGCGAGTGACGAAACGATCAACATCGGCCGCGGAGAAGTGGTTACTCCGAGTAAGGCCCAGCGGAAACCCTCCACGACTCCGGCCATCGGATTGAGACCGTAAATGGTGCGCCACGGCTCGCGCAGCAGGCTGCTCGGATAGGCGATCGGAGTGGCGAGCATCCAGAATTGGATGACGAATGGCACGATGTAGCGCACATCGCGAAATTGAACATTCAGCGCCGAGAGCCACAATCCGACTCCTAGCGATGTTACAAGCGCCAGCAGGAGAAAAAGCGGGAGCCAGAAGACATTTATATTAGCCGGGACACCGTAGTAGAGCATCATCACCAGCAACACGGCGAACGCCAGGAGGAAATCGATTACGCCCGCGAGCACTGTTGCGACTGGAATTGTCAGGCGCGGAAAATAAACCTTGGTGATCAGGTTTGAGCTGCCGACCAGACTATTTGAAGATTGCGCCAGACCATTGGCGAAGAAAGTCCATGGCACAAGCGCTGTGTAACAGAAGATCGGATAGGGAATGTTATCTGATGGAACTTTTGCCAGCTTTCCAAAGAAGAGACTGAAGACAAGCATCGTGAAAACCGGTTGAATGATCGCCCATGCTGCGCCGAGCAAGGTTTGTTTGTATCTCACCTTGATGTCACGCCAGATGAGAAAATAGAGCAATTCTCGATACTCCCACAACTCAGGGAGTCTCAGTGATACCCAACCGCGTGAAGGGGCAATGATGTGAATTTGATTTGATTGCTCGGTCCCGTCGGATTTTGGGTGACCGCCGGACCTCGTCTTTGCTTCGATCGTTGTACTCATCTGGTGAACAAATGTGATCGGATACACGCAGACCTTCTGCGCCAACCATCAAGGAAACCTCATGTCGAGGCAGCATTCGGTTTGTCAGCTACGCGCTTGTTCACAGAGGCTGTCTGGTCAGCAGCACTCTACTTGCCCGCGGAGATTAGAATTTTGTAGGCGCACTGTAGTGATGATTAACGTACTTAACTACGCAGTCAAGGCAAAAAAGAATACGAAACAAACGAAAATAACGAAACAAACGAAAAAATCATAATCTTTTCGTTTGTTTCGTTATTTTCGTTTGTTTCGTATTCTTTTTTGCCCTTCCTTTTACGCTAATGCTTATTGAACGAAATTGCTCCGAGGAAGCTTGACTGTTTCACCATTCGGATTTGTCACGACCAGGTCGCGATTGCCGGATGGTGTCTTTGTAGTTGTCCTCGCCGTCAGACTGATCGTATCTTCATCCACACTGTTAATCGTCACAGTAATCTGCGATCCACCCTGACAGAAGAAAGTGCAGTCGTAACGGACCTGGACGCCCTGGCTAAATCCGGTTCCATTAATTGTGATTGTCGTCTCCCTTGCAATCGCGTCGGACTTCGCAATGAGGGCAGGGCTCGAGCTGATGACCGAGAGTGGGCGCGCAAGGACCTCCACATTCTGTGCGCTGGACGTGCTGAAACCGCCCCTCCCGTCAGTCACAGTGAGTGTGATCGAATGCAGTCCGACAGCCAGATTGACAGTCACAACCGCGCCTTCGGCGATCACCTGGTTGCCATCCTTCCAGATATAATTCAACGTGTCGCCATCCGGATCGCTCGATTGCGATCCATCAAGCTGGACAGCTGCTCCCTGTTTACTCGTCAACCCTAGGGTGGCAGGCAAAGGCGCCGATCTGGCCACGGGGGCACGATTATCGCCGCCGCCGCCACCGCCGCCGCCGCCGCCGCCGCCGCCACCGCCACCGCCGGTATCGTCACTCTCTACCTCACTGATTTGGATGCGGAATGGCAATGTGCTGAAGACACCGCCTCTGCTATCGATCACCGCGATGCGCGCGATGAAGAGAGTGGCCGGATCGCTCTGATTGGGTGAGATCCGCAGCGTGGCTCTGCGCGCCACCGGATCGAGACTCTCAATACTGGCGTATGATGGCGCATTCACCAAGAAGAATGAGACGGGATCGCTATCCTCGTCGAATGCCTGCAAGGTGATCAGCTTCGTCTTTCCCACCGGAATAAATTGATCGTTGAGGTTGTTCGTGTATGGCAACTTGTTGCCCGGAACACCGCCGTTTGTCGGGAAGGTTCCCGCTCCGAGGCTGATGGACACACTCATTGTGGCTGTGCTTTGATTTCCAGCTGCATCCCTTGCAGTAAAAGTGACAACGGACCTGCCAACCGGGAAGAAGCTGCCCGATTCCACCGACGATGTAACAGGGACAGGACCACTGACCATATCGTAAGCGAAAGGTAATGGGAAATTGACAGATGCGCCGACCTGGCTGGAAACGACCTTGAAGATATTGGACGGAATACCGCTCATCAAAGGTGGAACCGAGTCACGCAATTCGACCTGGGCTGTGGCTGGTTCACTCTCCACTCCACTGCTATCGGTGACAATGAGCCTGAGGAAGTGCACCCCGAATCCGAGACGGTAATCTGATACCTCTGCAGTAGAGATCAGAGCGTCGTTGTCGAACCACCTGTAAGTCAGCGTATCGTTCGGATCGGGATCGGATGAGAGGCGGCCATCCAGACGAACGATGGTACCGAGTTGCGATCGAGCTTCTGTGAAAGGCGAAATCGGCGCGAATTCCGCAATCGGCGCATTGTTGTTCGGATTGATCGATGCCGCCTTGAGGAGATAAGAATCAGCCGTAGCCAACACGTGCAGGGTAATGCCGCCTTTAAGTCCGCCCGCCCAGTTTGGGTTGCCGGATGCGGCACTGAACGGCAAGACCGGGGCGTTATTTGTCCAGGCGAAGACTGGCGAGCCTGGTGTAAGTTTCAACCACCCACGGCGGCCAATCGCAATTGTGCTCGTGATTGGCGGAGCCGCCGGATTGGGGCGCAACGTCCCGAGGATCGTTTCAAGTCCGCCAATTACTGCTGTAGCCTGAGCGAGGGAATCATCAATTGCCGCCGCTTGAACTGAGCCGCGAGTATTGGGCGCTTCAAGCAGATTGGTAGACGGCCTGGCGTAGCCAAGCGTCGTCCTGTTATCGAGCTGGCTTGGCAACCCGGAGAACGCGAGCGTTGCGGGCAGACGATCATACTCGTCGTCATTGAACAGGATATCGGAGGTCTGGACATCGCCGTTGCGGGGCGTCGAGCCCGGTGAGTTCTTCGCAATGGCAAACGCGTTGTATCCTGCGGTCTGTCCATTCTGCTCACGAACCTGAGTGCTGCCGATGAGGAAGTTGAAGTTGAAGGGCAAGGCCCGGTTATCAATCGTCAACGCGAAGACCCAGCCTTTCTGGTTGGGCGCGAATTCATTCGGGTTGATCGTCGTGGTCTGGTTCGCCTGCAAGGTGATGATCGTATCCTTCACTCCAGCAGGATCAGCCAACCCAATGAAGAAGACCCGGACGCGAACTCTTTGAGTGGGGTGGGTATTGGTGATATTGGTCCGAGAACTTCCATAGACTCCACTGGTGAAGCGCGGAAAAATGAGCACGCTTCCTGATTTCATCTCGCTCGCTCCGATTGAACCACCGACTGCTTCAGGTTGATCGTAGGTTATGATATCGGTTGCCCCGCCCGGAGGAGTCACAATCGGCATGTTCATTGAGAACGATTCGAGGCGGCTCAGCACTTGCATCTGACGCGCGTTGTTTTGAGCAGCGCTCACACCATCGGTCAGACTTATTCCCAGTAGCGGAACAGGGAGGCTGTCAATGGTTGCCGCGAAGTTTCCCCATCCCGGACTTCCGGGCTGAATGATGGTGTCGAGTGTGGGAGAGATCCAGATACTGCTGACTGATCCATTGAGACCGCAGCTTCTTTCAACGATCTGTGGGAATGGCCTACCAGTTTGATCGTAAGCAATAGCTATGAACTGCAGGGCTTGCGATCCGCTGTTGCTCAAACTAGCGAGCGGACTGTAGATCGCGACATCGGTGCGAGAGGTTGACTCTGGCGGCCCGCTCTGATTCTGAATGTTGTCGAGTGCGATCGACCGTGGCAGACGATCGTAATCACTATCGTTAAAATTCAGCGACGCGACTGTGGAAGCGGCGTCGGCCGGCGCAGCTCCAGCGGACCTCTTGGCGACACCGACGGCGTTGTAACTCGCTTCATGTCCATTTGCATCACGAAGGCTAGCGCTCCCTATCAGCCAATTGAACTGAATAGGAACGCCCTGCGAGTTGACAGCGATGACAACGACGTAGCCGGTCTTGCCCGGATTTTCGCTGCTTGCGAGAAGCGTGCGCGTTTGGTTGCCGGAGAGGTTGATGAAGGCCGAGTCAACCTGGCAGTCGTGTACAAAGAAGACACGAACCGTCACTCCATCGCGCGGGTTGGTATTGGTAAGCGAAATCAGCGTATTGGCATTACTGGCATTTGTAGAATCACTGGTGTACCTGTGATAGAAGAGCACACTGCCAGCCTTTGTGTTGCTGAGCGCGCTCTTTGGAGCGTTGGAACCGACTTGCGGTATGCCGGGTCCAATCGAGGGTTGATCTGGATCATCAAAGATCGCAGCGGATGTTGAGTGGAGCGCAACCAGCCCGAAGATGAACACGGCTAAGGCCAATGCGCTGTCCACGGACCGGCGCATTAATGATGTGTGAGTTCGCATAAAGTTCTTTTTTATTAGTTCCCATTGGTGAGGATTAGACAGCATAACAATATCTCCCCATTGGCAATCATCTGAGCAAGCCATTATCAGCTCGCTGCACTGTGAAAAATGGATGGAATGACCAGTGACTGTGAGGTCGCAGATTAATCTCTATGATTTGGCCACTCGCGATTTATTGTTTCGGGATTCAAATTCAGAATTTTGGGTACACGAGCAGGCACCTTATCATTGATTATTTAAACT
>JAKEHZ010000062.1 GCA_022614735.1 Acidobacteriota bacterium | reverse complement strand
ATCCTGCGGCAGATTTGAGTAACTCGTCGAAATGATTGAAGAATCACCAGCGATCTCACGGGTGGTGATAGTCAGTTGTTGGCCAGCCTGAAGGTGAATGGGTTTATGATCTTTGAGAGGCCCGGTGCGGATTTTCGGGCCGCTAAGATCGAGCAGGACCGCAAGTGGTCGATTGAGTTCCAGGGCGATTTTACGGGCGTTCTTGATTGTCTCGGCATGACTTTCGTGCGTGCCGTGCGACATGTTCACACGCACGACATCCATTCCCGCCAGGAGCAACGCGCGCAGTAATTCAGGTGAATGCGAAGCCGGGCCGATTGTCGCAACAATTTTTGCTCTTCTCATCTTAATTGCGGATTGCGGATTGCAGATTGCGGATTGAAGGGATCTCGTTCCTACAACAATCCGCAATCCGCAATCCGCAATCCGCAATTATTCTATTTCTTTTCCAATTCGCGTTTGATCGTTGCGGTCAGGTCAGCGTCAACCTTTGAGTCGTGGCCAGTGAAGTGAGCTACCAGTCGCCCATCACGCCCATAGATGAGAGTCTGTGGAACTGAGACGTCACGCGATTCAACGAAGTCGGAGAAGACAGGGTCTTGGACCACTCCAACCGGATAAGTGAGATTGAACTCTTTGATAAATTGCGCGATCCTCTCGGAAGTCGACTCGCTATCCTGAACAGCAAGGCCGATAATTTGTAATCCCCGTTGTCGCTCATCATCACCGAACCTGGCAAGTGTTGGGACGTGCTGCTTGGAATGACCACACCAGACAGCGAAAAAATCCAAGACGACGACCTGGCCACGTAAGCCGGCGAGGGTGAATTGTTTGCCGTCAAATGTGCGAAGCGTGTGATTAGCTACTGAATCTTTGGGAAGCTTGCCGATCTTTACTTTTGCCTCAGTCCTCGACCCGAGAAGGAAAAGCGTGAAAGCGAAACAGTGAACAGCAATGATCGATAGGAGTAGGACGCGGCAGTTGCGCCGGGATATTTTGACCAGTGCTCGCGGTGAGATTAATTGCATAAAATTTGCCCTCCTTTGATAAATCCAGAGCGGCGACAAGACACTGCTCTTAAAAGATGACCGGCAGCAAAAGGCTCTTGAAGTTACGCCTGTTTGACTTTACGTGTGCTTGATTTGCTGCTGGCTTTGCTGCCGGGCTTGACGGTCGGAAGCTTGGCAATTTGCTCGTCAATCGCCTGCTTCAGTTCCTGACTGATCTGTGGATTCCATCCAATCAAACGCTTGGCCATCTTGCCGTCGACGCCAAATAACACCATCTGTGGCACACCTTGATTATGGCTGTCGGCGTAATAAGCTACGATCTCAGTTGTGATGAAGCCGACAGGATAGTTAATTTTCGTTTTCCGCATGAAAGCCTTCACGTCATCGATCTTATCGGGCCTGTCCGTTGCGAGGCCAAGCACTGTGAAGCCGCGCTGGCGGTACTGATTGTAAAGCTCGACTACGTGCGGCGCGTGTTCTTCGCAATGCGGGCATTGCGACCAGAACATATCGAGCAAAACGACACGGCCACGTAAACTCGATAGTCTCAAATTATCACCCTTATTGACTACGGTCCCCAGGTTGTTCGGCACGAGCTTGATGAACATGTCAGGAGTATCTCCTGTGCCGTCTCCGGTTGGCAGTTCCGGCACATCAGATGTTCCGAGGCGTGGTACTGCGGAAAATGATATAAAAACAAGTATGCAGCTTGCGACCAAAGCGCGAATCATCAAGCCGGGGTTAAGAGGTGACTTGGAGAGATTTTGGGACATAACAATGATTCCTCACGTTTATGATGTAGTCGGTAGTCGGTAGTCGGTAGCCGGTAGCCGGTAGTCGGTTCGCATTTCGCAATTGATACTTGCGAACCGACTACCGGCTACCAGCTACCGACTACCGACTGAAAGTTCTTGTTTAACAACTTTTTCGAGATACGGCACACCATGTTGTGGGCTGTCGCCGATCAGATGCTCAACGACGCGGCCATCGCGCGAAAGCACAAATAGCTGTGGGAGCGGATGAGTGCCGGTTTCGTCCTGAGTGCCTTTGAGAAACGCGTCGGAAACCCAGTTATTTGCATAGGCTATCGTATAATTGATACCAACTCTTTTGATGAAATCTTCGACCAGTTTCTGATCCGATTTCTTATCAGCAGTCAAGCCGATGACCTCAAGCCCTTGGTCGCGATAACGCTTGCTGAGCTCAGCCAGTTGAGGCGCCTGTTTCACACACGGGGGGCAAAATGTCCCCCAAAAATCGACGACCATTACTTTGCCTTTGAAATCGGCAAGCTTGAGAGTTGCGCCGTCAAGTTTTGCGAGTGGCACGTCCAGGGCTTTACTGATCGCTTTTTCATTCGCCATCGGACGCGTGCTGTTGCCTGCCGGGTTATTCGCAGTGGCGTTCGAAACAGGTTGTGGAGCGGGAGCGGAATTACAGGCGAATGATAATACCGCTGTTATTAGTACCAGCGGTAGACTGATCCGGATCTTGATTGGATTTGAGATTTTCAACTTATTCATCTGTATTTGCCTCGCGATCAAAATCTACGGTCAACCCGTCAGGTGTTTCGGAGGGAGGCACACGATAGTCCTCTGCCGCCCAGCGACCGAGATCGATCATCTGGCACCGCTCTGAACAGAAAGGCCGCCATGGATTGTCTTCCCAGGTCGTCTCTCGATGACAGAATGGGCAACGCCGAATCATCCAACTTCACGGTTCAATAATCTTTAAGAATTAAACAACGAGAAGGATAATAATACCGAAAGAGGAGCCAAAACCGAAATAATCTCAGGCTCAAGTCACGAAGCCAATAATCCCAGTGGTCCGGCAAGCTTGCGATACCCACTGCTGTGCCACTCGTCAAGTTCTTTTGCTCGCAGGATAGGGAACGGATGAGTGCGATAGGCTGTCAGTAAAATTTTGTAGGCCTTGTTCAAGGTTGAATAGTCCGCGTTATCGTAAGCGCGAATTTGTTTCAGAAACTCTGTCCGATCCATCTCAGCGTAAAGTTTGCTCGCGCCGCCCGCAAGCTTCATAAATGTGCGGATGCAAGGATCAAGGTCCTGGACGCAGAGCAATCCCGCGCGATCCGCGGTCAACTCGGCTGTGCGATACCAATCGAGCAATGCGACGACGAGACTTTGACCGATGATAGCGCCGATTCCGAGTGTGGCTTGCCCGATCAAAGCGATGATCTCGGCTATGTTGCGAGCAATGACGGTGTAGAGCACATGACCTGCTTTGATATGACCGAGCTCGTGCCCGATCACAAAGAACCGCTCTTCGTCATCGAGCATATCGACCAATCCTGAAGTGAGAACGATGAAAGGGCGCGTGTGGCCGTATGTGTAAGCATTGGGCACGGGATCAACGGCGATATAGAGCTCCGGCTCTTCGATGCCCAGAATTTTGCAGCCCCAGCCAAGGCTGCGATGCAGTCGTGAGAACTGCAGCGGCGTCACACGCACGTTGGAAGCCGTGTTATTGAGATAGAAAATGCGCTCGAGCCCGTACTCCATGATCTTCGAAATAACCAGATCGAGACCCGGTACGGATTTGAGCGCATCTGTTGCAGTTGCATCCCATGGATGCTGAAAATCAGCTGCATCCAGGTCCGCAAATGTGCGCAGCTTCTTCTTCTTTGTCTCGCTCATTCGCTCACCTCGCGCTGTAAGGTAACACGAGCGATATTTGAATAGGAAGCTTTTGATTGCGGATTGCGGATTGCGGATTGCGGATTGCGGAGGAGAGAATACGAAACAAACGAAATTATCCGATATTTTTCGTTTGTTTCGTTATTTTCGTTTGTTTCGTATTCTCTCCTCCGCAATCCGTCTCAGCGTTTCTTTTCCAATTCGTGGATCTCCGTTTCGTAGCCGGATGGACGCGATGATGTAATCACCCGGAATGCAGGTGCGGAGTCGGTCCCCGATGGCGCGAGAACTTCAGAACCTGGCGTCAGAATAGCTTCCTTCTCTGTTTGATTAGGCAGCTCAAAACCCGCTTTGGGAACGAATCCAAGCTTGCCGCTCTCAGTCTTCCCGGCTGCTCCTTTAAAATGAAAATCGAAGAGATCGGCGCGATTAAAATGGCCGGTTACATCGAGCGTCATACTCTCCTCGCGAATGCGGTCGAGATTGATGCGCGCGAGGATGATCACTTCCGAGCCAAATGCGGGTCCTGCGACATAGAGTCCTTCCGGGCCGATTACGGCACTGCCACCGTTGAGAATATATTCCTCATCGTCGCCTGTGATGTTTATGCTGCTCTCCAGTTCTCGCGGGAGATCGCTGCGGCGCATAATTCCACCGGCAGCGACAACGAAGCAGCGGCCTTCGAAGGCGTAGTGACGGCTTGCGATCTGATACATCTCTTTAACCGAAGGCCACAACGCAACATGTATGTCTTCACCCGACATGTGCAAATTCTGTCGCACAAGCGGCATCCAGTGCTCCCAACAGATCAAACCGCCGATGCGACCGACCGGGGTGTCGATCACCCTCAGACCACTTCCATCTCCCTGCCCCCAGATCAGGCGTTCGTTGAAAGTCGGCACCAGTTTGCGATGGTAATTGATAAGTTCACCATTCGGGGCGAAAGTCAGGATCGTGTTATAAAGCGTGCCGCGCCCGGCGCCTTCACCGACGTGTTCCTGAACACCCATGACAAGAGTCAGGTTGTGTTTGCGAGCCGCTTCCGCCAAAGCCTCAGTCACTCGGCTCGGCACGATAACACTGTTATCAAGCAACTGTGCGTAGAGTCGCTTCATCGGCAGATAATCCCAAATGGCGACGTCACGGCACGTATCGAGCCATGCCGGATAACCGGGAAGCCAGCACTCAGGAAAAACAACGAGCTGTGCCCGTCGCTTCGCTGCTTCAGCAATCAACTCAAGCGCGCGAGCAAGACTTCTTTCCAGATTCAAATAGATTGGAGCCGCCTGCACGGCGGCTACGACGACTACGGATGGAGGCATAATCGTTCTCCTCGCCTTCTATCTGACGCTGTCAGAGGCTTCGCGAAGCGCCAGAGACAACGTCCGATTGAGGGGCATCATGAGTAGTAAAGAGTATCAATGGGGAAGGAAGCCGGCTCGCTGCAGAATTGCGCCGTAGATTAAACCGGCTGGGGTCAACTCTTAACGGCGGGGCAGTAATTCAATATCATTCCTGATGAAATTTCGCAACCTTAAAATTCTTGATCAATTATAAGCAATACTTCGGACACTTTTTCAGGATGGCCGCCATCCTGAAAAAGTGTCCGAAGTATTGCTTATTTTCGAATGTCTCGTAATCTCTCTCCTTCCCCAACGCACCAAATCGTCAATCACTCCTTACCGATTGGTATGAGCAGTAACCCGTCTGTGCCTCAAAAGCACGGGTCGATGCTTCCTCCCAACAACTATAAATCACATTATTGCTTCACTTAGCAGTGTTAACTAATGTTCCATCAAGTCGTGGCACAGTGATTGTTTTACCTGATGGCGGGTTCGATGAAAGCGAATCAGCAGGAGAATTCAGAGGGAGGAACATTGTGATGAACCGAATGGCGCGGGTTTCAACAGTAATTGCAGCGACGATATTAATGACAATATCGACGGTCAGCGCTTCGGCGCAGTACCGTTATCGCCTCAGCGAGCGCGAGGTGCGAGAGATCGGCTATCGGAATGGCTATCAGTATGGTATTCGCGAAGGCCGCGAGGACAGGCGGATGGGACAGCGGTTAGATTTCAGGCGCAGCCGCGCATACAGAGACGGCAGGTACGGCTACCGCGATGATTATCGTCACGATGGGAATTACAGAGACGGTTTCCGGGATGGTTTCTCCGCCGGCTACCGGCAGGGATACAACAACTCCGGCGGTTGGGGACGTCGCGATCGCGATGACGATAGGTGGGATCGCCGTGATGATGACTGGCGACGGCGAAATGATGACATGTGGCGCAGAGATGGACGCCGCAATCGTCCCTGGTAAATGTCATCAATCCAGTTACTGACGATAGTTTAAATGAAGAGTTCTTTGAGATCGGCGCGCGGAGGAGAGCAAGGGGGTATTTCGGAGCCACAGAACGCCTGTGAGTCTTTGATATTCTCCGAAGCGCGTCCGTACTTTTTCCCGCCAACCGCTCGCAGGTTGTAAGGGGAAGTAAGCGCCGCGTGATGGACGTAAAGGGGGCTGAAAGAAGATCTTTCAGCGTTCGTCGCGCGGCGCTTTT
>JAKEHZ010000354.1 GCA_022614735.1 Acidobacteriota bacterium | reverse complement strand
TTATCCCGGGCTTCTGCCTTTCCTCCATCTCGATCATATCTATTATGATGAGTCGCTGGCATTGGAAAAAGCAGTATTACACCGCAGCCGGCTTGCTCTCGTTGCCTCGGATCACTTGCCGGTGGTGGCGGATTTCCGAATTTTACCGTCGTGAGCGATCAGTGAAGGGAAGATGAGAAAACGGAACAAACGGAAAAATCCTAAAGAAATTCCGTTTGTTCCGTTATTTCCGTTTGTTCCGTTTTCTCTCTTTATTCTACCGTCACAGACTTGGCCAGATTCCTCGGCTGATCCACATCACAGCCTCGCCTCACTGCAATGTGATAGGCCAGCAGTTGCTGCGGCACGACCGAGAGCACGGGAGAGAGCAATTCGCTCGATGAAGGGACTTCGATCGTGTAATTCGCCATTCTACGCGTGTCTTGATCGCCCTCGGTGACCACGGCAACGACGATCCCATCGCGGGCGCGCACCTCTTGAATGTTGGAGAGCGTCTTCTCGTAACGGAGCCGAGATTTTTCATCGCTTGGATCGAGCGTGTTGATGACGACCACGGGCAGTCGCGAATCGATCAAGGCATTCGGGCCGTGTTTCATCTCTCCCGCGGCATAGCCCTCGGCATGAATATAGGAGATCTCCTTGAGCTTCAGCGCGCCCTCGAGCGCGATAGGGAAATTGATGCCGCGTCCGAGATAGAGGAAATCGGTCGAGAGAACGAAAGCTTTGGAGAGTTCCTCGTAATCGATTTCGCTGTTGCTGAGCAGTTTCTCGAGTTTGACCGGCAGCTCGGAGAGATGTAGCGTATGCCATTTCAGTTTCTCTTCGCTGAGCGAGCCGCGTTGCTGAGCGAGATAGAGCGCGAAGATGTAGGCCGCGACCATCTGCGAAGTGAAGGCTTTGGTCGAGGCGACGCCGATCTCCGGGCCGGCGTGCGTGTAGATCGTGCAATCGGCTTCACGTGTCATCATTGAGCCCTGCACATTGCAAATACTGATTGATCGGCAGCCGCGATCCTTCGCTTCGCGCAATGCCGCCAGCGAATCAGCCGTCTCTCCCGATTGCGAAATAACCATCATCAGCGTCTGAGGCGTCAGGATCGGGTTACGGTAGCGGAACTCTGAGGCGTAATCGACCTCGACGGGAACGCGGGCAATCTCTTCGATCAGATATTTGGCGACTAGTGATGCGTGCCAGGCAGTGCCACAAGACGCAATCTTGATGTCAGTGAACCTGCAGAACTCTTCATCCGGAATGTTCATTGTGTCGATGAAGATGCGGCCCGTGTCGAGCGAGATGCGGCCTTCCGTTGTCTCACGGACGGCGCGTGGCTGCTCGTAAATCTCTTTGAGCATGAAATGCTTGTAGCCGCCCTTCTCTGCCTGGATCGGGTCCCAATTGATGCGTTGAATTTGCGGCTTGATCTCGTTCCCCTGCGCTTCGGTCACGCGCACGCCGGCGCGCGTGACCACGGCCATTTCATTGTCATTGAGGAAAAACAGATCGCGCGTGTGCGGAAGGATCGCCGGAATGTCCGAGGCGACGAAATATTCACCTTCGCCGATGCCGATGACGACCGGGGGACCCAGCCGCGCGGCAATCAGCTTGTCAGGCTCATCGGCCGACATCGCGACCAGCGCGTAGATGCCGTGAATCTCTTTGAGCATCGCGCGGAACGCGCCTTCAAAGCCAATATCGGGATGGTCGCGGAGTTTCTGTTCGATCAAGTGAGCGACGACCTCAGTGTCGGTTTCGGACTGAAAGCGGTGATCTTTTTTTTGCAATTCCCGTTTGAGCTCGAGGTAGTTTTCGATAATGCCATTGTGCACCACGCAGATGCGACCGGAGCTTGAGCGGTGCGGATGAGCGTTTTCTTCGGATGGTCTTCCATGGGTTGCCCACCGGGTGTGCCCTACTGCGTAGAGGCCTTCGAGGGGGTTTTGACGGAGAACTTCTTCCAGGTTGCGCAGCTTTCCACTGGCGCGGCGCACATGCATCTCGCCTCTCGAATCAACGACGGCAATACCCGCCGAATCGTATCCGCGATATTCCAATCGTCGAAGACCTTCAATGACCACAGGGACAACTTGCTGGTTGCCGACGTAACCGACGATTCCGCACATAGACTTCATTCTCCTTCGAATTTTGTAGGGAACAATGTTAAGAGAAAACAGAACAGACGGAAATAACGGAACAAACGGAAATTCTCTAGGATTTTTCCGTTTGTTCCGTTATTTCCGTCCGTTCCGTTTTCCCTCTTCTCTTTCATTCTTTGAGTTTCTTGATGACTTTCGCCGGCATACCTACGACGAGCGAGTCAGGCGGGACATCTTTGGTGATCACCGAGCCCGCGCCTGAAACCGAGCCCCGCCCCACACGGACCGGGGCGATAAGCATCGTGTCCGATCCGATCTTTACGTCATCCTCGATGATCGTCTGGTGCTTCTGCTTGCCGTCGTAATTGCAGGTCACAGTCGCCGCGCCGATATTGACGCGGTCGCCGATCGTTGCATCGCCGAGATAGGTCAGATGCATTGATTTGGTTTTACGGCCGAGCTTCGATTTCTTGACCTCAACGAAATTGCCTACGACGGCTTCTTCCGCCAATTCGGCGCGCATCCGCAAATGCGCGAAAGGGCCGACCGAATTGCGCGCCGTCAATTTGGTGTCAACCAGGACGCAAGAGTTGAGCACCCTGCACTCGTCACCAATTTCGACATTTGTCAGATGCGACCACGAATTGATTTCACAATTGCGGCCAATACGTGAATTGCCCTCGATGATCACCTGCGGATGGATGATCGTGTCGCGGCCGATCTCTACGCTATCGTCAATGTAGGTCGAATCGGGGTCGATGATCGTCACCCCCTCGGCCATCAGGCGATTGAGAGTCTGGTGGCGCAGGCGTTTCCACATCTCTGCCAGCTCAGCCCGAGTGTTGACCCCATCGAGTTCACGGGCGTCTTCGTGCAGAACCGTCCCGACCGTAAGACCTGCAGCGAGAAGATGCTCCGGAACATCGGTCAAATAGTACTCGTTCTGCGCATTTCTCGGCTCGAGCTTGTCGAGCGCGACGAGCAGAGCTGGGATATTAAAGCAGTAGAGGCCGGGATTGAGCTCGGTGATCGCTCGCTCTTCGCGAGTGCAATCGCGTTCCTCGATGATCTTCATGAACCTGCCATTTTCATCGCGGATAACACGACCATAAGCCGGAGGATCAGCTATGCGAATCGTAATGAATGTCGCCGCGGAGTTACCGCGTTCATGTTCGGCGATCAGTTTACGAAGCGTGTCCGCTTTGACCAGAGGAACATCGCCATTGATGACGAGCACCAGGCCATGCGCTTTTTCCAAAACTCCCTTCGCGCATTTAACTGCGTGGCCGGTGCCCCGCTGCTCGCTCTGCAGCACGAAGTGCAGTTTTTCGGCTATCGCTTCATTTGTCGCGGCGCGCGCGATCTCTTCGACCTTTTCAGCCTGATGACCGACGATGATGAAGATCTTTTCAGGCGAAAGCTCCGCAACAGTTCGCAACTGGCGCGCGATAATCGTCTGACTGCCGATTTTATGCAAAACCTTGGCTTGATCGCTCTTCATGCGTGTGCCGAGACCGGCAGCTAGGATCAGGATGTTGATTGGTGTGCTCACAATTGTTTCCTCTTAGTGGCTATAGGTTTGACTGGGGAGGAACAGCAAAGTCTGCGAATTATACGAAAGTATCAGTTAAATCGAAACACGGAATGATGGGGCGTAGGGAATAGACAGGATTAACAGGATTGGACAGGATTGATGATAGGGATCAAAACTTCTTTTTTCTTCAATCCTGTCCAATCCTGTTAATCCTGTCTAACCGCTCTGTGTTTTGATCGATTATAAATCTCAAAAATCGCCCGGCTCAGCCTCTCCGGGTCGTGACGAACAAAACGGGATTCGGAAGCCAGCGGCAGAGCGACGAACTGCATCTCCCTCAAGTCTGCCGGCACACCGTCCGGCGGTTCGAGCGCGACAGCTTTCTCAGCCGCGTATCGTTCGCACATCTCAATCGAGATAGGCGCGGAATTGAAGAGGGCATAATCGAGCCGCATTTCCGGAGCATAGGCCAGCACCCGCCTGACGTGATCGACGGCAGTATATCCGTCGGTTTCGTCATATTCGGTCATCGCATTGCAGATATAAATTTTCTTCGCTCTCGATTCCACGAGAGCATGTGAGATCTCCTTAACGAGCAGAGTAGCAATGACGCTGGTGAAGAGAGAGCCGGGACCGAGAGTTATGAGGTCGGCCCGGAGAATGGCATCGATGGCGGCCGGGAGAGCCCTGGCGAAAGGTGGAGTAAGCGCCAGCTCGTGGATCGGGGCGTTCTGGGATTTGATTGAAACCTGCCCTCGCACCATCCGGTTACCGACTCGCGCGACCAGATCGACGCGATCCAATGTCGATGGCAGGATCCTCGCCCTGATCCCGAGCATCTCGCGTGCCTGATCGACCGCAGTGAGAAAATCACCACTGAGCTGGTTGAGTGCGAGGATGATCAAATTTCCGAGCGAGTGCCCGCCAAGTGCACCGTCGCCGGGGTAGCGGTGACGAAAGAGTTGAGTAATGAGCTGGTCCTCGTCCGCGAGTGCGACCAGACAACTGCGAATATCTCCCGGTGGTAGGACTGAGAACTCGCCGCGCAAGCGGCCGGAGCTCTTCCCGTCATCGGTCACAGTAACAATAGCGGTCATCGCAATCCGTTGCTCCGCCAGGTTGAGAAATGATTTCAACCCTCTGAGCAATGTTGCAAGACCAGTGCCGCCACCAATGGTGACGAGGTTAATGGGGTCGGTTGCAGACATATTTATTACTCTGATTTTCGCGGCTGCTTGTGCTGACAGACTGGAGTATTGATGCATCCATCAGCGAGCATCAACCGTGTAACTGGTGTCTTATTGATGATGTGTGACTCGATAATCTCGGTCACGTCTTCGGGCTTAACACCTCCGTACCAGACACCCTCGGGGTAGATCACGACAGTTGGGCCGTGCTCGCACTGGTCGAGACAACCTGATCGATTGGCCCGCACCGTTGCTTTCAAACCACACTCGGCCAGCGCCTTTTTAAATAGTATTTGTAAATTTCCCAGGCCTTCCGGATCGCAGCATCCTCGGGGGTTTTCTGGAGGACGCTGATTTGTGCAGACGAAGATGTGATGTTCAAATTTCGCCATTTCTCCGCTTCGGGTGTTTTTTTTATCGCGTGGGAAGTCTGGTGGGGCAAGGGATTACTCCAGCCTTCTCATTCAAGGTCAGTGTGCATCATATTTTCGCGATGCGTCAAGCTAGTTCTAGATGTTGGTCTTCCCAGTTAAGCACCGCTCAAATTAATTATGAAAACCGGATATTATTGTCTTACAGAAATTTAGCATTGGTTAACCAAAAATAATGTGTATCAAATGAATTTTTGTGCACAGAAAATGCAGGGAATGTGTATATTCTCGTTCAATCCGTGGTTAATGGACGCTGGGCTGATTCTACATCCTGAGTATTTCTTAATAAACAAGAATATTTAGGCGGGTAGATTAAACAAACTAAAAAACATTAAATAGACAAAACTTCGGAAAGGGGGAAAGATAGAGTGATGAAAATCTCAAGCGACACACTGAAGGCGGTCAACAGACTGCCCAAGAAAAAGAGGGAGAAGGTTGACGCGATCGTGCGGCGACACGTCGCTGCGTGCCAGAAGAACGGCTTTCAGCCTGAAAATATGGAGCGTGTTTACATAGAGGCTGTCGAAATGGTTGATCTGGAAGAGCGTTTCCCGGAACCGGTCGTGGAAGAAATCCGTGACTGGGAACCAGCTCGCCACTATGATCAGTATGTCAGTCCGAAAGCCGCTTAAGAGTATTAAAATCGAGAACTATCTGTCTCAATCTATCGGGGATGTGTCTTTAAGATACATCCCCGATTTTATTTCGCAAGTATTTTGTTTGTGGGACGTTCTTGATTTCGCTGGGATTAAAATTCAGAAGATGATGAAGAAACCACGATATTCGACAAGCAGCGAATGGATGAGTATAATCCGCCCTCTTAAATGAAAGGTTCTGATCCCATCGGAATCTGTGGTTATGTCAAAGGAGTTTCAGAGCGTGAAAAGACCTCTTCTGTTTTTACCCGTTTTTGCCATTTTATGTTTCGCGGTCTTTGGTTTAAAAAGTAATCTCGCCACTTCCCGCGCGCAACAGATCCCAACCGAGGAAGTTACGATCATCCCACTGGCTGTTCCAACCAATGTGATTGGAACCTATGTGCGTGGTGCGAGTAATGATGGCAAACGCCTGGTTTTCGATTCGATCAACGACTACAACGGCAACAACGTCGACAGCAACACCGAGATTTACGTCTACGATGTTGATTCGCAAAGCGTTATTCAGATTACCAACACAGCGGATATCAAAGACCCGGCAGACGAGAGTAAGGTGCTTACCATAATCGACAATGTAACGCCGGCCATCAGCGGCGATGGGACCAAGATCGTCTTTGTCTCAAACGCATCACTGGGCGACACGACGAACGATAATAACAATTATGAAATCTACCTGGCCGATTTGCCGCGTGGCGCGACGACCGCGACTTTCACCCGCATCACAAATACCGGCAAAAACTTTGATAATGAGTTTATCAAAGGGATTTTTACCAACTATGAGCCAACAATTAATATAGATGGCACAGTGATCGGATTCGTTTCAACTCGTCGAACTTTCAATGCAATCCCGAACGGAGCCACAGAGTTCACTGCCGCAAATGACGATGGCAATGGCGATGTCTTCCTCTACCGCGTGCCGCAAAAGCAATATTCACAGGTAACACTTTCGCGTGATGAAGACGCCACCGTCAATTTCGTCGTCAAAGGATTCAACTCCTCTCCCAAACTTAGCGGCAACGGCCAGGTCATGGCCTTCCTCTCAGGCTTCAATTATCCGGGCGCGAACGCGAATAAGAACAGTGATTTCAACGGCGAGATTTTCTTTTATAGAGTCGGCGATCCGGTCGACAGCTTCACACAGGTTACCGATACGACCGGCATAGCCCTCGTTCCAGTTCTGGCCGGGGACGGCGCCACATTTGTGCTCGATGGGAATGCGCCGATGAATCTGCTGGCGGCATATACCCATCCGATCAACCATGACGGAACACTGATGGTCATAGAGTCGGCCGGTAACTTCGATAACAACAACGCGGACCGTACACGCGAGCTCTGGCTCTACAACATCACCAGCAAGGCTTTCACCAAGCTCACCAACCAGACTATCTCTACCCCGTTGACACAGGCTGAGCTGGCGCGCATAGATTATAATTTTCTGCCCAGTATTAATTCGGTTGGAACATTTCTCTCGTTCGATTCATCGCTCAATCTAACTCCGGCCACACCCAGCAATGTGAATACAGACAACGCGGATGGCAGCAAGGAGGTTTTCCGCTACGACATTACCAGTGCCAAGTTCCTTCAGCTCACTTTCACATCGGCTTCGGATCTCTTCCTTGATCAGCGGACTAATACGACATCATCTTTTATTGATCCGAGCGGCAATCTGACATCATTCAACTTTATCGCACAACTACTCGAGCCGAGCGTGTCGCCTGTGCCGGATCTTTTCCAGGCCTTGGTTCGCCCGGTAACAAGCAAGAATTCTCAGGAAGCGAAGATTGCCAACGCTGCGAGCTTCGATTCGACCCAGGTCGCGCGTGGCTCGATCGCTGCCGCGTTTGGCACTCAGTTGGCGAATACAACTCAGGGCGCGTCGACCGCGCAGCTGCCGTTTATCTTGAATGGCGTGACAGTAACAGTGGGTAAGATAGCGGCGCAGCTGTTTTACGTCTCGGGGGAACAGGTCAATTTCGTCCTGCCGCCGGGCATTGCAAATGGTGACGCGGTCGATTTCACAATCAACAACAATGGAGTGCAGTCGGCGGGCAAAGTCAAAGTCGTTGATAATGCACCGGGCATATTTACCGTCACCAGCGATGGCAAAGGTCCGGCAGCGGCCAATTGCGGGGCAGTCTCACCGGACGGGATGAACTTTCTGCTGACAAGCCCTCCGTGCTCGGTGGGTAACGATGCAGGGTTTAATACCCTGGTCATCTACGGGACGGGTTGGCGCAATTCACAGAGCACTCAGGTCAAAATTGGCGATGTGACTCTGACTCCGAGCTTCAGTGGCGCCCAGGGGTTTTTTGCCGGGCTCGACCAGATCAACGTCACTTTGACTAAAGATCAGGTAGATAAGGCAGACCTCGATCTCTCGGTGATAATTCCCGCGACCACTGCTTTAGAGAGTAACAAGGCAAAAATTTCATTCCTGCCGGTTCAAACCCAGCCACTGACAGTCGCAAATGCGGCGAGCTTCGAGGTAGGAGAAGTCGCATTCGGCTCGAGCGCTCTTGCACAGGGCACCAACCTCGCCAACACCACGGCTTCAGGGCCGCCCGGGTTAGAGATAGCGGGCGTGAAAGCTACGGTTGCCGGACTGCCCGCGCTTCTGATCTCGGTTTCTCCAACACAGGTGAACTTTTTAGTTCCGCAAGCAGTCAAGCCTTCCGATGGAGTCGAAGTCGTAGTCAATAACAACGGCACTCTATCCAGTGGTAGAGTAAAAGTGCTGCAAGCCTCGCCCGGTGTCTTCACGACGACCGGCGACGGTAATGGAATCGCGCTGGTGAAGTGCGGGAGGAGGAACCCCGATGCTTCGATTACATTCACAGATCCGCCCTGTTCGGTGGGCACGGAAGCCAATCCGAACATCCTGCGAGTTTTCGGTACGGGCTGGCGCAATGCGGATAGCGTTAAGGTAAAGATCGGCGATGTTGATGTGACAACGATCGTTGCGGTTCCCAACCCTGATTCTATCGGCGGTGATCTGGTTGACGTGAACCTCGCTCCATCGCTTGCCGGCAAGACAGATGTCGATGTGATAGTCACGACTACAGTCGGCACAACTAACAAATCGAGCAAGGTGGGGATTAAGATTTCATTTACCGGCAACTGAGGGTTGCGGCTGAAGAGAGAAATCGGAACGAACGGAAATAACCTTAGTGAGTGAGTTTCATTCATGTGTCGCTTTTACTAAAGTCGAAGAGAGAATGCGAAACAAGCGAAAATAGACGAAACAAGCGAAAATGGGCCTCCTTTCGCT